>JAJYTH010000033.1 GCA_021793175.1 Actinomycetes bacterium
TGGACGGCGCCTCCCGCTCGGCAAGCGAACACGAAGAAAGCCCCGGCACCACGCCTCGCGGTGCCGGGGCTTTCTTCGTCGGCTTCGGTGCCTAGCGTTCGCTCGGCGAACTGGCCTCCTCGGGCTGCGGCGCTTCCAGCTCGCCGCCCCCGGGGTAATCGCCTTGCTCCGCCCTGGCGCGCTCCAGGGCCGCCGCTTCCTCCGGCGGGTCCGGGGTCAGCATCGAACCGGACACCGGCTGCCCCGCCGAACCGAGCTCGTTCATCTTCTTCGGCACCGGCGCACCCTGGTATTCCAGCGGAATCGGGTGGCCGTGCTCGTCCACCGGGCCGAGCGGCTGGTGGACCTCGATGAACTCACCGTGCGGCAGGCGCTTGATGATGCCGGTCTCGACGCCGTGCTCCAGCACCTCCCGGTCGGACCGCTGCAGGCCCAGGCAGATCCGGTAGGTGATGTAGTAGGCCAGCGGCGGCAGGATCAACAACCCGATGCGGCCCGCCCACGTCATCGCGTTCAGTGAGATGTCGTACTTGAACGCGACGATGTCGTTGAACCCGGAGATCTCCAACACCATGAAGAACGTCAGGGCCATGACACCGAGGCTGGTCCTCACCGGTGCGTCACGCGGACGCTGCAGCAGGTTGTGATGCGCGGTGTCCTTCGAGAACTTGCGCTCGATGAACGGATACCCGATCAGTAGCGCGAACAGGATGCCCATACCGATGGCACCGGCGAAGAACACCGGCGGCACCGTGTAGTTGCCCAGATACAGCTCCCACGCCGGATAGATACGTAGGATGCCGTCGGCCCAGGCCAGATACCAGTCGGGCTGAGATCCCGCCGACACTTGCGACGGGTTGTACGGGCCGATATGCCACACCGCGTTGATCTGGAACAGACCCGACATCAGCGCGATGAAGCCGGTCACCAAGGCGAACCAGAAGCCGGCCTTGAGCGCGAACACCGGCATGATGCGCACGCCGACCACGTTGGTCTCCTTGCGGCGCACACCGGGGAACTGCGTGTGCTTCTGGTACCACACCAGCGCGAGGTGGACAGCCACCAGCGCCAGCATGATGCCCGGGACGATCAGGATATGCAGGGCGTACATCCTGGGCACAATCAGCGTGCCCGGGAACTCGCCACCGAACAGGGCCCAGTGCAGCCACGTACCGATCACCGGCACCGAGAGCACGATGCCCGACAGCGTCGCCCGGACACCGGTACCGGACAGCAGGTCGTCCGGCAGCGAGTAGCCGAAGAAGCCCTCGAACATACCCAGGATCAGCAGCAGCGCGCCGATGACCCAGTTCGCCTCGCGCGGCCTGCGGAAGGCGCCGGTGAAGAACACCCGGAACATGTGCACGAACATCGCGGCGACGAAGATCAACGCCGCCCAGTGGTGCATCTGCCGGATGAACAGACCACCGCGGATCTCGAACGAGATCTCCAAGGTGGACTCGAGCGCCCGCGACATCTCGATGCCCTGGAGGTTCTTGTACGGACCGTCGTACACGACCTCGGCCATCGAGGGGTCGAAGAACAACGTCAGGTAGATACCCGACAGGATCAGGATGATGAAGCTGTAAAGGGCCAGCTCACCGAGCAGGAACGACCAGTGGGTCGGGAACACCTTGTTCAGCTGGCGCCGCAACCCCTGGGCCAAGTGATAACGCTGGTCAGCGTTGTTCGCGGCCTCAGCGACCCGCTTGGCCAGCAAGCCGGAGCCCTTCGTCGGCGTAGTGAGTGAGCTCATGACTTGCGCTCCCAGTAACCCGGACCGATCGGCTCGATGAAGTCGTGCCGAGCGATGAAATACCCGTCAGTGTGCACCGTGATGGGCAGCTGCGGCAGCGCACGCGTCGCCGGGCCGAACACCGGCTTCGCGTACTGCAGGATGTCGAACTGCGACTGGTGGCACGGACACAGCGCCCGGTTGGTCTGCTGCTCGTACAGCGACGTGGGGCAACCCACGTGCGTGCAGACCTTGGAGTAGGCGTAGTAGGCGCCGTAGTTGAAGTCCTCCTGGCCCTTGCGCTTGACCACCTGCTCAGCGTCCTCGGGACGCAGCCGGATCAACATCACAGGGCTGTCGGAACGCTTGAGCGCGGCCGACAGCGCGTGCGGGTCGTCGCGTTCGGACTCACGGAAGGGGAAGACGGTCTCCATACCGCCCGCGTCGAGGTCCTCCGGACGAACCAGGGAGATCTCCTGCGGGTCACCTGTGTTGCGTCGGAGGTAGACGATCTCACCCGGATACCGCGGCTTCCAGGCGGTGTGGGCGAGCGAGTCCTCGCTCTCCGGGTTCTTCCACGGGTCCTTCACGAATCCGGCCAGCGGCAACACCACTGTGCCCAGACCCAGGACACCGGCCCCCAAACCGGCCGTGCGCTTGATCATCGACCGGCGCCCGATGGTGCTGCGCTCGCCGGCGTCGGCCAGCTGAGCCACGATCGTCTTGCGGTCGATCTCGGCCGAACCCTTGCCCATGTTGTCGGAGCGCTCTTGCACAGCGAGCTCGTCCGGGACGAACCGCTTCGTGTAAAGCAAGGCACCGATCGCCAATGCAAGCACCGACACACCCAGCGTGATGCCGAGCATCGGTGTGTAGAGGCTGTACCAGAAGTGCCCCTGCTCGTCCTCCGGAGGCCGGTATTCCGACGGCCACCAGATCAACGCGGCCAGGAATGCAAGCCCCGCCAGGATGGCGAGGACGAACCACAACGTCACCGCGCGCTGGGCGCGCTTCTCGGCCCTGGTGCCCTTGACCGGCCACGGATCGGGGTAGTTGACGATCTCGACCCCGTCCAGCTTCGCGCCGAGCCGGACGAGTTCGTCACGGCTCATGGCCGCGAGCTCTTCCTCGCTCGGCCGCTGCTCCGGCCCGTTACCGCTACTCATGCTGTGTGAACCTGCCTCGCTGTGCTCCACGTGCAGGGCTTAAGCCCTTTACCGTTGGCCTTCCCGGCAAAACGCCACAGTGGTTCGCCTGGCGTGCCCATGTCCTACGCCCTCGATCCGATCCACATGGTCGCGCCGACCAGCACTCCGATACCGACGACCCAGGCGATCATGCCTTCCGAGGCGGGGCCGAGTCCTCCGAGTCCGTTACCTCCGGGCGCGTTGTTGCCATCGGAAACCGACTTCACGTAGGCGACAATGTCCCGCTTCTCCTCCGGGGAGAGCTGGCGGTCGGAGAACTTCGGCATGTTCTGCGGACCGGTCTGCATCGCGGTGTAGATCTCTTCCTCGGAGGCGGGTGCGAGCTCCGGCGCGAACTTGCCCGCCGAGAGCGCTCCGCCCTGACCGGTGAAGTTGTGGCACGACGCACAGTTCAACCGGAACAGTTCCGCACCTCTCGCGGGGTTGGACCCGCGCAGCTCAGCACCGCTTTCCTCGGGGCGCTGAGGACCACCGCCGTTGGCCTGGATGTAGGCACCCAGCGCGTCGATCTCCTCAGGAGACAGCCGCGGAGGCTTACGCAGCGCCTGCGCTTCCTGCCGCACCATCGGCATCCGACCGCTGGCGGTCTGGAAGTACACGGACGCCTCGCCGACCCCGATCAGGCTCGGCCCACGGCCCTCCACACCCTGGAGGTTCTCGCCGTGGCAGCTGATGCAGGTGTTGTTGTAGACCTCTTCGCCCTTGCGGATCAGCGCAGGATCCTCCTGCGCCTGCGCGGCCTGCGGCTCCGGTGCGAACACCGCGTAGAGACCGCCCGCACTCAACAACGCGACACCCAGCGCCATCGCGCCCGCCATCCGGCGACGGAATTTCGTGCCACGGCCCGCCCGCCTCTCCTCGGCAGTGCCGCGCTTCTTCATGAAGAACATCTTCTGTGGCAACCCTTGCTGTCAGTTCGGCCGAAAGCTTCGAGGTCAGGGAATGAGGTAGATCACCGCGAACATGCCGACCCACACGACGTCGACGAAGTGCCAGTAGTAGGAGACGACGATCGCCGTAGTCGCCTGCGCTGGCGTGAACTTGCTCATCTTCGTTCTTATGAGCACGAGCACGAACGCGATCAGACCACCGATGACGTGCATCCCGTGGAAGCCGGTGGTCATGAAGAAGGCCGTGCCGTAAGCACCGGAGGGCATCGTCACGCCCTCACTGATCAGGAGGGTGTATTCCCAGGCCTGACCACAGACGAACACCGTCCCCATGAGCAGGGTCAACAGGTACCAGCGGCGCAGTCCGAACACGTCACCACGCTCGGCGGCGAACACGCCCAACTGACAGGTGAACGACGACGCCACCAGGATGAGCGTGAACGGCAGCGCCTGCCCCAGACTCAGATGAATCTGTTCCCCGGTCACCGGGTTCAAGGGCGGCCACATGCCGGTGTCGTTCTGGGCCTTGACCGTGAAGAACATGGCGAACAGCCCAGCGAAGAACATGAGCTCGCTGGACAGCCACACGATCGTGCCGACGCTGACCATGTTCGGCCGGTTGAGCGAGTGCACTCGCTGGCTGATGGAAGGAGCTGCCGTTGTCACGGCTCGCATTATGTCTCCCCTCGACCTAGCCCTGCAGCTCGGGTCCTACGGACGGTCGTGCACGAAGGGAAAACGCTACCGAAAAGGAGACGAACCCGCTGGGTATCGGGGGCGTAGGCCAGCTAGCATGAACCTCGTCACCATCGTCGAGGCGCAAAGGACGCGAGGATGACCGAGCGAGCGAAGAAGGTCCTTGTTTTCAGCCACAGGAGCGAGGTGCGCGACTCGATCATCAACGCAGTCGGCCGACGACCGGCCGCTGACCTGGGCAAAGTCACCTATGTCGAAGCCGCGGGCGTGGCCGAGGTGTTGACCGAGATGGACTCCGGTGAGATTGATCTCGCCATCTTCGACGGTGAGGCGCAGCCCACCGGTGGTATTGGTCTCACTCGGCAGCTCAAGCACGAACTCGCCGGCTGTCCGCCTATCGTGGTAGCTGTGCGCCGCAAGGATGACCGATGGCTCGCCACCTGGTCGCAGGCCGATGCCGTCCTGGTGCACCCTCTCGACCCGCTGACCGCGGCCGAGACCGTTGCGGACGTACTGCGGACCCAGCGCGTGCCCGCCGTCAACGGCTGAACATCGAAGACAGACCTCGACCGGGTGGAGCCGAGTGAGGCCGAGTGGCCGACTCGGCCGTCGGGTCGGCTTCGCTCGGTCAGCTATGTCCGAATCACGAACTGTGACAATCACTACTCACCCCCCGCGTGAGTGAGTTCTTGAACGATCCGCCGAACACTTCGGAGTGTCGGCGGCCGGAGATGAACATGCCTGAATACACCTGGCCAACCGTCCTCAATCAGCTCATCGAGCGTGTCGATCTGTCCGAGGACGCCACGGCGTGGGCCATGGACCAGGTGATGTCCGGCGAAGCCACCCCCGCCCAGATCGCGGGGTTCGCGGTGGCGCTGCGGGCGAAGGGCGAGACGGCCGCCGAGATCTCCGGCATGGCGCGCGCCATGCTCCACCACGCCAACCGCGTCGACCTCGACGTACGTGCCGTCGACATCGTGGGCACGGGTGGTGACCGCAAGGGCTCGGTCAACATCTCCACCATGACCTCGCTGGTGGTGGCCGCCAGCGGGACGCCCGTCGTCAAACACGGCGGCAGGGCCGCCTCGTCGAAGTCCGGGGCCGCCGATGTCCTGGAGGCGTTGGGCGTCAGCATCGAGACCACCCCCGACGACGTGCGGCGGTGTGTCGAGGAGCTCGGCATCGGTTTCTGTTTCGCTCCCGCGTTCCATCCCGCGCTGCGGCACGTGGGCGGGCCCCGACGAGAACTGGGCATCCCCACCGTGTTCAACATGCTGGGGCCGCTGACCAACCCCGCTCAGCCGACCTCGGGACTGATCGGTTGCGCTTATCCGGACAAGGCCCCGGTGCTGGCCGAGGTGTACGCCCGGCGCGGCCACAGCGTGCTGCTGGTGCGTGGCGACGACGGACTCGACGAAATCACCACCACGACCACCAGTACGGCGTGGATCATCGCCGGCGGCGAGATCCGCACCGAGACCATCGACCCGACGGTGCTGGGGATCCCGAAGTCCGAACCGGACGCGCTACGGGGCGGTGACGCCGCCGCCAACGCCGAGGTCTTCAGAAACCTCGTCGAAGGCAAGCACGGCCCGGTGAGGGACGCCGTCCTCATCAACGCAGCGGGCGCCCTGGCGGCCCACACGGGCTTCTCCGACGACCTCACCGCAGACCTGCGCGCGGGCCTGGAGAAAGCCGCTACAGCCATCGATTCCGGTGCTGCGGCCGACTTGCTCGCCCGCTGGATCGACAAGGGCTGAAAAACCGGCCAGAAAGCCCCAGAACAGACGACAAGGAAGCGAGTCCCGATACGTACAGGGCTCGCTTCCTTGTCGTTTCAGGAGCCTGTTTCACGCAGCTTCACAAGCACAGCCAGGCTTCGCGGGCCTCTTCCCCGGTAAGCCCCATCGGATTCGCCTACCGAGGTGAGCTTGGGCGGCACCGAGAACACGACCACACGCACGTGCGGGGCACCGGTTCCTCCGGTGCCCCGCGCACGTGTGGGATCGAGACGAAATCAGACGTCAGTGGCGACGTGAACCGGTGTGGTACTCGAACACCAAACCACCGATCATCATGACCAGCACGACGCCGCTGAGGATGATCAGCCACACCTGGAAGAACGCGAGGGCCACGCTCACCAGAGCGCAACCAGCCGCGACGGCGGCCGGCCAGTAACTACCGGGGCTGAAGAATCCCAACTCACCTGCGCCATCGCTGACCTCTGCGTCCTCGTGGTCCTCCGGCCGAGGCTCGATACGCCGAGCGACGAACCGAAAGTAACTGCCCACCAGCAGCGCCAGACCACCTGAAAGAAGCAGCGCCACCGTGCCGACCGGCTCAACGCCGTCCTGGGTCATCATGGCGGTCATCACCGCGTAGATGATCGCGATGACGATGCCGAAGATCGCGACGATGTCGAAAACCCGGGCTTCGACCTTCATGAGCGTGTGTCCTTCTTACTCGATCGCTGGAGTCACTTCTCGGTGGTCGACTCAACCGGACGCCGTGCGCGCGACGCGGTCCGTCGCGAACGGGGACGTGGTCGTCGCGACCGGGCTGCACAGCTGCGCATCGCAACCCTCATCCTGCATGGTGGCCAGTGCTTCCGCAGCGGTGTACGGCTGACCCGTCTCAGGGTTGTTCTGAGTACGCAGCTCCATGTAGCGGTCGAACTTGTCCGGCGACAGGGCGCGGACCTCGAAGTTCATCATCGCGTGGTAGACGCCGCACAGCTCGGCGCAACGGCCGACGAAGGCACCTTCCCGGTCGACGGTCGTCTGGAACGACTCGTCCTGGTTGTTCTTACGCGGGTACGGGAACACGTCACGCTTGAAGTGGAATTCCGGCACCCAGAAAGAGTGAATGACGTCGGTGGACTCGAGGTTGTACTGAGTCACTTGGTTGGCCGGGACCACCAGCAGCGGGATCTCGCTCGAGCTGCCGACCGTGCTCACGGGCTGTCCGTCCGGAGTCTGGTAGTCGGGGTACGAGAACTCCCAGTTCCACTGGAAACCCGTGACGTCCACGACGACGTCGGGGTCCTCCTCCTCGGCGAGCACCGACTGTTCGGTGACGGCCGTGAAGAAGAACAGCACACAGACCATGACAACCGGCAGCACGACCACGAACAGCTCCAGCGGCACGTTGTACTGGAACTGCCTCGGCAGTGCCTCGGTCGAGTTCTTCTTCTTCCGGTGGAACGCAGCCGACCAGAAGATGAGTCCCCACACGATCGCGCCGACGGCCAGCGCAGCGATGACCGCCCACGTCCAGAACGTGCGCATCTCCGCGGCTTCCACCGTGGCACTCTCGGGCCAGCCGAATCGCAGAATCTCCTCACCGGAGCAGCCGGTCGCCGTCAAAGCGACGAGCGCGGCGAGCGCGGCGACTTTGCCGGCTTTGCCTAGTCGTGTGCCCCGGGTGCGCTCTGGAACGCCCACTCCGTGATGCCTCCTCGCCCGATCCTTGCAACGCATGGGACTCTAGCCGAGACCCGGGACGGCGGCGTCACCGCCTTCCCCGGCATACTTGCGACTTACGACTCAAATGTTGACGGAAATAAGGGTGTGTGAGACGGCGTGTGCGGCCTGCTTGGACTGGTCTGTGGCAGTGAGGAAGACGCGGCGAACGCCAAGGACGCCGTAGGCCGCGCGCTGCAGTGTCAGCGTCACCGCGGCCCGGACGAGACCGATATCTGGGCAAACGAGCAGGTCATCTATGGCTTCAACCGGCTCGCCATCATCGACCTCGAGCACTCGCACCAGCCGCTGACCTGGGGCCCCGAAGACAATCCCACCCGCTACACCATCAACTTCAACGGCGAGATCTACAACTACCTCGAGCTCCGTGAGGAACTGGAGAAAGAACACGGTGCGAAATTCGCCACAGCAGGTGATACCGAGGCGATCGTCGCGGCCTATCACCATCTCGGTCCGGCAGCGGTCGGCCGACTGCGTGGCATGTTCGCGTTCCTGATCTGGGACTCCGAGCGCAAGGTCCTGTTCGGTGCGCGCGACCCGTTCGGCATCAAGCCCCTGTTCTACGCGACAGGTCCTAAAGGGATCGCTTTCGCCAGTGAGAAGAAGAGCCTGCTGGAGCTGGCGGCCACACTGGGCATGGAACCCGAGTTGGATCGCACGGCGTTGCAGCACTACCTGACGCTGCAGTACGTGCCCGAGCCCGAGTCCTTGCACCAGGGCATCCGGCGTATCGAGTCCGGCACGTCGTTCACCGTCACACCGGGCGGGGAACTGAAGACGGAGCGCTACTTCTCCCCCGAGTTCCGCGCACAGCCGGTGTCGGGCGCCGCTCAGGTGGCCGCACTACACGAAAGCATCGCCGAGGTCCTGCGTGACTCGGTGGCCAAGCACATGCGCGCCGACGTCACGGTGGGCGCGTTCCTGTCGGGTGGCATCGACTCCACCGCCATCGCCGCGCTGGCGAAGGAACACAACCCGAACCTGATCACCTTCACCACCGGGTTCGAGCGCGAAGGTTACTCCGAGGTGGACGTCGCCGCCGAGTCCGCCGCCGCCATCGGGGTCAAGCACGTGGTCCGCACCGTCTCCGCCGAGGAGATGATGGAGACACTGCCCCTGATCGTGTGGTACCTCGACGACCCTGTGGCGGATCCCGCACTCGTGCCGTTGTGGTTCATCGCCCGCGAGGCGCGCAAGCACGTGAAGGTGGTGCTGTCCGGCGAGGGTTCGGACGAGCTGTTCGGCGGATACACCATCTACCGGGAACCACTGTCGCTGGCGCCGTTCGAGAAGGTCCCCGGTGGGGTGCGCAAGCTCATCGGCAAGGCCTCCACGCTGATCCCCGAGGGCAAGCGTGGCAAAGACCTGCTGCGTCGCGGCGCGTTGACGCTGGAGGAGCGGTACTACGGCAATGCCCGACTGTTCCGGGACGACCAGCTGAAGCCGGTCTTGCGGACTTTCCGCGACGACGTCAGCCACCGCGATGTCACCGCGCCGTGGTACCGGCTGTCCCGTGGTTGGGACCCGGTGGCACGGATGCAGCACGTCGACCTGTTCACGTGGCTGCGCGGCGACATCCTCGTCAAGGCCGACAAGGTGACGATGGCCAACTCGCTGGAACTGCGGGTGCCGTTCTTGGACTCCGAGGTGTTCCGCGTCGCGTCGACGATCCCGCTGGATCAGAAGATCACCAAGGAGACAACGAAGTTCGCGTTGCGTCGCGCATTGGACGGCATCGTGCCGGCCCACGTACTCAACCGCCGTAAGCTCGGCTTCCCCGTGCCGATCCGGCACTGGTTGCGCTCTGACATGTACGACTGGGCCCGCGGCATCATCAGCGAGTCGAAGACCGACGAACTGCTCGACAAGCGCGCGATCCTCGCGATGTTGGAGGAACACCGCAACGGCACGCTCGATCACAGCAGGAGGCTGTGGGCGTTGCTGGTCTTCATGCTGTGGCACGGCATCTTCGTCGAGGACCGCATCAAGCCCGACGTGCCCGAGCCGCAGTACCCGGTGCAGCTCTGAGGCCGTCTGAAGGACCGTAGGGCGCGGGACGTGGAAACGCGGCCCGCGCCCTACGACTTCGCTTTCGCCGGTGGCCGGTGACAACCGGACCGTATCCGGCCACCGGTCCCGGTGAGCGATACGTCATAAGCCTCGGGCGAGCAGGCCTCGGCACGGAAGAACGCCCGGGTCCACCGAGCACCGCCGTGTTACCAGCTCTTCAGGCTTCAGGACATGCCCACGACACACCACTTCCCGGGCGACCCGTCCGATGTGGGACGAATCACCCGGGAAGTCGGTGAATCAACTGATCGCGTGACGAGAAACCCGCGGACTCAGTGGAAGGAGTCACCGCAGGCACAGGCACCACCGGCATTCGGGTTGTCGATGGTGAAGCCCTGCTTCTCGATGGTGTCGACGAAGTCGATCTCGGCGCCTTCGACGTACGGAGCGCTCATCCGGTCGACCGCCACCCGGAGGCCGTCGAACTCCCGGAAGAGGTCGCCGTCCAAGGTGCGCTCGTCGAAGAAGAGCTGGTAGCGCAAACCAGCGCAGCCACCGGGCTGCACGGCGATGCGCAGGTGCATGTCGTCCCGACCCTCTTGTTCCAGGAGCGCCTTCGCCTTGGCGGCAGCCGCATCGGTCAGGGTGACGCCGTGCGTGGCCTCGCCGGCGTCGGCGGAGGTGTTGCCGGTCTGCTCAGCGGTCGTCATGACTCTCCCTCACGGTCTTGATTCAGGCGGGCATCAGCTCCAACACACCGAACACCCGTTCTGTTCCCCACCGCCCATGGTGTCACATTCGTCGACCGGATGAACATGCACAGTGTGGGCTGCAATACCCTGGTGGGGTGAGGTTCTTGCGTCGTTCCAGCACCAAGGCCGAGGCCGACAGCACCAGCACTGCTGCCGACGGCGCCGAGTCCTCGGCGGACACGTCGCTTCCCAAGGGCTACACCCCGGGCAAGGGGCGTCCCACGCCCAAACGACGGGAGGCCGAGGGCAAGCGGCGAGGCCCGGTCGCGCCCCCTCCCCGCACCACTCGCGAAGCCATCCGGCGTAGCCGCGAGCTGCGGAAACAAAACCCGGTGACCAAGGAGGAGCGCCGCGCCGCCGCTCGGGAACGACGGGAGCGCATGCTCGCCGGTGACGAGCGTTACCTGTTGCCCAGGGACCGCGGTCCGGTCAAGGCATACGTGCGTGACCTCGTCGACTCACGTCGCAACGTGCTCGGCCTGTTCATGCCGCTGGCCATCATCGTCTTCATCACACTGCTGATCCCGAGCCTGGTGGTGCAGCAGTACGCGACGTTGCTCACCACGGTGATGCTGCTCGGCATGATCGTGGAGGGCTATCTCAACGGTCGACGCATCGTCAAGGCGGTCCGCGCGAAGTTCCCCAAGGAACAGATCCGTGGAGCTTCGCTCGGCTGGTACGCCTTCGTACGCGCCAGCCAGCTGCGTAAACTGCGCGTTCCCAAACCGCGGGTGAAGCCGGGCGACCGCGTCGACTGAAGGTCGGCTTGAAGGTCGACTGAAGAACCGGGCCCCTCCCACACTCGGGTCATTAGTTAAGCGAAGCAACCCGGGTTTAGTCTGGATCCATGGAGTTTCGTCGTCTCGGCCGCAGCGGCCTTTCGGTCAGTGAAATCGCATACGGTAACTGGCTCACTCACGCCTCCCAGGTCGAGGAGGAGCAGGCCCACGCATGCATCAAGGCCGCGCTCGACGCCGGCATCACGACCTTCGACACTGCTGACACCTACGCCAACACCGCTGCCGAGTCGGTCCTCGGCCGAGGCCTCGCGGGCCAGCGCAGGGAGAGCCTGGAGATCTTCACGAAGGTCTTCTGGCCGACCGGCCCGAAAGGCCCGAACGACAAGGGTCTCGGCCGCAAGCACATCATGGAGTCGGCCCACGCGTCGCTGAAGCGGCTCGGCACCGACTACATCGACCTCTACCAGGCGCACCGGTTCGACCACACGGTGCCGCTCGAGGAGACGATGACGGCGTTCGCCGACCTGGTGCGGCAGGGCAAGGTGCTTTACATCGGGGTGTCCGAGTGGAGTGCCGAGCAGATCGCCCGCGGTGCCGCACTCGCACGCGAACTGAAGATCCCGTTCGTGTCGAACCAGCCGCAGTACAACATGCTGTGGCGCGTCATCGAGGAGCAGGTCGTACCGACCTGCGAGCGCGAGGGAATGAGCCAGATCGTGTGGTCCCCCATCGCGCAAGGTGTGCTCACCGGTAAGTACAAGCCGGGCCAGCCGCCGCCCGAGGGATCGCGTGCCACCGACCAGAAGGGTGGGGCGAGGACGGTCGAGCAGTTCCTCCGCGACGAGGTCCTCACGCGCGTGGAGCGACTGCGTCCTCTGGCCGATCAGGCCGGGCTGACGCTGGCCCAGCTCGCCGTCGCGTGGGTGCTGCAGAACGACAACGTCGCCTCCGCCATCATCGGTGCGTCCCGCCCCGAACAGGTCCAGGAGAACGTGAAGGCCGCCGGGGTCAAGCTCGACGCCGACCTGATGCAGGCCATCGACGAGGTGCTGGACGGCGTCGTGGAGCGGGACCCGGGCCTCACCAAGAGTCCGATTCTGTGATCCTTTCCCGTTGACGCGAGCTCGGGGGCGTGAGTGGACGAAGCCCGTGGGCGGCCACTCACGCCTTCTGGGCGAGCACCTGCTCGGCGATCACCAGGTCGTGCGGGTAGGTGACCTTGATGTTGCGTTCCTCCCCTGTCACCCAGCGCACGGGTAGGTCGCTGAACCTCTCCATGCACGACGCCGTGTCCGTACCGACGAACCCTTCGGCCTCGGCCCGTTCGTAGGCCTCCAGCAACGGCGCCGCGCGGAAACCCTGCGGTGTCTGGGCACGTACCAGCGTGTCCTTCCCCGGCGAGGTCACCATGTCACCGGTGTCGTCGGCGAGTGCCACGATGTCATCGGCGCGCAGACCCGGCAGCGCACCGCCGTGTTCCCGTGCCACCCGCAGCACTTCCGCGATCAAAGCGGTACTCACCAGCGGACGCGCGCCGTCGTGCAGCAACACCGTGTCGATCACACCTGTCTCGATGCGCCCGCGTAGATGGCGCAGCGCGGCGAGCTCCGATTCCTGTCTCGTCCGCCCGCCGTGAACGACCTCGACCTCGGCCGAGACCTCGTGCCGCAGCACGTGTTCGACGAGTTCCGCGTCCACCGGCCTGGTCACCAGTACAAGGGTGTCGATACCGGGGGTCCGCGCGAATGCGTCCAACGACCACGACACGACACGACGGCCGGCCAACGGCAGATACACCTTGTTGGTCGCGGCTCCCACCCGGGTACCCGCGCCACTGGCCAGAACGACGCCGACCGCGCCCGACGCTCCGCGCTCACTCATCCGCCCGATCTTAGAGTGATCGTGTCCGCAGCCCGCGTAGCCGTGTCCGCAGCCTGCGTAGTCGTGCTGTGCCCGACGTTCGTCATCCGACGGCCACACCCCTGGGTACGGTAAGCACCGTGCCTATCGAGTTCGCCGAGGTCCCCCGTCCCGACGACCTACCGCGCACGAGTCGCCGCCCGTTCGGCATGCTCGACACACTCGGTGACTGGCTGGCCGCGTGTCAGGGCCAATCCCCGCCGACACCGCCACGTCGCACGCGGATCGTGGCGTTCGCCGCAGACCACGGCATCGCCGCCAAGGGCGTGTCCGCCCGGCCGCCCGGGACCACCTCGGAACTCATCGGGGAACTGCTCGACGAGGGCACCCCACTCGGGGTCCTCGCCGCCGAAGCCGGTAGTGGCGTGCGGGTCGTCGACGTCGCCGTCGACAACGAGGACACCGGGGAATTCAAAATCCGTCGGGGCTCGGGTTCCATCGACTCCGAGGACGCTCTGACAGACGACCAAGCCGAACAGGCCGTGCGCGTGGGTATGCGCATCGCCGACGCCGAGGTGGACGAAGGAGCCGACCTGCTCGTCCCGGCCGGACTCGGCGTCGGGGCCACCACCCCCGCGTCGACACTGGTGTCGGTGATCACCGACACCGAGCCCGTCGCCGTCGTCGGACGCGGCTCCGGCGTCGACGACAACGCCTGGATGTGTAAGGCCGCCGCCATCCGCGACGCCCTGCGCAGAGCACGACCGGTGGCCACCGAACCGATGAAGCTGCTGCGGACAGTGGGCGGCGCCGACCTCGCCGCCATCACCGGGTTCCTCGCGCAAGCCGCCGTGCGCCGCACGCCCGTGCTGTTGGACGGACTCACCGTGTGCGCGGCGGCCCTGCTCGCCGAGGAACTCGCCCCCGGAGCTCGCTCGTGGTGGCTGGCGGCGCACCGGACGAGCGAACCGGCCCACACGCTCGCGTTGGAACACCTCGACCTCGAACCGCTCGTGGACCTCGGTATGGCCGAGGAAGCGGGCACCGGGGCCGCCGCCCTTCTGCCGCTGGTCTCGATGGCCGCGGTGCTACGCCGATCGCAGTGAGAAATCGATGAGAAACCGAAAGGCCGCCCGGGTGTTCCAACCACCGGGGCGGCCTTTCGGCGTGTGGTCACAAACCTCAGCCCAGGGTGTGCATCCAGCCGTGCGGATCGGGCCGGGTGCCTTCCTGGATACCGGTGAGTTCCTCGCGCAACCGCATGGTGACCTCGCCCGGTTGACCGTCGGCGATACGGAACTCTCCCCCGGCGTGCTTGACGTGGCCGACAGGAGTGATCACCGCGGCCGTTCCACAGGCGAACACCTCGGTCAGCTCGCCGGAGGTGGCAGCCTTCTCCCACTCATCGGTGGACAGCTTGCGTTCCTCGACCTGGTAGCCGAAGTCGGCGGCCAGCCTCAGCAGCGAGTCCCGGGTGACGCCGGGCAGCAGCGAACCGCTCAGTTCGGGCGTCACCACTCGCGCGTCGCCGCCGGAGCCGAAGACGAAGAACAGGTTCATGCCGCCCATCTCCTCGACGTAGCGGCGCTCGTTGGCGTCGAGCCAGACGACCTGGTCGCAGCCCTGTTCCACCGCCTGAGCCTGTGCCACGAAGGACGCGGCGTAGTTCCCGGCGCACTTGGCTTCACCGGTGCCCCCGGGCGCGGCCCGCACGTATTCGGTGGACAGCCACACACTCACCGGCTTCACGCCGCCTGCGAAGTACGAACCCGCCGGTGAGGCGACGAGCGTGTAGAGATAGCTCCGCGACGGGCTGTTCACCCCGAGACCCACCTCGGTGGCGATCATGAACGGCCGCAGGTAGAGCGAGTCACCCTGATTCGTGGGCACCCACCGGTCGTCAGCTGCGAGCAGCTCGCGGATCGAGCCGAGGAAGAGCTCGTCGGGCAGTTCCGGCATCGCCATCCTGCGGGCCGAACGCCGGAAGCGGGCCGCGTTGGCCTCGGGCCGGAACGCCTTCACGGAACCGTCCGGCTGCCGATACGCCTTCAACCCCTCGAAGATGCTCTGCCCGTAGTGCAACACGGCCGTGGCCGGGTCCAGCTGCAGCAGTTCGTACGCGCGTAGTTGGGCGTCGTGCCAGCCCTTCTCCTCCGTCCACGTCACCGTGACCATGTGGTCGGTGAAGTACACCCCGAACCCCGGCTTCGCCAGTACCTCAGCTACCCGCTCCGCCGAGGCCGGACGAGTGCTGGGACGGTGGCTGAACGGGATCGTGGTAGTCATGGGCGCCAGCATATCTCGCACGAATGACAACACGAGAGGGTCGCGCGTCCTACCATGACGAGCGTGACCTCACAGCCTGAACGCGCCTTCAACGCCAACAGAGTCTCCGCCGGGCCCGCGTCGGACGCCAAAGCCTTCTTCGCCGCCGCGTTGCTGACGTTCGCCTCCGGCATGGTCGCCGTGATCGGTTACATCATGGTCGGCGGCTTCGGCGTGCTCCTCGGGATCGTGGGTGTCGTGTTCGCTCTGGTGTGGTGGAAGGAGCAACACGGCCGGATGTTGCCGCGTGACCTGCCGGGCAAGTCGCTGACGCTACTCACGGTGGCGGCGTTGGTGCTGTTCGGACTCGCAGCACTGATGGCCTGAGCCGGCCCGAACCCAGCCGCACCGCCCGGCGTGTCGGCTGGGACAGTCGGGTCAACCGCGGTCGGCCGCTCCCGCCCGTCCGGCTAGGCGGTGAATCACCTCGATCAGGGCGACGACGCCCGCGAGCAACACCGCCGGCAGCGGGTCGAACACGGCGGCCCACACCCCCGCGCCCCCCACGGCCACCAGCGTGGCCCCTCTCCACCGGCCGGTGTCGTCGCGTCCGGCGAGCCTGTTCCCGGCCTGCCTGAGCCGACCGGCGCACGCGACCGCCGAGGTGAGTCCCGCGAGCACGGCCACCGCGACCAGCATCGGGGTCAACGCGGCGGCGTCGGCGGCGGCCAGCACGTCCCGCAGCGACGTCACCGACAGTCCGAGTCGGACCGGTCCCACCTGATACAGCGCGGCGGCCCCGACCGCCAGTGCCGCAACGGTTCCGATGGTGAGCCGGACCGGGCTCAGTCCCATGAGCCACGGCAGTACCACCACCACGGCCACGATCAGGCCGATCGGGGAGAACGGTTCGGGGCTCGCGGTCGTCGATGCTGCCGGCGGGATCGCCACGCAGACGGCCACGAAGGCTGCCGCGGCCACCCCCAACAGCGCCACGGGCCAGCGGGACGACCGATCGGAGCGGTTCGCCCCGAAAGCGTCGGCCGCCACGGCGACGAGGACGACCACGAGCGCGACCGCCACATAGGTGATGTCCGCGGAAGCGGTAGCGCTCCCGAGATAGGCCGCGGGAACGGCGGCCGAGGAGACGAACAACGACCACTCCCGCACCGCGGCGAGCAACTCACCACCCCGGCCCCGTGGCTTCGAACGTCCCGTCACCCACGCGAGGCAGCCGGCCAGGACGACCGCGGCGAGCAGCCACCACCCGGCCCAGGACGCGGCGACGGCCAGGATGAGGAACAGTCCCGCTGGCAGCGACATCGACCCGACCTACCTCCACACTCACACCGGTATCGGCAATAGCATGGCGGAGGAGGTCGACGGACTTCGCTCGCCGCCCCACGAGGGTGCCGAGGTCGGTCCACACGCGATGACGCGATGACACAGAGGAGCCTGACGTGAGCGTGCCGAAACTGTCCCTGTCCGATAATTCCGAGGCGGCGCTGGCCAAGACCCGCGCCGAGGTCGTCGTGGTGGGAACCGTTCAGGGACCCGACGGACTCGAGCTGGCAGCCGGGGCAGAGGCGGTGGATGCCGCGTTCGACGGCACGCTGGCCGATGTTCTGACCACTCTGGGCGCTACGGGCAAGCCCGAGGAGACCGTGAAGGTCCCGAGCCTGGGCAGGGTGCCCGCGGGGGTCGTGCTCGCCGTGGGGCTCGGAAAGCCCGACGACATCACCGACGAGCGGGTACGCCGGGCCGCCGGTGCCTCCGGGCGACTGCTGGCGGGCCACAAGCGAGTGCTGACCACACTGTCCGCGCTGGACCTGCAGGCCGCGGTCGAGGGCACCGTGCTCGGTGCCTACAGCTTCACCGATTACAAGTCCGAGCCGGGTGACGCGCCGCCGTCCAACGTGGAGTTCGTCTCGCCCGAAGAGGGGACCGCACGCTCGCACAAGGCGACGCTGAAGGCCGCCACGGCCATCGCCGAGGCGGTCACCATCGCCCGGGACCTGGTGAACACTCCCCCGAACGACCTGTTCCCCGCGTCCTTCGCCGACCGTGCCAAGGAGCTGGCGAGTGCCCACGATCTCGACATCGAGGTCCTCGACGAGAAGGCTCTGAAGCGCAAGGGCTTCGGCGGCATCCTCGGCGTCGGCGGCGGGTCGTCGCGCCCGCCGCGGCTGCTGCGGGTGGCCTACCGCGGGTCCAAGGCGAAGAAGAGCGTGGCCCTGGTGGGCAAGGGCATCACCTTCGACACCGGCGGCATCTCCCTCAAGCCGGCCGCGGGTATGGACGAGATGACCTCGGACATGGCCGGTGCCGCGGCCGTGCTCGCCTCCATGGTGTTGGCGGCGAAGCTCAAGTACCCGCTCGAGGTGGTGGCGTACATCCCGCTCGCGGAGAACATGCCGTCGGGCACCTCGTACCGGCCGGGTGACGTACTCACGATGTACGGCGGTAAGACCGTGGAGGTGCTCAACACCGACGCCGAGGGCCGCCTGGTGCTGGCGGACGCGATCATGCGGGCGTGCGAGGAGGAGCCGGACTATCTCATCGAGACGTCCACGTTGACCGGTGCGCAGAAGGTGGCGCTGGGCGACCGCACGGCGGGTGTCATGGGCTCGGACGACTTCCGCGATCGCGTCGCCGAGAGCGCGCAGGCCACGGGCGAGGGTGGCTGGCCGATGCCACTGCCGGAGGAACTGCGTTCCGAACTGGACTCCAAGCTCGCCGACATCGCGAACGTGACCGGACAGCGGTGGGGCGGCATGCTCGCCGCGGGAATCTTCCTGCGTGAGTTCGTGGCCGACGACGTGCAGTGGGCGCACATCGACATCGCGGGTCCCGCTTACAACTCCGGTTCTCCGTGGGGCTACACGGGCAAGGGCGGCACGGGTGTGCCGGTGCGCACGATCGCCGCGGTCCTGGCCGACATCGCCGAGAACGGCTGACCGTCGCAGGATGTGAATCCGGTCACCATGTCCTCCTCCGGCGACGGTAGTGAGGATTTCGTCGAGGCCGCCGTGCGTACCGTCCTCACGGCGGCCGACGACGAGGTGGACACCACGGTCGGTCAGGCGGCTCTGCTGTTGGCGTGCGCCAACGTGAGCGGGGCCGCCGATCGACTGGTTCGGCAGTGGCGGCGTACGACGGGTAGGTCGGTGACGCGGCTGGTCCGGGACTCTTCGACCGCGCGGGCTTGGGTGATGTTGTTCGCCGTGCGCGAGGCCGTGCCCGAATGGGCCGCCGAACTGCCCCCGCTGGATCTCGACGCGGAGGAACGCGCCCACCGCGACCGCCTGGCCCGGGCCCAGCGTCGGGATGCTCCGGAGGACACACTCACCGAACTGGCCGCACGAGCGCGGGAACGCGCGGAGGCGGGAGACGTGGACGGTGCCCGTGCCGCGGTGGCGGCGTGGGCGAGCGTGGCACGTGACACACCACGTCCGGACGTGGCTCTACTCGCGGGATGCCGTCCGGTCGCGGCGCTGTTGGCGCAGGGTGCGCTCACTCTGCCGGCGGAGTGGGCGAACGCCTACGCCGACGCACTCATCGCGGCTCTCCACGCCCGGCATCCGACCGACGCGGCGGGTTCCTCGTGGTCTGAGCTGATCGACGAGATCCTGCGGCTACGCGGCGTACCGGGCACCGCCCCGCCACCGGCATCGAGCGAGGCGCTGGCGGAGGCCGAACACCGCCTCGGTGTCGCTCTGCCCGACTCCTACCGCCGATTCCTGTTCACCTGTGACGGACTGCCGGCCGACGTGGTGTTCCCCCGCCTGTTGAGCGTGGGCGAACTCACCATGCGAACGACGAAGGACGAATCCGAAGCCGACGTGGTGATCGCCGAGCCTGCTGTGCTGGTGTTGCGCTCGACGACCGGCGAAGTGGTGGAGCACGACCCGATGTTCGGTGTCAGCGTCCATCATGACGTGCGCGCACTGCTCGAACACCACCGGAGGCTGCTCGAAGCCGCCGTGGGGCCGCTCGAGGACACCGCGAACGCCGAAGACAGCGCGAACGCCGAAGACGGCCAAGACACCGAGAGTTAAGTCATCCCAGGCCGACTCCTAGGCCGACTCGTCTCGTTCCCGTTGCGCCTTTTTCCGCAGGATGCGCTGACGCTCCGTGTATTCACGCATCCGTTTCGGATATCCGGTCTTGGCGACCTCGTACACGGGAATGGACCGCTTGCGACCGAATTGTTGCGCGGTGTCCAGACTCCCTATGCGGCGCCGAGTCCACTCGCCGTCGTGTGCGACCAACACCACTGTGGTTTCGGTAACGGTGGTCCGAGGCTCGACGTAGGCCTCCACGCCCCTGTGCGTGGCGACCCATTGGTCCAGGTGCGCGATGTCGGCGGAGGATACGCTACGTAAGGTCCCGGGTCTGTTCTTCTTCCTTCCTCGGCGACGTCTGCGGAATGCGTCGAACAGGCCCATGGCGACCACTCTCCTTCCGGCCTCGCACTGTGCATTATCCCGGCTACGCAATGCCCCAGACCTCATCACACCCGCACTAGGTCGCATGTCGTTCGAGCGAAGTGACAAGATGAAGTGGCATGAGGCGCCCCACAGCGCCCGTGAAGACGATCAGACGACTGCCGTTATCGGCTTACTGAACACTGCCTGCCGAGGAGTTTGAGAAGTGACCGACGCTGAAGCCGACCTGGTGATCCTTGGTGGCGGATCCGGTGGTTATGCCGCGGCGTTCCGCGCCGCCAAGCTGGGTCTATCCGTCACGCTGATCGAGAAGGACAAGCTGGGCGGCACCTGCCTGCATCGAGGCTGCATTCCGACCAAGGCGCTGCTCCACGCCGCCGAGGTCGCCGACTCGGCGCGGGACGGCGAACAGTTCGGCGTCAAGACCGTGTTCGACGGCGTCGACGTCGCCGGTGTCCACAAGTACAAGGATTCGGTGGTCACGCGGCTGTACAAGGGGCTGCAGGGCCTGGCGAAGGCCCACAAGATCAACTACGTGGAGGGCACGGGCACCTTCGTCGGCGGCACCACCGTCGACGTCGAGGGCACCCGCTACACCGGGAAGAACGTCGTGCTCGCCACCGGCTCGTACTCGAAGACGATCCCCGGCCTGGAACTCGGCGGGCGCATCATCACGAGTGAGGACGCGCTGTCGCTCGACTTCGTGCCCAAGAAGGCCGTCGTGTTGGGCGGTGGCGTGATCGGCGTCGAATTCGCCAGTGTCTGGGCCTCCTTCGGCTCCGAGGTCACCATCGTCGAGGCGCTGCCCCGGCTGGTTCCCGCGGAGGACGAGTTCTCCTCCAAGCAACTCGAGCGGGCGTTCCGCCGACGCAAGATCGCCTTCAAGACGGGCGTGAAGTTCACCGGCGCGAAGCAGGACGACAACGGCGTCACGGTGTCGCTGGAGTCCGGCGAGACCCTGGAGGCCGACGTGCTGCTGGTCGCCGTGGGTCGCGGGCCGAACACGGCGGGCCACGGCTACGACGAGGCCGGTGTCCGCATGGAGCGCGGCTTCGTGCTGACCGACGAGCGCCTGCGCACCAACCTCCCGAACGTCTACGCCGTCGGCGACATCGTGCCGGGCCTGCAGCTCGCCCACCGTGGCTTCCAGCAGGGCATCTTCGTCGCCGAGGACATCGCCGGTCTCAACCCGACACCCATCGACGAGTCCGGTATCCCGCGGGTCACCTACTCGCACCCCGAGGTGGCGTCCGTGGGCCTGACCGAGGCCCAGGCGAGGGAGAAGTACGGTCCCGACATCACCACCTTCACCTACGACCTGGCGGGTAACGGCAAGAGTCAGATCCTCAAGACCTCCGGTGCCGTGAAGCTCATCAAGGCTCCCGACGGCCCGGTCGTCGGGTTGCACATGGTCGGGGATCGTGTCGGCGAGCTGATCGGCGAAGCGCAACTCATCTTCAACTGGGAAGCATTCCCCGAGGACGTCGCCCCGTTGATCCACGCCCACCCCACTCAGAACGAGGCTCTCGGCGAAGCGCACCTCGCTCTGGCGGGCAAGCCGCTGCACGTGCACGGCTGAGGTAAGGAACCGACGAAGACAGCCGGCACTGCCGACGCAGCAACTGCAGACCACACCAGCACACACAAGGGAGTCAGCAACGATGGCGTACTCCGTCACACTGCCGGAGCTCGGTGAGAGCGTCACCGAGGGCACCGTCACCCGGTGGCTGAAGCAGGAGGGTGACACGGTAGAGGTCGACGAGCCGCTGCTCGAGATCTCCACCGACAAAGTCGACACCGAAGTACCTTCGCCCGTGTCGGGCACGGTGCTTCGGATCGTGGCGCGTGAGGACGAGACCGTGGAGGTCGGCGGCGAACTCGCCGTGATCGACGACGGTTCCGGTGGTGGGGCCGACAGCGGCGCTGCCGCGGCCGCGCCCTCGGAGCCTCAGCAGCAGGCCCAGCAGGCCCAGCCCGAGCCGCAGGCCGCACAGCCCGCCGCCGAGCCGCAGGCGCCGGCACCGTCGGCATCCTCCGGTGCCGCGTCCGGCACTCCTGTGACGCTGCCGGAGCTCGGTGAGAGCGTCACCGAGGGCACCGTCACCCGGTGGCTGAAGCAGGTCGGTGACACGGTAGAGGTCGATGAGCCGCTGCTCGAGATCTCCACCGACAAAGTCGACACCGAGGTGCCCTCGCCGGTCGCGGGTACGGTCCTGGAGATCACCGCGGCCGAGGACGAGACCGTGGAGGTGGGTGCTCAGCTGGCCGTCGTGGGGCCCGCCGGTGCCGCCCCGGCCCCGCAGGCGCCCGCGCAGCCCGAGCGCGAGCCCGCACCGCAGCAGCCGGCGGCGCCGCAGGCACAGCCCGCTCCCACGCCCCAGCCCGCACCTCAGCCCGAGCCCGAGCCTGCACCGCAGGCACAGCCCGCACCGAGCGCTCCCGCTCCGCAGGCACCGGCTCCGGCACCGCAGCAGGCTCGGCCCGCCTCGACCGAGCGTGACAGCGCGGGCACGCCGTATGTCACGCCGCTGGTGCGCAAGCTCGCGGCCGAGCACGGCATCGACCTGAACACCGTCAAGGGCACCGGCGTCGGCGGTCGTATCCGGAAGCAGGACGTGCTGGCCGCCGCGGAGGCCAAGCAGCAGCAGGCCGCCCAGCAGCCCAAGCCCGCCGCCGCGCAGCAGCCCCCGGCCGCTCCGTCCCGGCCCGCCGCACCGACCCCCGTGTCGGAAGCGGAGAAGGCCGCGCTGCGTGGCACGGTGCAGAAGGCCAACCGCATCCGCCAGATCACGGCCGCCAAGACCAAGGAGTCGCTGCAGGTCTCGGCCCAGCTGACGCAGGTGCACGAGGTGGACGTCACCAAGATCGCGCAGCTGCGGCAGCGCGCGAAGGCGGCGTTCCGTGAGCGTGAGGGTGTGAACCTGACGTTCCTGCCGTTCTTCGCCAAGGCCACGGTCGAGGCGCTGAAGCAGCACCCGAACGTCAACGCCTCCTACAACGAGGAGACGAAGGAGATCACCTACCACGGCTCGATCAACCTCGGCCTCGCCGTGGACACCGAGCGTGGTCTGCTGTCGGTGGTCATCCACGACGCGGGTGAGCTGAGCCTGTCCGGCCTGGCACACCGGATCGCCGACCTGGCGGAGCGGGCCCGCAGCAACAAGGTAACCCCGGACGAGCTCACCGGCGGCACGTTCACGATCACCAACCTCGGCAGCAACGGCGCGCTGTTCGACACGCCGATCATCGTGCAGCCGCAGTCGGGGATCCTGGGCGTGGGCGCGGTCGTGCGGCGGCCGGTCGTGGTCACCGACACCGAGGGCAACGACACCATCGCGATCCGTTCGATGGCCTACCTCCCGCTGACCTACGACCACCGCCTCATCGACGGTGCCGACGCGGGACGGTTCCTTACGACGATCAAGCAGCGTCTCGAGGAAGGCAACTTCGAGGACGAGCTCGGGCTCTGACTCGCCGTATCACGCGCTCGGGGGCGTCTACCGCACATGGTGGACGCCCCGTCGCATATGGCGCATAAAGTGTGCCCATGCGGGTTCTCGTGGCCGGTTCCAGCGGACTCATCGGCACTGCCCTGCGTTCCCGGTTACGGGAGTCGGGGCACGACGTGGTGAGGCTGGTTCGACGTGCTCCCGCGCATCGCGACGAACGACGCTGGGACCCCCCGTCGGGGCGGATCGACGACGATGCGTTCGACGGTGTCGACGCCGTTGTGAACCTGTGCGGTACGCCGCTGGCGTCCGGCCGGTGGAGCGCCGCACGTAAGCAGTTGCTGCGCGACTCCCGGACCGAGCCGACCGAGGTGCTGGCCGAGGCTGTGGCCGAACACGGCGTACCGGTGTTGGTGAACGCCTCGGGAATCAGCTACTACGGTGACACCGGCGCCGTGGAAGTCGACGAATCGGCCCCGATCGGTGACGGTTTCCTCGCCCGGCTGTGTGCCGAGTGGGAGGGGGCGTGTGCGCCGGCGAGCCGAGCGGGTAGCCGGGTGGTGTTGCTCCGTATCGCACCCGTGTTCGCGCGACAGGGCGGGATGCTGCGCCTGTTGGCCCCCGTGTTCCGCGGCGGCTTGGGCGGCACCCTCGGTCACGGCAGGCAGTACATGCCGTGGATCGGTCTCTCCGATCTCGTCGAGGTGATCGTGTTCTGCCTTCTTCGCGACGATGTCTCCGGCCCGGTCAACGCGACCGCCCCACGTCCGGCGACCAACACCGAGTTCACTCGGGCCGTGGGACGCGCGGTTCGCCGTCCCACTCCGTGGCGGGTGCCCGGTGGGCTGCTGCGGGTGGTTTTCGGAGAGGCCGCTGATGAGCTGTTGCTGGCAGGGCCACGGGCCGTGCCCGGTGTGCTCACCGAAGCGGGGTTCACGTACACGCTCGACGATCTCGATCAGGCCCTCGCCTCCGCCTTGTCGTGACAGCGTCACGAAAACGCTCACCGGTGAGGGTCGAGTACCTGCTCGGGTCCTTGTCGCTCACCGCGTTCGTGGTGCTCGGGATCGTGGTCCGACAGGATCCACCGGCCGCGGATCGGGCGCTGCACGATGCCGCGAGCACGTGGTGGCGAGACGACTTCGACGAGGCCGCGGCCGTCATCAGTGCCGTTCTCGGGCCTCCGCTGCCGATCCTGTCGGGACTGGGCCTGATCGCGGCCACGGTCGTGTGGCGACGACGTTCGGACCCGAGGGCGTGGGTGACGTTGCGTCTGGTGGTCCTGCTCGGTGCCTGCCGTCTCAGCAGCGTGTTCGCCAAACTCGCGTTCGACAGGGAACGCCCCTTGAAGCACGGTGACCTCGGCTACCCGAGCGGACACGTGGCATCGGTGGCGAGCACGGGGTTCGTGCTGGTGGTGCTGTGCCTGTGGCTTGCACCGCGTTCGGTCACCACCGTGGGCGTCGTCACCGTGGTCGCGACGGTGCTGGCGGGCGCCGCTCGGGTGACGTTGCAGGTGCATTGGCTCACCGACACCATCGGCTCGGTCCTCGCTGTCGTCGGGGTCGGACTGCTGGTGGCCCCGGCTCTGCGGTTGTTGCCGCCCAGACCGCAGGGCGTAGCCTCGTCATCGTGAGTCAGAAAGCGACCCGTTCCTGTCGCGCGTCCAGTGACCCCGTGGACGTTCGCGACATCGGCACCATCGACTACCTCGAAGCCTGGGAACTCCAGCGTGAGCTGGCGGGCGCCCGTGCGGACGGCGAGGGCCCCGACACGATGCTGTTGCTGGAACACCCCTCGGTCTACACGGCGGGTAAACGCACCCAGCCGGAGGACCGGCCGACCGACGGCACACCCGTGATCGATGTCGACCGGGGAGGCCGCATCACCTGGCACGGACCCGGCCAGCTGGTCGGATATCCGATCGTCAAGCTCGCCGACCCTATCGATGTCGTGCACTACGTGCGGCGCATCGAGGAAGCGCTGATCTCGGTGTGCGAGAGGTTCGGCCTTCACACCGGTCGGGTCGAAGGGCGCAGCGGAGTCTGGGTTCCCGCCGACGACACCCGCCCCGAACGCAAGATCGCGGCGATCGGTATCCGGGTGCAGCAAGGCGTGACCATGCACGGTTTCGAGCTCAACTGCAATCCCGATCTGACGGCGTTCGATCGCATCGTGCCGTGCGGTATCCGGGACGCGGGCACGACGTCGTTGTCGGAGGAGTTGGGCCGCACGGTGACCGTGGCGGAGGCCCTGCCCGTGGCGAGGGACGCGGTGCTCGCCGCGTTGGACGGCGAGCTGCCGGTGAACGAGGACCGCTGGCTGCCGCGTCCACAGCAACCGGAGGCTCCCGGGGTGACCTTCGCTCTCCAGCAGCCCTGAGAAGGAGCGACCCGGAAAAAGAGCGACTCCGAGGCCGGTTCGTGGTGGCCCGACGGTCGGCCGAGCCACCACGATCCAGCGAGACCTCAGTTCAGCTGGGGCATGATCTCCGAGGCGATCAGTTCCAGGTGGTCGAGGTCGGACAGATCCAGCACCTGGAGGTACAGGCGCGTGATGCCCGTGCTCTCACGCCAACGGCCGATCGTGTCCACGGCCTCGGACACGGTGCCCGCGACACCGTTGGTCTTGAGTTCGTCGACCTCGCGGCCGATGGCGTCGGCGCGACGGGCCACCTCGGCGTCGTCCTTGCCCACGGCCACCACGAGAGCGGCCGAACGGATGAGCTCACCCCGCCTGCGACCCGCGGCCTCGGCGGCGGCGTCCACTCGCTCGTACTGAGCGCGTGCCGTCTCGATGTCCTTGAACGGCACGTTGAACTCGTCGGCGTAACGGGCCGCGAGCTCGGGCGTGCGCTTCTTACCCGTACCTCCGAGGATCATGGGCGGACGCGGACGCTGCGCGGGTTTGGGCAGCCCCGGCGCCTCCTTCAGCTGGTAGTGCTTGCCCTCGAAATCGAAGGTCTCCCCTTCCGAGGTGTCCCACAGGCCCGTGATGATCTGCAGTTGTTCGGAGTAGCGGTCGAACAACTCACGCATCGGCGGCAGTTCGATGCCGTACGCGGTGTGTTCGTCGACGTACCAGCCGGAGCCGAAGCCGAACTCCACCCGGCCACCGGACATCTGGTCGACCTGCGCCGCGGAGATCGCGAGCACCGAGGGGTGCCGGAACGTCGCCGCCGTCACCAACGTGCCCAACCGGATCCGGGACGTCTCCCTGGCTAGTCCCGCGAGGGTGATCCAGGCGTCGGTCGGCCCGGGGAGACCGCTGACCGAGCCCATCTTGAGGTAGTGATCCGATCGGAAGAACGCGTTGAAACCGGCGTCCTCGGTCGTCTTCGCCACGCGCAGCAGATCGTCGTAGCTGGCACCTTGCTGGGGTTCGGTGAAGATCCTGAGTTCCACGCACTCGAGCCTAACGAGCCCGGTGGGAACGCGCGGCGTCCCGCACCTGCTGCAGCAGTGCGACCACCACCTGTTCGACCTCGGCTCCCACCCGTTCGGGTTCAGCCGAACTCGCGATCTCGGTGGCGGCGCTGGCCAGGGCACCGAACAGCAGACGGGAGGCGACGTCCACCGGCACGCTCGTCACGTCGCCCGCGTCGATGAGGTCCTGGAGGGCGGCTTTGATGAGGCCGAAGCTGTAGCGTTCCTCGGCGTCCCGCCATTGCTGCCAGCCCATCACCACAGGGGCCTCGTGCAGTGCGATCCGCTGGTAGGCGGGGTCGAGGCAGCTGGAGATGAACTCCCGCAATCCGGCGAGCGCACGTTCCCACGGTGGTTCGGCTCCACGGAGGATCTTCTCCAACCGGCCCTTGACATCGGTCTCCACGGCGTCGAACGCGGCTTCGAACACCGCCTGTTTGCCGGTGAAGTGGTGGTAGAGCGCGCCCTTGGTCACTCGGGCGCGGCGCGCGATCTCGTCGAGCGACGTGCCCGCGTAGCCGCGCTCGGTGAACAGCGCGATGGCGCTGTCGATCAACGCGTCACGGGTGGATTCCGTGTAGTCGTCCCGCCTGGACCTCGGTGTCGCCACATTCACAACCTTACGCACCCCTCCTCGTCACATACCGGTGGTATGTTGATCTCGTCCGCACATACCGAGAGTATGAACCCGACTTCGAGTATGGCCGCCGGTACAGTCGAGGACAGGCCGAAAAGGGGGAGGCCGAGGCCATGGGCTGGAGTGATCACTACCGCCGTCGCGACATCATGGACACCGCACTGGCCCGCGCGCGGCACGACGAAGAGGCCCGTATTCCGTTCGACCACATCGACGGCGCCAGGGAGGTCTTCGGCACCGAGGAGAACCTCCTGCTGGCCCTGCACCACCGCTGGACACAGGTGCTGACCGGGCACCTCCGCACCTATGTGGCGGGCCCCGAGGACGCCGACGACGTGCCCGGCGAAGGCAGCGAGAGCCACGGCGACCACGTCGACGCCGTGTCCCGCGCCTGGCGAGCCGCTGTACGCCGGAATCCGACACTGCACGCGGTGGTGGACGCGAACGTGGAGCGCTACCCCGCGTTGCGCCGAGCCCACCAGGCCGAGCTGCGGATGCTCGCGGTGACCTCCGGTCTGGCCGAACCGCACGAGCCGCACGACGAGGCCGCACGCATCGGGGCGACGCTGGTGGCGCTACTGCGGCATCGCGACACCGTTCGCTCGAGCAACCGCACCACCACGGCCGAGCGTTGGCTGCGTCGCCTCGGCCGGTTGGCCTCGTCCGCGTGAGCACCGCACGCGACACGTCCCGCCCCATGTGAGGGGGCCGGAAAGCCACCCGGGAGCGGGGGAAGAGTTGACCGGGTCACCCCGGATCCCCCACGTGGTCGAGTTCCGGGCCGCCTCGGGCGTAGGCTGGGAGCGTGACTGTGGTGCCGGAAGGTCGGAAGCTGCTGCGGCTGGAAGTCCGCAACAGCCAGACACCGATCGAGAAGAAGCCGTCATGGATCAAAACCCGCGCGCGTATGGGCCCGGAGTTCACCGAACTCAAGGGGCTGGTCCGGCGCGAGGGTCTACACACCGTGTGCGAGGAGGCGGGCTGCCCCAACATCTACGAATGTTGGGAGGATCGCGAGGCCACCTTCCTCATCGGAGGTGACCAGTGCACCCGACGCTGTGACTTCTGCCAGATCGACACCGGTAAACCCGCCGAGTTCGACCGGGACGAACCGAGGCGGGTCGCCGAGAGCGTGCAGGCCATGGGCCTGCGCTACTCGACCGTGACCGGTGTGGCCCGCGACGACCTGCCCGACGGTGGAGCGTGGCTGTACGCCGAGACGGTCCGGCAGATCCACGCACTCAACCCGGGCACGGGCGTCGAACTGCTGATCCCGGATTTCAACGCCAACGACGAGCAGCTGGCCGAGGTGTTCGGGTCCGAACCCGAGGTGTTGGCCCACAACATCGAGACCGTGCCGCGGGTCTTCAAGCGCATCCGGCCGGGTTTCCGTTACGAGCGTTCACTGGAAGTGATCCGCAAGGCCCGTGAGGCCGGGCTGGTCACCAAGTCGAACCTGATCCTCGGGATGGGCGAGACCCCTGAAGAGGTCGAACCCGCCATGCGCGACCTCGCGGAAGCGGGCTGCGAGATCCTCACCATCACTCAGTACCTGCGTCCCTCGGTGCGGCACCATCCGGTGGACCGCTGGGTGAAGCCCGAGGAGTTCGTGGAGCACACGAAGGCGGCCAAGGCCCTCGGCTTCGCCGGAGTCATGGCGGGTCCCCTGGTGCGCTCCTCGTACCGCGCGGGCAAACTGTTCGCCCAAACCAAGCAGCACCGGGGCGAACCGTTGCCGGAGAACCTGCAGCACCTCGCGGCCGCCGCACCGGCGGCCCAGGAAGCCAGCAGCGTCCTCTCCCGAATGAGCTGATCCGGGGGCCGAGGCCCTTCCACGGGTAAAACTTGAAAGAAAACTCCTGGATCGAGTGAACCGGACGAGGGCTGGTGTCGTCTGATTCCGTAGGACTGTCTGGGACAGTCGATCCGATACAGACGGCATTCAGGGGGCTTTTCCGTGGTAACCGAGGTACTCAACTGGCTGCAGAGCCTGCCGCAGCCGGCCCTGGTCGGTGCGACAGGACTGCTGGTCCTGCTTGAGTGCACCGTGGGTCTGGGGTTCATCGCGCCAGGCGAGTCAGGGCTGCTCATCGCGGCCACCACGGCCACCACGGCCCCCCGATTCATCGTCCTCGTCCTCGTGGTCACGGTGTGTGCCGGTATCGGCGATTCGATCGGGTACGCGATCGGTCGCCGGTTCGGGCCGCGCCTCCGGGAGACGAAGCTGATCCAGCGATACGGCACCGACGCCTGGGACAAGGCCACCGGCATCCTCCAACGGCGGGGAGCGTGGGCGGTGTTCTTCGCCCGCTTCCTGCCGGTGGTACGCACATTGACCCCAGCGGCGGCGGGGACGTCCAAACTGCCGTACCGCAAGTTCTTGCCCGCCGTGGTCTCCGGCGCCCTGTGCTGGTCACTCCTGCACGTCAGTCTCGGCGCGGCGCTGGGCGAAGCCGCGCGTCAGGTGGAGGACGTTCTCAGCACCGGCGGCATGATCGTCGTCGGCGTGCTCGCGGCCATCGGTCTTTTCTTCCTCGTCCGTTACAAGAGGAAGAAGGCCGCCGCCGCACTCGCCGCCGCCACGAAGGAACCAGCCGACGACCGCGGCTGAGCTCGTCGTTTCCCACAACACACATCGACACGCCGCCAGACGTTCCGGGTGGGTCCTGTCCCCTTCCTCCCAGGACCCACCCGAATCAAAAAACCTTCGAGGCCGTCCCGGTCGATCCCCCGCGGTCGCCGAGCGCGGCCCTCGCGTGAGGTGACACGGCAAGCACATCGAGCCGATGTGGTTCCTGCCCGATCCTTTCGAAAACGCCACCGCACCATCGCCCCAGGTAAGGGCATGGATCGGGTGGTGGTTCCGCCTCGCCGAAGGTCCGTACCAGGATTACTCACCGGTCAGTGTTATGCCAGCCGAGACGGGCCATTCACTTATTCGGTCACTCCGTAGGAGTAGGGGTGGTGTTCGCGGCTTGAGCTTGTTCCGTCCGAGAAAGTCCAGGGCGTCGACGCACATCGACCACAGCCAGGACCAGTGCCACCAGGATCATGGCCACCGCACTCAACATCGCCCATCGCAGCCCCGCCAGATAACCGCCCGCCGAATCGATGCCCACGTGGAACATCGACGCCAACATGGCCACGCCGATCGCGGTACCGATACGCTGCCCCGTCTGCAACGCTCCCCCGGCGACACCGGCCATCCGCGTAGGCACCTGTTCCAGCGTCAACGTGGTGTTGGGTGAGATCACCATGCCGCCGCCCACGCCCGCGACCAGCAACGGAGCCGCCGCGGCCAACCCCGCCATGGAGGCGGAGACCATCGGCACGACGATCCCCACCGTCGTCAACCCCACCGTCACCAAGGACAGTCCTAGCAGGGTCAACCGCCTCCCCAAGCGCGCGACGAGTCGTCCCGCCACGGCCGCCGACACCGCGGCTCCGATGGCGAACGGTGTCACGATCAGCCCGGACTCCAACGGCGTGTATCCCAGGCCCTGCTGGAAGAACAAGGCGAACACCAGCCAGATCCCGGAGAACCCCGCGAAATACACCGCCCCGATCGCCGCACCCGTCGCGTATCCCGGTGTCTCGGTGAACAGTCGCACGTCGAGCAGCGGAGAACCTCCACGCCGCACGACCCGCCGTTCCCACAACACGAACGCGGCCCCGAACGGCACGGCCGCCACCGGCATCCACCAGAACGCGGCCAACCCGCCTTGGTCGGACTGCACGAGCGGGAAAAGCACCCCAAGCACGGCCACACCCAGCAGGCCGATGCCCACGAAGTCCAGTTCCGACCGCAACGAGGACCCGCGTCGCGGCGCACGAGGCAACAGCCGGGCAGCCAACACCAACGCGAGCGCCCCGATGGGCACATTGACGAAGAACACCCAGCGCCAGCCGTCCTCCGCCCCGAAAACAGCGATGATCGAACCACCGATCAACGGCCCCACGGCCGTGGACAGCGACACGGTCGTGCCGAACAGGCCGAACGCCTTCCCGCGCTCCGCACCGCTGAACAACTCCTGGATCAGACCGGTGTTCTGCGGAGTCAACATGCCCGCCGCCATGCCCTGCAACAACCGGGCGACCACGAGCATCGTCTCGTTGACGGCCGACCCGGCGAGCGCGCTGGTCAACACGAACGCCGACAGCGCGAAGAGGAACATCCGGCGCCTGCCCAGCACGTCACCGAGCCGACCACCGGACACCAGCACGAGCCCGAACGCCAACGCGTACCCCGACACGACCCACTGCACACCGGCCGTGGAGGCACCCAGACTCTGCTGGATCGACGGCAGCGCCACGTTGACGATGCTGACGTCGAGCAGGGACATGAACCCGGCAGCCAGCGTGACGGCTAAAGCCCTCCACCGCCGCGGATCAGGCCTGTCGATCTTCGAGTTCACTCCTTCACCGTCTTGAACCCGCGGTTCAACTGCTCGCCGCTGCGATACCGGGGATGCTCTTCAACTCTCCCAACAGCATCGAACTGACCGTCACCGGATAGTCGTACAACGCGAAGACGGTCTCGGACGACCTACCGACGAGTTTGAGCCGCACCGGGGTGTCACCGCGGTGTGCCTGCAACGTCTGTTTCAGCTCGATCACCACGCTCTTGGTGATCTTCTCGGCCGACGCCAGCAGCATCAGCGGAGGCTCCTCGTCACCGAGCGCGACGTCACTGAGGTCGAGTGGCACGAGCCCGGCGGCGAACACCGACATCTTGTCTTCCCGCCAGTTGACGCGGCCCTTCACCACCACCGCGTTGTCCTCGACCAGGTCGGCGGCGAACAGCGCGTACGACTTCGGGAAGAACAGCACCTCCAGCGAGGCGTCCATGTCCTCGACCGTACAGATGGCCCAGGGCTCACCCTTCTTGTTCACCCGTCGTTCCAAGGAGGTGATGAGCCCGGCGATCTCGATCTCGCCTTCCTTCGGCGGATCGGCCAGGATCGCCGCGATCGGTCGCTTGGCGTGCTTGCGGAGAATGCGCTCGGCCCCGTCGAGCGGATGCGCGGACACGTACAGGCCGAGCATCTCGCGTTCGTAGGCGAGTTTCTGCTTGCGCGGGTACTCCTCGTCGTCGAACTTCAGGTGCGCCAGCGGCGACGAGGCCGTCTGCGCCGTGGTGTCGTCGTCGGCGCCTCCGCCGAAGCCCTGGAACAGGTCGAACTGTCCCATCGCCTCCTGCCGCTTGAGCGGCACGACGGCGTCGACGGCGTCCTCGTGCACTCGCATCATCGACAGCCGTGTGTTGCCGAACGAGTCGAACGCACCGGCCTTGATCAAGGACTCGATGACGCGCTTATTGCAGACCACGAGCTCAGAGGAGTCGAGGAAGTCGGTGAACGACGTGTACTTCCCCTTCTTCTCCCGCGTGGTGATGATCGAGTCGACGACGTTGGCGCCGACGTTGCGCACTGCGCCCAGCCCAAACCGGATGTCGTCGCCGACAGCGGCGAAACGACGGTCCGACTCGTTGACGTCCGGCGGCAGCACCCGGATGCCGAGCCTGCGGCATTCGGACAGGTACACCGCCGACTTGTCCTTGTTGTCACCGACCGAGGTGAGCAGCGCGGCCATGTACTCGGCGGGATAGTTCGCCTTCAGGTACGCGGTCCAGTAGGACACCAGGCCGTAGCCGGCCGCGTGCGACTTGTTGAACGCGTACCCGGCGAACGGCAGGATCGTGTCCCACAGAGCCTGGATGGCCTCGTCGGAGAAGCCGTTGTCCCTCATCCCGGCACGGAAGCCCTCGAACTCCTTTTCGAGGACCTCCTTCTTCTTCTTGCCCATCGCCCGGCGCAGCACGTCGGCGCGACCCATCGAGTAGCCCGCGACCTTCTGCGCGATCTGCATGATCTGTTCCTGATAGACGATCAGGCCGTAGGTCTCGGACAGGATGTCCTTCAGGGGCTCCTCGAGCTCCGGGTGAATCGGTTTGATCTGCTGCCGGCCGTTCTTGCGGTCGGCGTAGTCGTTGTGGGCGTTCATGCCCATCGGACCGGGCCGGTACAGCGCGAGCCCGTGCGAGGAGAACGCGTCGGGCGACGGCGAGGCCGCCCCGTCAACGTCCTGCCGCTTCGAGATCAGCCCCAGCACCCGCGCGAGGGAACCGTGAAGATCCTGCCGGGCC
>JAJYTH010000142.1 GCA_021793175.1 Actinomycetes bacterium
GACCCGGCCGGTGCCTGCCGGCAGTGTCTGGTCGAGGTGGAGATGAACGGGCGGCCGATGCCCAAGCCGCAGGCGTCGTGCACGATGACCGTGGCCGACGGCATGGTCGTGAAGACACAGCTGACCTCGCCCGTGGCGGACAAGGCGCAGCAGGGTGTGATGGAGCTGTTGCTCATCAACCACCCACTGGACTGTCCGATCTGTGACAAGGGCGGCGAGTGCCCGCTGCAGAACCAGGCGATGGCGCACGGGCGGGCGGAGTCGCGGTTCGTCGATCGCAAGCGGACGTTCCCGAAACCTTTGTCGATCTCGACGCAGGTGCTGCTGGACCGCGAACGGTGTGTGCTGTGCCAGCGATGCACCCGGTTCTCGTCGCAGATCGCGGGTGACCCGTTCATCGATTTGATGGAGCGTGGAGCGCAGCAGCAGATCGGGACGTCGGAGACCGCGGACGTGCACGGGGACGGGTCCGGCGCGGGAACTCCGTTCCAGTCCTACTTCTCCGGTAACACCATTCAGATCTGTCCGGTGGGTGCGCTGACCAGCGCGCAGTACCGGTTCCGGTCGCGACCGTTTGACCTGGTGTCTTCGCCGAGCGTGTGCGAGCACTGCTCGGTGGGCTGCTCGATGCGCACCGACTTCCGCCGCGGCAAGGTGATGCGTCGCCTCGCGGGCGACGATCCGGAGGTCAACGAGGAGTGGCTCTGCGACAAGGGCCGCTTCGCCTTCCGCTACGCCGAAGCGGCCGACCGCGTCCGCCACCCGCTGGTGCGCAACCCCGAGACGGGGGAGTTGGAGCAGGCCTCGTGGACACAGGCGCTGCGGGTGGCGGCCGAGGGCCTGACGAAGGCGCGTGACGGTCACGGCGTCGGTGTGCTGCCCGGTGGCAGGCTGACGGTCGAGGACGCCTACGCCTACAGCAAGTTCGCCAGGGTGGCGCTGCGTACCAACGACATTGACTTCCGGGCTCGGGCGCATTCGCCGGAGGAACTCGACTTCCTCGCCTCACACGTCGTGGGCACGACTCCCGACACCGGTGTCACGATGCGTCAGTTGGAGGACGCGCCGTTGGTGTTGTGCGTGGCCTTCGAACCGGAGGAGGAGGCCCCCGTGCTCTTCCTCCGGCTGCGTAAGGGTGCGCGCGACAAGGGCACCAAGGTGGTCCACATCGGTCAGTGGACCACGCCGGCTGTGCGCAAGACGTTCGGTGAGTTGCTGGCCTGTGCACCGGGTGCCGAGGCCGGGGCGGTCGACGCGCTGGCGGAACACGCTCCGGACGTCGACGAGCAGTTGCGGGCCGAGGGGTCCGTGGTCCTCGTCGGTGAACGTGCCGCGGAGATTCCCGGACTGTTCTCGGCGCTGCACCGCCTGTCCGAACGCACGGGCGCACCGATCGCCTGGGTGCCGCGCAGGGCCGGTGAGCGCGGTGCCGTCGAGGTGGGCGCGTTGCCGACGTTGTTGCCGGGCGGAGCGTCCGTGAGCGACGCCGACGCCCGTGCCGCATTGGAACGTGTGTGGCGCCTCGACGCCGGGTCGCTGCCCGCTGCGCCGGGCCGGGACCTGACCGGCATCCTCCGGGCCGCCCGCGACGGCGACCTCGACGGCCTGGTCGTCGGTGGTGTCCAGGTGGCCGACCTGCCCGACCCGGAGTTGGCGCGGGAAGCGCTGAGCAGGTGCGGTTTCCTGGTGAGCCTCGAACTGCGCCACAGCGAGGTCACCGAACACGCCGACGTGGTGTTGCCGATCGCTCCCGTGGACGAGAAGTCGGGCAGCTTCCTCACGTGGGAGGGCCGCAGGCGGGAATTCTCGGTGACCCTCGACGGCACCGGTGCTCTGTCCGACTGTCGCGTGCTGGACACCCTCGGCGTCGAGATGGACGCCGACCTGTTCACCCAGACTCCCGCGGCCGCGGCGGGTGACTTGGACAGGGTCACGGAGCAGATCACCTCCGCCTCGTGGCACGTCGCCCCCGACATGCCCAGTGCCGACACGCCGGCGGTGGAGCAGGGTCAGGCGCTGCTCGCGACGTGGCGTCAGCTGATCGACGACAGTGCCCTGGCGGTCGACGAACCGCATCTCGCGGGCACGGCCCGTCGCGTGGTGGCCCGGATCTCGAAGGCCACGGCGGCCTCTCTCGGCGAGCCGAGCGCGGTGACCGTGTCCACCGACCGGGGTTCGGTGACGCTGCCCGTGGAAACCGCCGACCTTCCCGACGACGTGGTGTGGCTGCCGGGCAATTCCCCGGGATCGACGCTGCGCACCACGCTCGGCGTGGGCCACGGCGCCGTGGTCTCGATCGCTGCCGGAGGTGAACGGTGACCTCAGCGACCTCGATGGTGCACTTCCTCGCCCAGGAGCAGGAGCCGATGACGAGGGCGGAGCTGCTGGCGGACGACCCGTTGTGGTTGATCCTGCTCAAGGCGGTCGTCGTCCTGCTGATCGGTCCGCTGCTGACCGTGTTCATGATCGTGTGGGAACGGAAGGTCCTCGGCCGGATGCAGAACCGGCCGGGTCCCAACCGGGTCGGTCCCAACGGCTGGTTCCAGTCCCTTGCCGACGCGATCAAACTGCCGTTCAAGGAACAGGTCATTCCCGACACGGCCGACCGCAAGATCTACTTCCTGGCACCGATGATCGTGGCGGTTCCCGCGATGATCGGGCTCGCGGCCATTCCGTTCGGTCCCGAAGTGACGATCTTCGGCGAGCGCACGGTGTTGCAGCTGATCGAGTTGCCGGTCAGCGTGCTGCTGATCCTCGCGGGCGCGTCCATCGGTGTGTACGGCATCGTGCTCGCCGGCTGGGCGTCCGGTTCGCCGTATCCGCTGCTGGGCGGTCTGCGGTCGGCGGCCCAGGTGATCTCCTACGAGATCGCGATGGGACTGTCGATCGTCGGCGTGGCGCTGTACGCGCAGTCGCTGTCCACGGGCGAGATCGTGGCGGCCCAGGAACACGGCTGGTACTTCTACCTGCTGTTGCCGAGCTTCGTGATCTACTTGATCTCGATGGTCGGTGAGACCAACCGCGCGCCGTTCGACCTGCCCGAGGCGGAGTCGGAGCTGGTCGGTGGTTTCCACACCGAGTACAGCTCGATGAAGTTCGCGATGTTCTTCCTCGCCGAGTACTGCAACATGGTCATCGTCTCGGCGTTCGCGACCACCCTGTTCCTCGGCGGTTGGATGTTCCCGTTCGTGGGTCTCGACTCGCCGCTGAACCAGGGCTGGTGGCCGTTGCTGTGGTTCTTCGGCAAGACGTTCCTTCTGCTGTTCGGCTTCATCTGGTTGCGCGGCACATTGCCGAGGTTCCGCTACGACCAGTTCATGAAGCTCGGCTGGAAGGTGCTCATCCCGGTCGCGTTGCTCTGGGTGATGGTGATCTCCGCGATCCGGGCCATCCGCACCGACGGCACCGTCTCCACCGAACAGATCCTCATCGTCGGCGCCATCGTGATCGCGGTCCTGGTGCTGCTCACGTTGTTGTTGCCGGAGAAGGAAGTCCCCGAGGACGAGGATTCCGTGCCGCTCACCGGAGGCGGCTACCCGGTGCCGCCCCTGGACCTCACGGTGCCCACGACGACACCTCGGCAGAGGGCGCTGCGGGCGAAACAGAAATCCCGGAAGTCCGTGGAGTCCCAGCAATCCGAGCAGGCCGCACCGGCGTCGGTCAGCTCAGGTAAGGAGGCAACCGATGGGGATCTTTGATCCCATCAAAGGCTTCGGTGTCACCTTCGCGACGATGTTCAAGAAGGTGGCGACGGAGGAGTACCCCGAGATCGGAGCGCCTGCCGCGCCGCGCTATCACGGCCGCCACCAGCTCAACCGGCACCCGGACGGGCTGGAAAAGTGCGTCGGCTGTGAACTGTGCGCGTGGGCGTGTCCCGCGGATGCCATCTTCGTCGAAGGCGGGGACAACACCGAGGAGGCGCGCTACTCGCCGGGCGAGCGGTACGGCAAGGACTACCAGATCAACTATCTGCGCTGCATCGGTTGTGGTCTGTGCGTGGAAGCCTGCCCGACCCGCTCCCTGACGATGATCAACTTCTACGAGATCGCCGACGACGACCGGCAGAAGCTGATCTACACCAAGGAGGACCTACTCGCGCCGCTGCTGCCGGGGATGGAGGAACCGCCCCACCCGATGCGGCTCGGTGACAACGAGCAGGACTACTACGTCAAGGGCCCGGAACTGGCCCGGCAGCGCGGTGTGCCCTCCGACGAGTCGGCCGAGACGTCCGAAGAGAAGGCAGTGTGATGGCCGTGATGGCCGGAATAGCCGGAATGACCGGGAGGACGGCAGTGGACACGCTGGTGCTCGCGCAGGCCGACGCCGGAGCGACCGTGTCCACCGGCGAGGCGATCGCGTTCTGGATCCTCGGACCGCTCGCCCTGGCCGGTGCGTTGGGCATGGTGTTCGCCCGCAACGCTGTGCACTCGGCGCTGTGGCTTGTGCTAACGATGCTTTCGCTCGGGATGCTGTACCTGGCGCAGCAGGCACAGTTCCTCGGCTTCACCCAGGTCATCGTCTACACCGGCGCGATCATGATGTTGTTCCTGTTCGTGCTGATGTTGGTGGGTCGGGAATCGTCCGATTCGGTGGTCGAAGTGCTACGAGGCCACCGGCTGATGGCCGGCCTCGTCGGGGTGGGGGTCGCCGGACTGTTGGCGGCTGCGCTGACCCGCGCCATCGCCGACGTCACCCCGGCCCCGCCGCTCGACCCGTGGAGCGCGGACGGCGGTGGTGCCGGTGGGCTCGGCCGCCTCATCTTCACCGACTACCTGTTCCCGTTCGAGCTGACCGCCGCGCTGCTGATCACGGCGGCGATGGCGGGGATGGTGCTGTCGTTCACCACGCGCCACACCAAGGGCGGCAAGCGCAGCCAACGCGAACTCGTCATCGCGCGGTTCCGCGGCGAGTACGAGCGGCCGTCGCCGAAGCCGGGCCCCGGTGTGTTCGCCACCTCCAGTTCGGTGGCCACACCCGCCCTGTTGCCCGACGGTTCGGTGGCGCCCGAATCGCTGTCCGAGCTCATCGAGTCCACACCGACCGCCAAGCTGCAGACGCACCGCGAACAGGTGGACGGTGGCACCCCGAAGCCGGAATCGCGGACGCTCGTCGGGTCCGACGGCGCGAGCCTGGACGACGCGATCGGCGTACGTTCCAACGAGGGGGAGGATTCGTGACCCCGACGTACTACCTGCTGTTGTCGGCGTTGCTGTTCACGATCGGCGCCGTCGGTGTCCTCGTGCGTCGCAACGCTGTCGTGGTGTTCATGTGCATCGAACTCATGCTCAACGCCGTGAACCTGTCGCTGGTGACGTTCTCGCGCATCAACGGCTCGATCGACGGACAGGTGATGGCGTTCTTCGTGATGGTCGTGGCCGCGGCGGAGGTCGTCGTTGGGCTGGCGATCATCATGTCGATCTTCCGGACCCGCCGTTCGGCCTCGATCGACGACACCAACCTGCTGAAGTACTAGCCTCCAACCACAGGGAACTACCTTGATCGCATCATCGTGGCTGCTGGTCGCGCTTCCCGCGCTCGGCGCCCTCATCCTGTTGGTCGGTGGTAACCGCACCAACGCGTGGGGGCACCTACTGGGCTGCGCGACGGTCATCGCGTCGTTCGTCTACGGCTTGGCGCTGTTCTTCAGCGAGTCGCTGTCCGAGGCCGCTGACACGACGGTCTACTCGTGGATCCCCGTCGAGTCGCTGCAAGTCGATTTCGGACTGCGGATCGACCCGTTGTCGGTGACGTTCGTCCTGCTGATCACGGGTGTGGGCGCGCTGATCCACATCTACTCGATCGGATACATGTCGAACGACGCCGACCGCCGTCGGTTCTTCGGCTACCTCAACCTGTTCGTCGCCGCGATGCTGGTGCTGGTGCTCGGCAACAGCTTCGTGATGCTGTACCTGGGTTGGGAGGGCGTCGGTCTGGCCTCGTACCTGCTCATCGGCTGGTACCAGGATCGTCCCGCGGCGGCCACCGCCGCCAAGAAGGCGTTCCTCATGAACCGTGTCGGTGACGTGGGGCTCGCGCTGGCGATCTTCTTGATGTTCAAGTACATCGGCAGCACGAGCTACTCCGAGGTGTTCGCCGGGATCGGCGACCTGTCGCCCGCTGTGATCACCGCGATCGCGTTGCTGCTGTTGCTGGGTGCGTGCGGCAAGTCGGGTCAGTTCCCGCTCCAGGCGTGGTTGCCCGACGCGATGGAGGGCCCGACCCCGGTGTCGGCCCTGATCCACGCCGCCACGATGGTCACCGCGGGCGTGTACCTCATCGCCCGTGCTTCGCCGATCTACAACCTCACCGAGGACGGGCGGCTGGTCGTCACGATCGTCGGTGCGTTCACGTTGCTGTTGGGCGCGATCATCGGCTGCGCCTACGACGACATCAAGAAGGTGCTGGCCTACTCGACCGTGAGCCAGATCGGCTACATGATGTTGGCCGTCGGCCTCGGCCCGGTCGGTTACGCGTTGGGTATCGCGCA
>JAJYTH010000034.1 GCA_021793175.1 Actinomycetes bacterium
CCGACTGGAATCCACCCGCCCACGTCCGTGAACCGAACCCGGAACTGCGCGAGGCGTACGACATCCTCTACGAGCAGTACCGGGCCCTGTACCCGGCGAGCCGCGACGTGGTGCACGCCCTGGCCGCACAGCAGCGAATCCTGTCACGCCGAGACAAGTCCTGACATCGTCCACGCCGGACCGCATCGCGGGCCGAGCCGACGCAGCAATCAGTCCTAAAGGATAAGAGTCGCTGCAAGGAAGCCATGGTTTCGAAGCGGCCGATCACGCACGTCGTACCGCATGGCGTGGGCCCGCGACCGGTTCAGGACTCGCTGAGTCCCGGCGGGCCACCTCGCCGTCAATGACCGCCCACGGTGAATGAGCCCCCTCCTGTCCGATACAGTCGGATTCAGTCACGTGACTGAACTCGTTTCGGCGAGAGCGGCCCGAAGCGTTCGTTTCACGACTTCCGGAAAGGCGTCATGTCGACGTCCCAACATCCGTGGATCCCCGACGAACTCGACTTCGACCCCGACGTCCTGTGCGAGCGTTACCGAACGGAACGCGACCGCCGCATCCGGCCCGATGGCGACAAGCAGTATCAACGAGCGGAGGGGACGTTCGGCTACTACGCCGAGGACCCCTACGTCGAGCCGGGCTTCACCCGCGACCCGATCAACGACCGTGTGGACGCTGTGGTGATCGGTGGTGGCTTCGGCGGTCTGCTCGCGGGCGCTCGTCTGCGCCAGGCCGGGCTCGACCGCATCCGGATCATCGAGAAGGCGGGCGACTTCGGCGGCACGTGGTACTGGAACCGCTACCCCGGCATCCACTGCGACATCGAGTCCTACATCTACCTGCCGTTGCTGGAGGAAGTCGGGTACGTCCCAAAATGGAAGTACTCTCCGGGCGAGGAGATCCGTCAGCACGCGATGGCCATCGGCCGCACCTTCGACCTGTACCGTGACGCGTGCTTCCAGACCGGCGTGCGCGAACTGCAGTGGGATGACGGCGAGTGGATAGTGCGCACCGACCGCGACGACGAGATGCGGGCGACCTACGTGGTGGTGTCAGGCGGCACGCTCGACCACCCGAAGCTGCCGAGGATTCCGGGGATCGCGGACTTCGCCGGGCACACCTTCCACACGAGTCGTTGGGACTACGGCTACACCGGCGGCGACGCGAACGGCAACCTGACGGGCCTGGCGGACAAACGCGTCGCGGTGATCGGCACCGGCGCCACGGCCATCCAGGTGATTCCTCACGTGGCACGCGACGCCCATCACCTCTACGTGTTCCAGCGGACGCCGTCGTCGGTGGACGTGCGAGGCAACCGTCCCACCGACCCGGAGTGGGCGGCGTCGCTGGAGCCCGGCTGGCACACACGGCGACGGGAGAACTTTCAGGCTCTCATCACCGGCGAAGAAGTCGATGAGGACCTGGTGAACGACGCATGGACCGCGAGTGCGCGCGTGCTCGGCAAGATCGTCTCGACCGACCCGCCCGCGGGCATGGACCGCGCGGAGTGGGAGAAGATCGAGGAGATCCTCGACTTCCAGAAGATGAATCAGTTACGCGCCCGCGTGGACGAGATCGTGCACGACCCGGCCACTGCGGAGCTGCTCAAGCCCTGGTACCGCTACGGCTGCAAGCGGCCGACCTTCAGCGACGAGTACCTGCCGACGTTCAACCGCGACAACGTCACGCTCGTCGACACGGCCGACTACGGCGGAGTGGAGCGCATCACCGAGCACACGATCGTGGTCGGCGACCGTGAGTACGAAGTGGACTGCATCATCTTCGCCACCGGCTTCGAGGTCGGGAAGTCCGACGTGATGACCGGGCGACTGCCGGTGTACGGGCAGGACGGGGTGAACCTGCTCCAGTCGTGGATAACCACCGGACCACGCACACTGCACGGCTTCACCAGCAACGGGTTCCCGAACCTGTTCCACCTGGGCCCGATCCAGAACGCGCCGTCGGTGAACTTCACGCACGTGCTCGACGAGCAGGCCATCCACGTCGCGGCCGTCGTGGCGGAAGCGCGCAAGCGCGGCGTGAAGTGCATCGAATCGACCGTCGCCGCGGAGACCGCGTGGGTGGAGACGATCCGAGCCACCTCACCGGACCGGGGCGAGTTCGACGCCGAATGCACCCCCGGTTACTACAACAACGAAGGCGCCGCACGCACCCCGCGGCAGACCTACGGGCCGGGTCCCGCGGCCTTCCAACGGCTGCTGCGCGAATGGCGATCAGGCGACGGGATCGACGAGGTCCTCGGCGACGCGAACTGAAGCGACTTCACCCGGTGTCGGCCACAGGACCGGTAGTCGACACCGGGCGCGAAACCGTTCTCGATGAGACAACTCGCCGACCTGTCCTGCTCAGCCCGAATCGGGCTATCCGACTTTCCGAGAAACTCCTCCGCGCAGCCTTGAGCCGGCCCTACCACCACTAAGCCGACTCACGTCCTTCCCGTGACCCCGGCATGCACGAAGTGCGGACACGGCTACAGGAAGTGCGGACACGAGGCCACAGTCTGCGGACACGCGTAGCCGTGTGCATGGCGGCTTCAGCGCTTGACCGCCACGCCGCCGAGCAGGAGGTGTTCCTCGGGCCAGGGGTCGCGCGTGCGCGGCCCGGCGGGCCACCAGTCGTCGAGTTCCACCAACCCCGGCTCCAGCAGTTCCAGGCCGCCGAACATCTCCTCGATCTGCGCGCGCTTGCGCCAGAATCCGGATCCCATGCCCGCTTCCCGCGCCTTGGCCTCCAACTCCTTGGCCTTGCGGGACAGCTCGGGGTTCTCGGTGTCCGGGTCCCAGAAGTGCGTGATGGCCACGTACGACCCCGACGGCAACGCGTCGATGTAAGCGCGCATGATCCCGACGGGGTCCTCCTCGTCGGCCACGTGGTGCAGGGTGCCGATCTGCATGAGCACCAACGGCTGGTCGAGATCGAGGTGGCCGGTGATCTCCGGGTGGCCCAGGATGGCCTCCGGTTTGGTGAGGTCGCCCTCCACGAAGCGGGTGAACTCGTTCTCCTCCAGCAGCGCCCGGCCGTGGACGTTGCAGATCGGGTCGATGTCCACGTAGACGACGCGAGCCTCGGGGTTGCTGAACTGGGCGACCTCGTGGGTGTTCTGCACGGTGGGCAAGCCGCTGCCGAGGTCGAGGTACTGGTCCATGCCCGCGATCTCGGTGAGGTAGCGCACGACCCGCACGAGGAAGCGGCGGTTCATCTTGCTGACGTCACCCTGGTGGGGCGCCACCTGTTTGGCCATCTCGAAGACTCGCCGGTCGACCTCGTAATTGTCCTTGCCGCCGAGGCTGGCGTCGTAGACGCGAGCGACCGTCGGCTTGGTGGGGTCGAGCTTCGCGGAGGGCGGGATCTCGTGTGCTGTGTCGGACACTACGTCGGGTCTCCTTCCAGCGGCGGAACATGACGGCCGGCACCGTGCCACCGAGCGTGATCATCAACGGCAGTGTGTCAGTTCGGTCATCGCAAAGGAACCCTCCGCACACACCTCGCCGGAGTGGGATCGCGGGCTTCACGGTCGACTATTCGCGTGCAGTCAAGTACGCCACGCCGATAATTGGCCGAAAAGTAACCGAAATGTTGTGGCGAACGTCAAGTTTGCTAGAAGCCGCTCTTGGAGACCTCGCATAGTCGCCAGTGCCCCGATCCGAGTGCGTCGGTCCCCCGCCGGCGTACTCATCCCCCGACATGACAAATGGAGTCGCACATGCGTGCGCGTCAACTCCGGCGAGCCGCCCCGATCGCAATGCTCGCCTCCATGACGCTGATTTCCACTCCTGGCGTGACATTCGCCGACCCTGCCGTGACGCCGTCCGTGCAGGACTCTCAGGTCCGACTGGCGGCACAGCAGGGTGAACAGGACGGTGAGAAGTCGCTCGACAAGCAGATCGAGGACGCGAACAAGGCCCTCGACAAGGCCAAGAAGCAAACCGATCACACCAAGCACAGGCTCGACAACACGACGAGCCAGCACGAGAAGGCGAAGAAGGCCACGGCCGAGGCCCGGGACCGATTGGCGAAGGCTCGCCAGCAGCTCTCCCAGGCCGAGACGGAGCTGGCGAAGGCCGAGGAGCGCGTCAGTGAGCACTCGGCGGCCGGGTTCAGCTTCGACGGCATGGTGAACTCGATTCTCGCCTTCCTGGGTTCGGATGTCACCGACTCGATGAGTCAGGACGTCGAGGACAAGCGCGACGCCGTCGAGCAGGCCAAGAACGCGGTGTCGAACGCCGAGCGCGAGGAGACCAAGGCCGAACAGGCTCGACACAACGCCGAGAAGGCACACGAGCAGGCCGTCTCCGAACAGGACAAGGCTCAGTCCGAACTGGACAAAATGAACGAGCAGAAGAAGTCGGAAGAGGAACAGGCCGGTGGTGGCGGCGCCGCGCCCGCAGCGTCTCCGAGCGGTGTCGTGAAGCCCGCGGAAGGCCGGTTCACCTCCGGTTACGGCCCGCGCTGGGGCAGCACGCACTACGGCGTGGACATCGCCAACGAGATCGGCACTCCCATCTACTCGGCCCTGCCGGGCACGGTGATCTCGTCCGGTCCCGCGAGCGGCTTCGGCCTGTGGGTGCGGGTCCAGCACGACAACGGTTTGATCACCGTGTACGGGCACATCAACGAGTCCCTGGTGTCCGTCGGCCAGCGGGTGGAGGCCGGCCAGCAGATCGCGACGCTGGGTAACCGCGGTCAGTCGACCGGCCCGCACCTGCACTTCGAGGTCCACGAGAACGGCGTGAAGATCGACCCGCTGCCCTGGCTGGAGTCCCACGGCATCGCGCTGTGAGGCACGCCCCGCGGGGCATCGTGAAGACCATTCGCGAGGGCCACCTTCGCCGCGACACCGACGAAGGTGGCCCTTCCCGTGTCACAGGCCGAACACGAACTGGGCCACGAGGAAGTAGATGATCAGCCCGGTGGCGTCGACCAGCGTGGTCACCAAAGGTGCGGAGATCACGGCCGGGTCGATGCCCACGCGTTTGGCCAGCAACGGCATCACCGAGCCGATGGTCGCCGCCCACGCGCACACGGCGACGAGGGAGACGGCCACGCTCGCCGCCACGGTGAGGTCCACGATCAATGTGCCCACCAACAGGGCCACCACGGCGAGCATTCCGCCGAGTACGAGGCCGACCCGGCATTCGCGCCACGCCACCTTCAACACGTCGCGGCTGCGCACCTCGCCCACGGCGATCGCCCGTACCGCGGCCGTGGCCGCCTGCGCGCCCGCGTTGCCGCCCGTGCCGACGAGCAGTGGGATGAACAGCGCCAGCGCCGTGACGCTAGCCAGGGTGTCCTCGAAGAACTGGAGCACGTTCACCGTCAACGTGGCCGCCAGGATCAGCAGCAACAACCACAGCGCCCGCGACCTGGCCAGTTGCACCACGCTCGCCGACATGTAGTGCCCGGTCCACGGGGTCGCCGCGGACTGACGCGCGATGTCCTCGGTGTCGGCCGCCTCAATGACTTCGAACGCGTCGTCGACGGTGAGCAGACCCAGTACCCGGTTCTCGCTGTCGGTCACCGGTAACGCCAGCACGTTGGTGTCCTGCATCAGTCTCGCGGCTTCCTCGACGTCGTCGGTGGCCCGCACCTTCGGGGTCTCCGTGTCGGTGATGTCCAGCACCCGTTGGTCGGGTGAGCTGAGGACGAGGTCGTGTAGTGACACGGTGCCGAGGAAGCAACGCCGCTCGTCGATCACCGGCAGGGTGTAGACGGTTTCGGCGCCGGCTCCTTTATTCCGCACCACCGAAAGCGCTTCCTCGGCGGTGACGTAGTACCGCACCGCGACCGTGTCCGGGCTCATGTAGCGGCCGACGGCGTGCTCGGGGTAGCCGAGCAACGCCGCTGTCAGAGCTCTTTCGTGCGGGCTGAGTCCCGCGAGCACGTGCCGGGCGAACTTGGCGGGCGCCTCCCCCAGCAGGCGGGCACGGTCGTCGGTGTTCATCCGTTCGACCACGTCCCGGAAGGCGTGGCCTCGTAGGCCGGAGAGCACCTTGTGTTGGTCGGTGGGGTCGAGCTCTTCGAACACGGTGAGCGCGCGGTCCTTGTCGAGGAGGCGGAAAAGCAGGACCGCCTGCACCGCGTCGGCCCGGGCGAGTTCGTCGGCGATCTCGTACGGCTGGTGCTCGGCGAGCCACTCCTGCAGTCCTGCGATGTCGTTGTCGTCGAGCAGATCCCGCAGAGTCCGTGCCGGCTGTGCTGTCATAGCCGCTGTGCGCTCCCTCCAGTCCCGCCAACCGGTCGTGCGCCTCCACCAGTACCAACGACCGGGGTACCCGCACGTAAACGTGGTGCGACTCTCGGCTACCCGCGCTCGTCGGTGTTCGCGGAACCTCGCGCGGTAAACCTGTTCCACACCGAACCGGCCGCGCCGGACACGGTTTCACCGACGTCGGTGAACACCTTGAGCAGGGGGTCGGCCGATGTGGCGAACGACTGTTTGTAGGCGCGGGCGGCGGCCTTGACGTCGGTGGCCCAGTCGCGGTGGGGTGGCTCGGCATCCCGCCGGGGGTAGTCACCGGCCAGGATCGCGCGGTATTCCTCGGAGGCCGCCCATTTCTGCACTTGCGCGGCGCGTACGACGGCGAGCGGGTGTGCCAGTGTCTCGATGTTGCGCAGTTTGACGATGCTGTCGCGGATGCTGTCCACCGAGTCGTACTCGTTAGCCTGGCGAAGGAACGCCTCGGTGTCGATGCGGGCCGGGTCGACACCGCCCGCCAGCAGTACGTGGGTGCGCAGCGCGGCGGCGGGGTCCTGTCCGCAGAGCAGTCCGGCTCGGTCGCACGACAGTTCCGACTTGCGGAACCACTCGTTGAGCGCGGCGATGACCGCCCGCAGGCCCAAAGCGCTCATCGGTGTCCACGACATGCTCGTCCGGAGTTGGAGCAGCCGCAGCAGCATGGTGCGGTACACCGCGTGTCCGGACAGCACGTGCCCGAACTCGTGTCCCACGGCGAACCGCAGGCCGTCGAGGTCCAGCAGTTCCACCAGGCCCGTGGTGAGCATCACGAACGGTGTCTCCATGCCGATGGCCATCGCCTGTGGCTCGGCGCCTCGGGCCACGAACACGTCGGGCACCGGGTCGAGGTCCAGGATCTGCGCGCACTCGTGCCGCAACGCGTCGATCTCGGGGTATTGCGCCGGGCCGACGCGGACCGCCGAGCTCAACGCCATCAGTCGTTCGCCACGCTCGTGGAAGAAGCCGGTGACGGTCTTCAGCACCTCGGGGAATCCGGGCACCATGCGCAGCGTCGCCAATGCACCACGGTCGACGGGGTGCTCGTAAGCGCGTGGGCTGATACCGGGGAAACGCACCCGCCCCGAATCGCCGACGCGATAGGACGGGTCGGACGGTGCGGACTCTGCCATCGAACGATCCCTTTCCTCGCCGGTGGGGTTTGTCAGCTTAATAGCCGCCTAGGATCCGCCGGGTGGGAAACCCTCGGACTCTCGACGTGCTCCGGCGCGTCTTCGGTTACGACACGTTCCGTGACAACCAGCAGCAGATCGTCGACCACGTGACCGCCGGTGGCGACGCGCTCGTGCTCATGCCGACGGGCGGGGGGAAGTCGCTGTGCTACCAGATTCCCGCCCTGGTGCGCGACGGCGTCGGTGTGGTCGTCTCGCCGCTCATCGCTTTGATGCAGGACCAGGTGGAGGCGTTGCGCGCCGTGGGAGTGCGGGCGGGTTACCTCAACTCCACGCAGGACCCCGACGAGCGGCGCATGGTCGAGGCCGAGTTCCTCGCGGGTGAGCTCGACCTGCTCTACCTCGCGCCGGAACGTCTGCGCTCCGAGGCCACGATGAGGCTGATCGAACGCGGCCCGGTGTCGGTGTTCGCCATCGACGAGGCGCACTGTGTGTCCCAGTGGGGTCATGACTTCCGGCCCGACTATCTGGAGCTGTCGAAGCTGTCCGAGTGCAGGCCGGACGTGCCGCGTGTGGCGTTGACCGCGACGGCGACCCCGGCCACGCGGGCCGAGATCACCACGCGGCTGCGGTTGGAGGACGCGCGCGTGTTCGTGTCCAGCTTCGACCGGCCGAACATCCAGTACCGCATCGTGCCCAAAAAGGACCCGCGCAAGCAGCTTCTGGACTTTCTGCGCACCGAGCATCCGAACGAGGCGGGCATCGTGTACTGCCTCTCGCGCCGTTCTGTGGAGGAGACCGCCGAATTCCTGAACCGTAACGGTATCGAGGCACTGCCCTACCACGCCGGGCTCGACGCGGCGACGCGTGCCCGGCACCAGGATCGGTTCCTGCGCGAGGAGGGGTCGGTGGTGGTGGCCACCATCGCGTTCGGAATGGGGATCGACAAGCCGGACGTGCGGTTCGTGGCTCACCTCGACCTGCCGAAGTCGGTCGAGGGCTACTACCAGGAGACCGGGCGAGCGGGGCGGGACGGTCTGCCGTCCACGGCGTGGCTGGCGTACGGACTGTCGGACGTCGTCGCCCAGCGACGGTTGATCGACACCTCCGACGGCGACGCGGCTCATCGCAGGAAGTTGTCCTCACATCTGGACGCGATGCTGGCGCTGTGCGAGACGGTGGAGTGCCGCCGGGTCGGTCTGCTGGCGTACTTCGGGCAGGACTCGCGGCCTTGCGGCAACTGCGACACGTGTCTGTCGCCGCCCGAGTCGTGGGACGGCACCGTGGCCGCTCAGAAGCTGTTGTCCACCGTGGTGCGGCTGCGTCGGGAGCGCGGGCAGAAGTTCGGGGCGGGACAGGTCGTCGACATCCTGCGCGGCAAGCACACGCCCAAGGTCACGCAGCACCGGCACGACGAGTTGTCGGTGTTCGGTGTCGGCTCCGATCTCAGCGAGGTCGAGTGGCGCGGAGTCGTCCGGCAGTTGCTCGCACAGGGACTGCTCGCCGTCGAAGGCGATTACGGCACGCTCGTCACCACGGAAGCTTCCGACGAGGTGCTGTACCGCGGTCGCACCGTCCGGATGCGACGCGATCCGGACAGGGTCGCCGTGCGGTCGTCGCGGGCCACGGCCAAGAGGTCCGCGGCAGCTGTGCCCGTGGAGTTGGACAGCGAGGCGGCCGCGTTGTTCGAGCAGTTGCGTGTGTGGCGGGCCACGACCGCGAAGAGTCAGGGCGTTCCCGCCTACGTCGTCTTCCACGACGCGACGCTGCGACAGATCGCCGCACTGCGTCCGACCTGCCTCGATGAGCTGGGCACCGTGAACGGTGTCGGGGAGAGCAAGCTGGCCAGATACGGCGACCAGGTACTCGAGATCATCACCGGAACATGAATTCTTTTCAGCAAGTTCCGGGCCAAGATTCATCCTATCGGGTCATTTGAGAAATCCCGAGCCAATACGCCCCGTGCTTTACTCATCACACAGACGGGTAGCACTCACTCCACAATCGGGCTCCCGGTTACTCTGGGCGATCTCGAAGATTCCGAATATCCACTGGTCAACGACGTTTAACCCTTTTCTCCACCATTAACAGTGACCCACATCACCGCATGATCGGGTGAGTTCACTTAGCTTTATTTTGCCGTGTGTAAAGGTCGACTTTCTTGTAGCTTCATGAACGGTTGCGGTGAATTCCCTACCGCAGCAGAACGTCACTCGAGTCGATAGGAATGGGATAAGGTGTTCAAGAAGAGTGCAATTGTCGCCTCTGCCGCGGCCGGACTGCTGATGATCGGCTCGCCCGCTTTCGCGACCCCGGACGAGGTCGAGGACAACACCGGCCAGGTGGGCCTGGTCAACGTCGACGACGTCCTCAACGAGAACAACATCGGTGTCTGCGACAACAACATCAACGTGCTCGGCGTGCAGGTGACCGACGTCCTGAACGGGCTCGGCCTGTCGCTGCTCTCGCCCGCCGGGGAGACCGAGGGCACCTCCGTCAACTCCTGCATCACCGAAGCCGAGAACAACTGAGCCTCGTTCTCCAGCTACGGGTGGGAGACCAACTGGTCTCCCACCCGTTTCATGTTCAGCACCGGTCCGCCATGGCGACCGTCGCGGCCCACTGGACCCGGGAACGCGGCGGCACCCGGCGGTCACGGTGATCCAGGAAGCCGAATCGGGCTTTCCGGCAGTGCCCGTGAGTAACAACCGTCGAAGACCGGCTCGGAAAGCCAGGACTTCACGAAACGAATCGACCTACGACGTGAGCGGTGTCGAGCGAGCCCCGGGCCGGCACAGCCGGTTGCGGACACGGCATCGGCCTCGTCCCGCACCACTACCCGCCACCACCGCCACCTTCACCGCCTCCACCGAACTCCTCGGCACCGGTTTCGTCCCCGATGGCTTCCCGAAGAGCGCCGACTAAGGATTCTGCGGCGCATTCCGAATTCGAGAGACCAAGCACCCGAGGCCGGAATTCGAACCTTATTTCCAGTTTTTCACGACATTTCTTCGACGTCCCGGCGACGGCGAACACCCGCCCGAGTCGGGTTGCGCGCCGGCCGGGTTCGTGCTGATGTATCAGGTTCGGCGCTTACCCGCCACCCGCCACCCGCATGGCCCAGTCCCAGGCCACACGGCCCGTGTCACCCAACTCCACGTACGTCCAGCGGCTCGGTGAACAGGCTCTCGACACGACCTCGACACGACCTCGAATCCCCCACACCACTTCAGTGCGCTAGCGCGGCGATACCGACAGTGCCTGCGCGATCTCTCTGCCCAGAGCGTGAGTGGCGGCGTGGGGCGGCTGGCCGACCTGGACGACGATCGACCCGCCGAACGGCTGCCGCTCGACCACCTCGATGCGCTTGCCCAGCCCGATGGAACGTTCGGCGAGGTAACGCAGCAGTTCGGGATCGGTGTCCCACACCCGCACGATCTCGCCCACGGTTCCAGCCGGCAGTTCCTCCAGCAGCTTGGTGGACACCTCCTCCACCGAACCATCCACGGCCGGGATCGGATCACCGTGCGGGTCGCGCACCGGGTTGCCGAGCTTTGTGGCGATGCGTTCGATCAGCAAGTCGGACACCACGTGTTCGAGCAAGTCCGCCTCGGCGTGCACCTCGTCCCAGGTGTAGCCGAGCTCGGACACCAGGAACGACTCGATGAGCCGGTGTCTACGCAGCACCGACCGGGCGAGCAACCGTCCCTCGGGGGTGAGCCCGATACCGCGGTACGGCACGTGTTCGACCAGACCCTGCTGAGCCAGCTTGGTCACCATCCCCGACGCTGAAGAGGGGCTCACCTCCATGCGCGTGGCCAGGGCCGTGTTCGTGACGGCCTCGCCACGCTCTTCCAGGCCGTAGATCGCCCGCACATAGTCCTCGATCGAGGCCGACCGACGGTTCGAGCCAGCAACCATACTTCCTACGATACGTACTGTTCAGCCACGCCAGCGATAGCGCACCCATCCCGGCACGGGCTCGGCGCCCAGCTCTGCGTAGAACGCGGCGGCCTTCTCGTTGCCCTCCTGCATGTCCCACTCGACGCGGCCGCTCGTGCGGGCCTTGAGTTCGTACAGCAGTTTCCTGCCAAGGCCGTGCCGCCGATAGGCGGGGCGTACGAACAGGTCGTCGAGCCAGATGCCGGGCTTGGCCTCCCAGGTCGAGAAGGTCCACGAACAGAACGCCATACCCGCCGTCTCGCCGTCGGCCTCGGCGATCAGCACCCACGCCTTCGGATCGGGTCCGAACAGGTACCGCCGCATCTCCTCGCGGTCGAGGGCCAGCTCGTCGTTGCCCTCGTACCGGGCGTGTTCCTCGATCATCGCGCAGATGTCGTCGATGTCGCTTTCCACAGCATCGCGTACTGGCATGACGCCAAACCCTATCGATCGGTCGATCGGATCGCTAGGCTGCACGGACATGCGAGACAACGCTGAGACCGTGGCCCTGGAGATCACCGACCGCGTGGCGACCGTGTGGCTGAACCGACCGCACCGACTGAACGCGGTGACTCCGGAACTCGTCGAGGATCTGATCGCCGTGCTGAACCGGGTCGGTGCCGACACGGACATCGGCGCGGTCGTGCTGGCCGGGCGCGGCCGGGCGTTCTGCGCGGGCCACGATCTCAAACAGCCTCCGCCCCAGCAGGAGTCCCGCAGGCGACTGGAGCGGCTGCAGGACGTCACCCGGGCCCTGCGGGGGCTGCCGCAGCCCGTCGTGGCCGCCGTGCACGGCTACGCGATCGGCGCAGGCGCGGAGTTCGCCCTGGGCTGCGACCTCGTCGTCGCGGCGGACGACGCCGTGTTCACCTTCCCCGAGGTGGGACTGGGGTTGAGCGTCACGAACGCGGCCTCGCGGTTGCTGCCGCTGTTGGTTGGCCCGCTCAAGGCCAAGGAGCTCGTGCTGCTGGGTGAACGGGTCGACGCGGAGTCGGCCCACGCGCTGGGACTGGTCAACACCGTGGTCGCGGTCGACGAGCTCGCCGAGCACGCGCACCGGACGGCGCGCACGCTCGCCGACAAGCCCGCCTCGGCGGTCGCGTTGGCCAAGCGGGCGCTGGACCAGGGCGTCGAAAGCGCCTTGGAGACCGTTCTGGAGCTGGAGGTCAGCCACGCGATGATCACCGAGTACTCGCCCGAGGTAGCCCGGTCGAAGGAGGAGTTCGATGAGCGCTGACGACCTCGTGGGGCTGCTGCGCCACGCAGCCGCCACCTGGCCCGACAAGACCGCCTGGGTCTTCGACGCGACGGGTGATCGGCTGACCTTCGCCGAGCTCGCCGACCGGGTCGAGTCGGTGGCGGGGTCGCTGCACGAGCTCGGGGTGCGTCGCGGTGACCGGGTCGCCGTGATGTTGGAGAACCGGCCCGAGTTCCCACTGCTGTGGCTGGCGCTGGCCCGACTGGGCGCCGTGCTGGTGCCCGTGAACACCAACTACCGCGAGCTGGACGGCGAACACGTGCTCGCGCACTCCGGAGCCCGATTCGCCGTCGCGGGCGAGCGGTTCACAGGGCTGCTCACCACCATCGCCCCGAGGACATCGGTGGAGCGGGTGCTGACCTTCGACGAGCTCCCTCCGAGCGGCGAGCCGCCCGCGTACGAGGCCGCTGCCGAACTCCCCACCAACATCCAGTACACCTCCGGCACCACCGGCGCGCCGAAGGGCTGTGTGCTGCCCCACCGGTACTGGACGACACTGGCCGGTGGGCTGGTCTCGGACTTCCCGAACATCAGCGCCGACGACACGATACTGACCGCCCAACCCTTCCACTACATAGATCCTCAGTGGAATGTCGCTTTAGGACTGGCGTCCGGTGCCACACTCGTGGTGCTCGACCGTTTCCACCCTTCGACGTTCTGGGAGAAAGTACGCGAACACGGCGTCACGTGGTTCTACTGCCTCGGGCTCATGCCCACCCTGCTGCTGCGCATGCCGCCGACCGAGGACGACCGCGACCATCGGGTGCGGGCGATCAGCGCGTCCGCCATTCCCAAGGAACTGCACGCCGAACTCGAACAACGCTGGGGGGTGCCGTGGTTCGAAGCGTTCGGCATGACCGAGACCGGCGGCGACATCCGCATGTACCCCGCCGACCACGACGAGCACGTCGGCACGGGTTGTCTCGGCAGACCCGCGCCGGGGCGTGAGGTGATGATCGCCGACGAACACGGCCGTCTCGTGCCCCGTGGCGAGGAGGGTGAGCTGCTCATCCGAGGCGTCGGGCTGATGCACGGCTACCACGACGACCCCGAGGCCACGGCGCGGGCGTTCCGGGGCGGCTGGTTCCGCACGGGCGACGTGGCCCGCATGGATGCCGCCGGGCGCGTGTTCTACGTCGGCCGCACCAAGGACATGATCCGCCGCAGCGGCGAGAACATCGTCGCCGACGAGGTGGAGCGCGCACTGCAACAGCACCCCGCGGTGCGCACGGCCGCCGTACTCGGCGTGCCCGACGAACTCCGCGGCGAAGAGGTGAAGGCATTCATCGTGCTCGCCGACGGACAGCAAGCCACACCGGACGAGCTGGCCGAGTTCTGCGGCACCAAACTCGCCTACTTCAAGGTGCCGCGTTACTGGACGTTCGTGGACTCGCTGCCGATGACGGCTTCCGAGCGGATCGCCAAGGGCGAGCTCCGCAAGGCGGGTGCGGCCACCCCCGAGGACTCCTACGACCGGGTGGAGCGGCAGTGGCGTTAGACACGCGCGAACGTGTCCGCAGAGCGGCCGTGAAGCTGTTCGCCGCCAAGGGATTCCACGGCACCGGGATCCGCGAGCTCGCACAGGAGTCGCGGCTGTCGACGGCGAGTCTCTACCACTACATGGGCTCCAAGGAGGATCTGCTCGCCGACATCATGCGCACGTGTCTGCGGACACTGCTCGACTCGGCCGCGGCCGCCGTCGAAGGTGTCACCGACCCGGCACGACGGCTCACTACTTTGGTGAAACTGCACGTCAAAACCCATGCGCGGATGCCGAAGGAGACGTGGATCGTCGACAACGAGATCCACGTCCTCACCCCGGCGATGCGACGCTCGGTGGTCTCGCTGCGGGACGAGTACGAACGGCTGTGGGACGACGCCGTATCCGCCGGAGTGGCCCGCGGTGTGTTCGACACAGCACACCCCGGAGTCACCCGCATCGCTTTGCTGGAGATGTGTAACGGGGTGGCCCGGTGGTACTCGCCACGCGGTTCGCTGTCCCTCGACGACCTGGCCGAGCACTACGCCGACATGGCCCTACGTGCCCTCGGAGCTTGCCCATGCGGCTCCGCTGAGGGACAGTCGAGGGGTGAGTGAGGAAACCATTCAGCTGGAACTCAACGACGCCGGCGTCTCGCCGAAGCTTCCGACGCCGTCGCACCCGCGCGATCAGATCCAGGATGTGCCGTACCGCCCGGTGGAGTTCCGCGACGACGACCTCCCAGCAGCGTTGGAACGCTGCGCCGGGTGGCTCCGGCAGACTCAGCAGTGGCTCGGTGAACCCGTGGACGTGCTCGCCGTCCACCTCGACTACGACGACCGAGACGGTCACCCGTACTACGACCTGAAGTTGCTGTGCAACGAGGAGGACCTCGCCGGTGTTCCGGTGGCCCTCCGCGAACACGGCCGTCAGGCGACCGCGTAGCGTCCGAGCCGCCGCTTACGAGAAGAGAAACACAAAAAACACGAAGAACACGAAAAACACTGTGGATACAGCCGTGGGGCGGGGCGCGTCCCCGCCCCACGGCGGGCCCGAAACCGAACAGCGCGTCAGCCGAGCGCGCCGCTCACCTTGACGTGTCCCTTGAGCAGGTTGCGTGCGATGGTGCGGCGTTGGATCTCGTCCGTGCCCTCGTAGATGCGCAGCAGTCGCAGTTCGCGGTACCACCGCTCGATGGGTAGTTCCCGGGTGTAGCCCATGCCGCCGTGAATCTGCATGACCCGGTCCACGATCTCGTTGGCCTTCTGACCGCCGTAGAGCTTGGCGATCGACTGCGCGTGCCGCGAATCCATGCCCTGATCCACCTGCCACGCGGCGTGCAGGACGAGCCAACGCAACGCCTCGATCTCCACACCCGAATCAGCGATCATCCACTGGATCGCCTGCCGTTCGGCGATCGGGGCGCCAAACGTCTCGCGCGTGTTGGCGTGCTCGATGGCCATGGACAGCAACCGTTCGCACGAACCGAGCGCGCGGGCGGGAAGGATGTAGCGGCCACGTCCGATCCACTGCATGGCCAGCGCGAAACCCTGGCCGAGTTCACCGAGGATGTGGCTTTCGGGTACCCGCACGTTGTCGAAGATCAGCGAGGCGGGACCCCACTCGCCCATCGTGTCGATGTACTCCGACCGCCAGCCCATGTCGCGGTCGACGAGGAAACACGTCACACCGCCGTCGGCGCCCTTCTCGGGGTCGGTGACGGCGAACACCATCGCGAAGTCGGCCTCGTTGCCACCGGTGATGAAGGTCTTCTCTCCGTTGATCACCCACTCGGAGCCGTCCTTGTGGGCGGTGGTCCGAATGGCCTTGGCGTCGGATCCCGCGCCCGGTTCGGTGATGGCGAAGCAGGACTTGCGCGTGCCCTCGATCGTGGGCAGCAGGTAGCGTTCCTTCTGCTCGTCGTTGGCGTGGAAGAGGATGTTGTCGGCGGAACCGCCGAAACTGAACGGCACGAACGTGCGGCCGAGCTCGACCTCCAGCAGCGCCGTCATGACGGCCGACAATCCCATGCCGCCGTACTCCTCCGGGGTCTGCACGCCCCAGAAGCCCGATTCCTTCGCTTTCCGCTGCAGTTCGGTCAGTTCGTCGCCGGTGAGGCCCGGCTTGTGCTCGCGTTCCCTGCGCAGTACTTCCGGCTCGAGGGGGACGAGTTCCTTCTGCACGAACGTTCGGACCCAGTCACGGATCTCCCGTTCCTCCACGCTCAGGCTGAAATCCATCGGCACAAGCTCCTCAATCAGGCTGACTAAGCGATTGCTTAGCTCGCACGGTAGCGCATGTTCGGCCTTGGCGGGAGTCCCTGCCACCACCTAGATTGAGGTAGTCCGGACGGGTGAGAGAACGGAAGAGGCATGATCGAGTGCGCCGTGTGGTGGTCGGAACCGGTCCTCGAATCGGAGGCCATGCTGGCGTTACTCGACCCACCCGAACGAATCCGCTACGACTCCTACCGCAGGGTCGAGGACCGACGCCGGTTCCTCACCGGACGCGTACTCGCCAAGACCGTCGCGGCCGACCGGCTGGGGCTGTCTCCCGACGCGATCCACTTCGACGCCACTTGCACCGACTGCGGCAAGCAACACGGCCCCGTGCGCGTGCCGGACGCCGAACTGGGACTCTCCATCTCCCACGCCGGTGATCGGGTGGGTGTGGCCGCCACGTCCGGCGCCGCGGTGGGGCTCGACGTGGAAGCCGTCGGGCGCCCCGTCGACGACTCACTGATCGCCTACGCGCTAAACAGCGCCGAACACGCCACCCTGCCCAGCGCCCCGGAGGCGCGCACCCAGGCTTTCTTCACCTTCTGGACCCGTAAAGAAGCGGTGATGAAAGCCACCGGCCGCGGTTTGCGCATCCCCCTGCGATCGCTGGTCCTGTCGAAGGCCACGGAACCCGCCCGACTGCTCACCTCGGACGACTCGGCTCTGTCCCCCCACACGACCCGCATGGCCGACCTCGATCCCGGCCCCGGCTACCGCGCCGCCGTCGCCGTCATCACCACCGACGAGATCGACATCACCGAGCGGTGGTGGTCCCCCGCGAGCTCGGAGAGCCGACAATAGGGACGACCGGGTCAACGGGCGGAAGGCACTCAGGGAAAGGGGCGAGTCGTGACCGAGCCCAGCCCCCTACGGCTGCTGTCCGATTACCGTCGCGGCGACTTCTTCCTCGCCACCACGGAACGCACACTCCTCGGCGGAGGCGCGCGGGCCACGGTATGCGATGCCGACGAGACCGCTCTGGCCGAGCGGGTGCGGGACACGTTGAAAGACGCCTCGGCCGACGGCCCCCGGCTCGCCGTGGGAGTGCTTCCGTTCCACAGCACCGCCGCCACCCCGGGTCGGCTCGTGATCCCCGAGAAGGCACGGTTCGCAGGCGCCGTACACCCGGCTGCCGCCGCGCTCCCCCGGCGGACCATCGACGTCCCCGCCTCGGTGCGGCCGGTGCCCGAGCCGACCGACCACATGGCCACCGTCGCCGCGGCCGTCACCGCACTGGGCGAGCGCGAGCTGCGCAAGGTGGTACTGGCCCGCGCGCTCGACGTCGAGTTCGACGCACCGGTGCGGCCGGAGGCGATCCTGCACAACCTCGTCAAGGACAACGACCACGGCTACACGTTCGCCGCCGACCTGCCGGAGGGAAGAACCCTGGTGGGATCGAGCCCGGAGCTACTGCTGTCCCGGCGAGGCAGCCACGTGGTGTCGTATCCCCACGCCGGGTCGATGCCTCGATCGGCCGACCCGGACATCGACGCGGAGAACGCCAGGACGTTGCTGGCCTCCCGCAAGGACCACCTCGAACACGCCGTGCTCACCGAGGCCGTGGTGGAGACGCTGCGGCCGTACTGCAAGCGGATGGACGTCCCATCGCGGCCCGAACTGGTGGCCACACCGGCCGTGTGGCATCTGGGCACCACGATCACGGGAGAACTCGTCGACCAGGACGCCACGGCATTGCACCTCGCCGCCGCCCTGCATCCGACTCCCGCCATCTGCGGAACGCCGACCGTCTCGGCACGGCAGCTGGTCACCGAACTCGAGGAGTTCGACCGCGGCTACTACGCGGGCGCGGTCGGCTGGGTGGATGCGAAGGGCGACGGCGAGTGGGCGGTGTCGATCCGCTGCGCCGAAGTGGCGAAACAATCGCTTCGGCTCTACGCGGGCGGCGGCATCATGCCGGAATCCGACCCGAGAACAGAACTGGAGGAAACCACGGCCAAATTCGCGACGCTACTGCGCGCGATGGGTCTGCCCCAGGAATGAGATCGACCGACGTCGATGCTGTGGGTGACGACGCACAGTCGACGTTGTCACCGTCGAGGTGTCGTTTCGGACTGTGTTCTGGAAGCCCTCGCGGGTCTTCACTTCAAAGCGGCGATGAGGGCTTCCCGCTGGCGGTCGCCCAACCCCGCGGCCCTGCGGTCGGGGTCGATGCCTGTCTGCTCCAACAGCGCGGCGACCTTCACCTGGCCGAGCCCGGGAACGGCCTTGAGAAGCTGCGTCACCTTCGTCTTGCCGACGGTTTTGTCCTCCTTGGCGCGCGCGAGCACCTTGTCGATGCTCTCCTTGCCGGACTTGATGTTCGCCAGTAGTTCGGACCGCGCCTTCCTGGCCTCCGCGGCCTTGGCGAGAGCCTCGGCCCGCTGCTCCGGAGTCAAGGTGGGAAGTGCCAACGTAGTGATCCTTTCGTGCCTTCGTCGAATACCGCGTCACCGCGGCGACAGAGCGGTCGGCCCCACACCGGCGCCGACACCCGTCGGCTTGCTCGCAGCGGCCAGGCCGTTCCCGCTCAGAGCTCAGTAAACGCCAAGTGCGGCACCGACGCGAAATCGACACGCGAGGTTTCCCCGACCGGGCCACGCGCTGGTCACGGGCGGTGTCGAATCGACAGCGCCAGCACAGTTGGGCGCTGCGCACAAGCCCCGAAGGTGGATTCCGCACTACAGTCCACCTCAACCCGGATTCACCGAACATTTTTCAGCGGGAGCCTCAATGTTGAGCACGATGCAGGACGACCAGCTGTCACTGGCCCATCTGTTGCAGTACGGTGCGCGGCTGCATGCCAACGCCGAGGTGGCCACCTGGACCGGGTCCGGCACACGGAAATCGACATTCGCCCAGGTCGGCAAGCGATCCGCTCAGCTGGCCCACGCTCTGCGCAGCCTCGGCGTCACGGGTGACCAACGCGTCGGCACGTTCATGTGGAACAACACCGAACACCTGGAGTGCTACATGGCCATTCCGGCCATGGGCGCGGTACTGCACACCCTGAACATCCGGTTGTTCCCCGAACAGCTCGTCTACGTGGCCAACCACGCCGAGGACCACGTGGTGATAGTCGATGGCTCCCTCATCCCGCTGTTCGCCAAACAGCTGCCGGAGATGCGGACCGTCAAACACGTGGTCGTGGCCAACGGTGACCCGGCGTCGCTGGAGGCGCCCTCGGGCGTCACGGTGCATTCGTACGAGGAACTGTTGTCGAGCCAGCCGGAGACGTTCGACTGGCCGGAGATCGACGAGCGTTCCGCCGCGGCCATGTGCTACACGTCCGGGACCACGGGCGACCCGAAGGGTGTCCTCTACTCGCATCGATCCATCTGGCTGCACTCGATGCAGATCTGCATGAGCAATACGATGCGGCTGTCCGACGAGGACAGGGCCTTGGTCATCGTGCCCATGTTCCACGCGATGTCGTGGGGCATGCCCTACGCCGGGTTCATGGTGGGGGCGTCCATGGTGTTGCCCGACCCGGTCCTGCAGCCCGGCCCGATCGCCGAGATCCTGGCCGCGGAGAAGCCGACGTTCGCCGGGGCGGTACCCACCATCTGGCAGGGTCTGTTGCAGCACCTCGACGCGAACCCGCAGGACATCTCGCACCTGCGGGAGGTCGTGGTGGGTGGTTCGGCCGCGCCGCCCGCGATGATGCACGCCTTCGAGGAGCGCTACAACGTGCCCGTGCTGCACGCGTGGGGCATGACCGAGACATCGCCGATGGGCAGCGTGGCACGTCCTCCAGCGGAGGCGACGGGCAAGGAGGCGTGGGAATACCGCTACACGCAGGGCCGTTTCCCCGCCACCGTCAAGGCCAGGCTCGTCGACGACGACGGCAACGAGGTGCCGTGGGACGGCGAGAGCGTCGGCGAGTTGGAGGTCAAGGGCCCGTGGATCGCCGGCTCGTACTACGGCGGTGCGGACCCGGACAAGTTCCACGACGGCTGGTTGCGCACCGGTGACGTCGGCAAGATCACGCCCGACGGGTACCTGACCCTGACCGACCGGGCCAAGGACGTCATCAAGTCCGGTGGGGAGTGGGTCTCGTCGGTGGACCTGGAGAACGCGGTGATGGCGCATCCGGCGGTGGCCGAGGCGGCCGTCATCGGCGTACCCGACCAGAAGTGGGACGAACGTCCGCTCGTCGCCGTCGTCGTGCGGGAAGGCCAGCAGGTAACGGCCGAGGAACTGCGCGAGTTCCTCACCGGCAAGGTCGCCAAGTGGCAGTTGCCCGAGAACTGGACGTTCGTGGACGAGATCCCGAAGACCAGCGTCGGCAAGTTCGACAAGAAGCGCCTGCGCTCCGCCCACGCCGACGGCAAACTGGACGTCACCCACTTCTAGCCGTCCTATGGTGGGTCGATGGACATCGATTACCACGAATGGCGCGGCGAGACGGGGTTCCGACACGGTGAACCGTCGGGGACCGAGGTGGTCGACGACGGACTTCGGATCGGCTCCGCTGCCGGGGTGCAGGACTCCGGCGAGTACGCCTGGTGGACCTCGCCGGAACACGGCCTCCCGTTCGGCGCCACCGAACTCGTCGTCTCGTGGAACGCCACGACACCGCCGGGTACGTGGCTGACCGTCGAGTTGGAGGCACGCACCGACTCGGGGCGCCATACGCCGTGGTACTCGATGGCCCGGTGGGCCCACGGTGAGACCGACATCCACCGCACGTCGGTCGAGGGGCAGCGGGACGAGTTCGCGCGGGTCGACGTGGATCGCGTCGTCGCCGTCGGGGACACCCGATTCCGGGGCTACCGCCTCCGCGTGACGCTGTTCCGCGCCGAAGGCACCGATGCCACGCCGACGTTGGCGGCCGTGGGTGCCGTGGCCTCCACGGTCGAAGAGCGGCTCGCCGGGCCCGGCTCCGCGCCGGGTCCGGCTCGCGGCATCGAACTCCCCGTGCCCCGCTATCCACAACGGATCCACCGTGGCCGGTTCGTGGAATACGGAGGTGGCGGCAACGGTTGGTGCAGTCCGGCATCCACGGAGATGGTGCTGGAGTACTGGGGTGTCGGCCCCTCGGAGCAGGAGCTGTCCTGGATCCCCCGCGACTATCCCGACCGCACCGTGGTGCACGCCGCGCGCCACACGTTCGACCAGGCCTACGGGGGAACGGGCAACTGGGCGTTCAACATCGCCTACGCCGCCCACTACGGCATGTGTGCCCGCGTGACTCGACTCCGCTCGCTTGTGGACATCGAACACCACATCACCCGTGGTGTCCCGGTGATCACGTCGCAGGCGTTCACCAAGGACGAACTCGACGGCGCGGACTACGACACCGCGGGACACCTTCTGGTCGTGGTCGGTTTCACCGAGGACGGCGACGTCATCGCCAACGATCCCGCGGCCCACGACACGGCGGGAGTGCGTCGGGTGTATCCGCGCGACCAGTTCGAAACGGTGTGGCAACGCACGAAACGGCGCAACACCGACGGCGATCTCGTCGACACCTCGGCCGGGGTCGTGTACCTCATCGAACCCTGACCGGCCCCTGACCGAGCCGGACCGAACCGGCCTTCAGTGGTCACAGCCCCAACTTCCCGGGGTTCAGCACTCCGGTCGGGTCCGTGGCGTGTTTGGCCGCCGCCAGCACCGACATGCCCACGTCGCCGATCTCGGCCCGCAGGTACGGGGCGTGGTCGAGTCCCACGGCGTGGTGGTGGGTGATGGTCCCGCGGGTGTTCTCGCTGATGGCCTCGCTCGCCGCCTGCTTGGCGCGTTCCCACTGGCCGAACGGATCGTGCGGGTCCCGGGCCGCGAGCACCGTGAAGTACAGCGACGCGCCGGTCTCGTAGGCGTGGGAGACATGGCACATCACCAGGGGCCGGTCGAGCGCGGCGTGCAGGGCCGCGCGCACCTTCTCGTAGAGCTCGCCGAGACCGGACCAATGCGTGGCCGTCTCCAGCGTCTCCACACACACTCCGAGGTCGAGCAGAGCGTCCCGTTGACGTGGCCCGGCGAATCGGCCGTGCCGCCACGCCTCCCCCGGCGCCCGCCCGAGCGAGACGGCACCGGCCGCGCGCAGCACCCGCAGCGCCCGTTTGCGCTGCGGCGCCTGCCCGTGCCAACCGAGGATGAGCAGGCACGGCTTCGTGATCCCCCGCGCGGCGAGATACCGCCGCAGGGCTGTGGTGGTGAATCCACCCTTCAACGCCAACGACACCTCTGTCTCGTCCTCATCGGACACTCTGGTGATGTCGGCGAGCAAGCCGTTCTGCGCCAGTACGCGGACGGCTTCGGTCGCGCGCTCCCAGCCGTCGAGCACAAAGCCCTCGTAGCGTTCCCGTTCGGGCAGGGGCCGCACCCGGACCGTGACCTCGGTGATCACGCCGAGCGTGCCCTCGCTGCCGACGGCGAGCGCCCGCAGGTTCGGTCCCGCCGCCGAGGCGGGCGCCACGCCGAGCCGCCACTCGCCCGCCGGGGTCGCCAGTCGCACGCCTTGCACCATGTCCTCGAACCGGCCGTATCCGGACGAGGCCTGCCCCGCCGAGCGGGTCGCGGCGAACCCGCCCAGGGTAGCCCGCTCGTACGACTGCGGCACGTGGCCGAGCGTGAGGCCGTGCACGGCGAGTAGGCGTTGGGCGTCCGGAGCCCGCACCCCGGCCTGGAACACGGCGAGTCGGGAGATCGGATCCACGGACACGAGACGGTTGAGTCGTTCGAGGTCGAGTACGACCACCGCCTGCTTGTCACCACGTAACGCGGTGACACCACCGACGACCGACGTTCCGCCACCGAAGGGCACCACGCCGATGTCGTGGGCCACGCAGACGTCGAGCACCCGCTGCACCTGTTCGGGATCGGCGGGCAGCACCACCGCGTCGGGGATCAGCAGACCCCCCGGATACCGTCGCCGCAGCAGGTCCAGGTAGGACATGCCGCCCGCGCGGCCGAGACGTTCGCGCGCTTCCTCCAGCACGTGGTCGGTACCGACCACATCGACGAGTTCGGCCCGGGCCTTCTCGGGTATCCGCGAGGGAGGCACCACGAACGCGGAGTCCGGAGCCGGGGGCGCGCCCGGGGACAGCTGTCCGATACGGCGGGTGAGCCAGCGCACCGCTTTCGTCGGCAGTGCGGCGGCCTCGGTGGAATCGGGTGTCCACACGGAGCGGAGTCGATGGTCAACCATCTCGTTCACGATTAGAGTGTGACACATGAAGGCCGATCGTCACACCATCGCGTGGAACGGACGAGGGAGCGCACCGGTCGACCGCGTGCCCACCTCCCGCGTTCCCGACGATGTGCTGCTCGACGCGGCGCGGACATGTGTGCTGACCACCGGTGTGCGGCGCACGACACTCACCGAGATCGCCCGCACCGCGGGAGTCAGCCGGATGACCCTCTACCGACGCTTCCCCGACGTGCGCAGCCTGCTCGCCGCACTCATGACCCGCGAGTTCGGCGCCCTGCTACGCCGGGTGACCGCCGAGATCGACACCGCGCTGCCCGCCCGTCGGCGACTCGTCGAACTCGGCGTGGCAGCCGTGCGGGCACTCACCACCGACCCGCTGTTGCGCACGGTCCTCGACAAGGACGCCGAGCTCCTCCTGCCGTATGTCACCGAACGTCTGGGCAGTACCCAGCTGCTCGCCGAGGACGTGGTGGGCGGCCTCATCCTCGCGGGCCACGCGGACGGTTCCGTCCGGCGCGGGGAACCGGAGTCACAGGCCCGAGCACTGCTGCTCACGGTGCAGTCCTTCGTCCTGTCGTGGCGCCCCGCCACCGAGAACGTCCCCGACGAAACACTGCTGGACGAACTGCGACACCTACTCGACCGGAGTTTGATGCCATGACGACAGCGAACGTGGTCCCGGCTTCGTTGACAGCGCGACGGCGGGCGACGGAACTCGACGCGCTGGCCTCGGGCGAGCGCGTGGACGTCCTCGTGATCGGCGGTGGGGTGACCGGGGTGGGAACGGCGTTGGACGCCGCTTCCCGCGGCCTGTCGGTGGCCCTGATCGAGGCCCGCGACCTCGCGTTCGGTACCTCGCGTTGGTCGAGCAAGCTCGTGCACGGCGGACTCCGCTACCTCGCCCACGGACACGTACGACTGGCCCGGGAGAGCGCGGTCGAACGCGACATCCTCATGCGCAGGACCGCCCCACACCTCACTCGGCCGATGGCTCAGCTCTTCCCGCGCTACGCGAACACCCCGCAAAGCACCCACGCGCTCACCGCGGCGGGCGTCGGCGCCGGAGACGCGCTGCGCAGGCTCGCGGGAACGCCTTCGTCGGTGTTGCCCCGACCCCGGTCCGTCCCCGCCGCGCAGGCACTGACGTTGGCCCCGGGGCTGCGGGAGGCCGGGTTGCGCGGCGGCCTGCTGGCGTTCGACGGCGCGCTGACCGATGACGCCCGGCTCGTGGTGGCGCTCGCCCGCACGGCGGCGAAGCTCGGCGCACGCATCCTCACCCGAGTACGGGCCCTCGACGTCGCGGCCGACCGTGTCCGCGCGTGGGACGAACTGACGGGCCGGCCCGTCGAACTACATGCCCGCCAGGTGATCAACGCGACGGGCGTGTGGGCGGAGGAACTGGTACCGAGCGTCCGGCTGCGTCCCTCACGGGGTTCGCACCTGGTGCTGGACGCCCGGAACACGGGAATCGGGGAGACGGCGCTCATGGTGCCCGTGCCCGGCGAGACCAACCGGTTCGTCTTCCTGCTCCCCGCACCGGGAGGAAGGGCCTACCTCGGGCTCACCGACGAACCGGTCGACGAACCACCCTCGGGAACACCCGCGGTCCCTGAATCCGACGTGGACTTCCTGCTCGACACGGCCTCCCGGGTGCTGGACCGACTGCTGACCCGGTCCGACGTGCTCGGCTCGTTCGCGGGGCTGCGTCCGTTACTCGATTCCCCCGGCGGCCGGACCGCCGACCTCTCCCGAGAACACGCCGTGCTCACCGATGAGGACACCGGCGTCATCACCGTCGTGGGCGGCAAGCTCACCACCTACCGGGTGATGGCACGCGACACCGTCGACGCTGCTGTCCGGGCCATCGGACTACGCGCGCGGGAATCGAAAACGGCACGGCTTCCCCTCATCGGCGCCGCTCGTCGCTCGACCTTGAGCAGTGTGGAAGCCCCTCGGCGGCTCGTCGCCAAGTACGGGACCGAGGCACCGAGGGTGGCCGCGCTCGGCGACGTCGACCCCGACCTCGCCCGGCCGCTGTTCCCCGGCTGTGACGTCACCGCCGCCGAAGTCGTCTGGGCCGTACGACACGAGGGAGCCCTCGACGCGGACGACGTGCTACACCGCCGCACCCGGCTCGGACTGGTGGCCGAGGACACCGAAGCAGCCCGGCCGAGGGTGACCGAACTCGTCGAAAGGGCACTGCGCGGTCTGACCGAGTCGGGCTGACGGACGGGGCCGGGCGGGAACGCCGCGGCCGACCCACACGTCCCACGCCTTCTGCCCACGGCACTCCCTCGGCGGTCCCGGCCGTACGGGATTTCGGGCACGATCGCTCTGTTCGACGCGTGGCCCGGAGCGAGCCCGGATCCCAATACCAGAACACGCTCCGCATTCGGCTTTCCCTCGGGCGGATGATTTCCGAACGCAGGCCGGGTATCGGCGATCAACGGTGCGGAGGGCCGCGTAGCCGCTCGCTATGTTGTCGGGGTCGTCGACATCCCCCAGCGCGCGAGAAAGGTGCGACTCTTCATGGAGCTTCCGGTGAACCGGCGTGGTTTCCTGCGCCGGACCGCGGTCCTCGGTGCGACCGCCGTCCTCCCCTTCCACACCGCGGCGACGGCCCAGCACCCCCGCCCACCACGAGTCAAGCCGCCAAAATGGACCTTCGATGGTTCGGCGTCAACGGCTGGGAGATCGCCTTCGACGGCAAACGCGTATTGATCGATTCGTGGCTGACCAGGTTTCCGACCATCGACCCGGACGGCGCATTCCTCGAATCGACCCCGCTGACCGTGGACCATGCCGTGGTGGACCAACACATCCACGGCGTCGACCTCATCCTGATCACGCACGGACACTTCGACCACATCGCCGACATCCCGTACATACTGTCGCGATTCCCCGACGCACGGGTGGTGGGCACGCGGCGGTGAACTACTCCAATTCGACGGATTCACCGTCGAGGTGATCCCCAGCCTGCACAGTCTCGACGAGAACCACCGCTACCTGTTCCCGGGAACGACGACCACCCGCCCCCAACCACCCCGCACGATCGCCGACCTGATCGAAGGCGGAACCCTCGCCTACCAGGTCACGATCGGGGACCGACTGCGGGTGTTCAACACCGGTGCCGCGAACCTGATCGAACGAGCCTGTACCGGACTGCGTCCCGATGTCGCGATCCTGTCCTACACCCGCGCCCCGAGGACCTCCCACTACCTGGAGCACGCATTGGAACTGCTGGACCTGTTCCGCGCCGTGGCCGAGGAGTACGGCTCTGGGGAATCAGCGAGCCAGATCTGAGCTACCGGCTCCAGGACCTCAACGTCCACGACGGAGCATGGACGAGCGCCAACCCGATACGCGACGGCATCCTCCCCGGACGGGCGTACGCCACAGCCGGGAAGGCCCCGGTGGTGACCAACTACGCCGGGGAGCCCGTCGACTCCGGTGGGGACTGTGTCGCGGTGTTGACCGTCGCGGGCGGCTCCATCGGTTACCGGCCGATGCTGGGCACGGAGGGCCCCTCGGAGGCGATGTCCGAGTTCAGCGACAGCCTCAAGGCCGACGACCGGATCGTCAGGCCGGTCGCGGACCTGGCCGAGGACATCCGGGAGATGTTCTTCGCCGACGGTCTGATCCCCGGCATGGGGGCGAGCATCTTCAAGGCCGCACCCCCGATCTGACAGGAGCTGAACCTCCGGCTGTGTGCCGACGGCTCGGTCCGCAAGGTGTCCGAACGGCCCATCCTGCGGGCGAGCTGGATGCCGGACCACTACCTGTAACACAACGATCGAGCGATGGATTTGGAGGGCAACTACTCCGGAAGCAGCCAGCCGGTGATGACCGGGGACTTCCACGCCTTCAGCAAGACCCCGGTCCGCCTCGACACGCCGTACAACCAGTGCGGACCGACGTCGGGGCGCAACGGGAACCCCTGGGCTATCGCACCACTGTCCAGCCCTGGGGTGAACCCCGACGAGGCACGGTTCTGCTTGGATCCGAACCTGCCCTCTGACCCCTCGCACAGCAGTCCCTGAAAGCACTAAAATCACTCTCCGTAGCGCACCGTGCGCTGCGGGGAGTACCGCCTGTGAGAACCCACTGTGCCCACCCTGAACCCGTCAGCCCCATCTCGACCGGCAACCAGCTCGGCCTCGCCACACCGTCGGCCGTCGTGTCGGTGGAGCAGGCCGGGCATCGCCACTTCCGTTTCCGAGAGGGCATGTGCTGACATGAACCGGGAAGGTCTCTGATGGCTCTCGGCCTACTGCTCGCTGTCTTCCTTCCCGCCATGGTGGTGTGGCTGGGATTGGCGTTGCTCCCGTGGCGGCCGTTACCGCTGCGAGCGTTCCTGCTCGGACTGCAGGTCGTCGCCACGATCGTCGCGGCCATCCTGTTGCCCGCCAGGTGGGAGGTGTGGCTGTTCTTCCTCGGCCTCGGGGGATTCGTGGCGCTGTTGCGTGGCTACGCGGCCTTCCTCGAAGTGCGGGACACACGGCGGGCCCGGCACGATACCTGACCCTCGATCCGCCCCTGGCGACCGTTCGGCTCGAGCCGGAGCAGGACGGCCGAGAGTTATCCGTTTCGGGCCGGTCGCTATGCGTGGTTCCCCGCCGGTATGCGGAAAACGGTCTCGTGACACGCAGGCTCTGCGCAAAGAGCCGTATCGCGATCACGAAAGGACCGCTGACCGATGAGCATTGAGCCCGGCCGGGACGCCGCGATCACCAGCGTGGTTCGGTCGAGTGACGAGATGGGCGGAACCCTGCGGCTGGCCCGCACCGACGACTTCGACTCGCTGGATCCCGGAAACACCTACTACGCCTACACCTGGAACTTCCTCCGGTTCATCGGCCGCACCCTGGTCACCTTCGACACCGCGCCGGGTAAAGCCGGTCAACGTCTGGTGCCCGACCTGGCCGAGTCGCTCGGCGAGTCGTCCGACGGAGGCCGGACCTGGACCTACCGGCTGCGTGAAGGTCTTCGTTTCGAGGACGGCAGCCCGGTGACCGCCGCCGACGTGAAATACGCGATCGCCCGGAGCAACTACGGCTCCGACGTCCTCGGCAGCAGCCCCATGTACTTCCGGCACCTGCTCGGCACCGACTACCAAGGGCCGTGGCGGGAACCGGACGTCGACGGTCCGGTCACGTTGGAGACCCCGGACGAACGCACGCTGGTGTTCCGGCTGCAGCGGCCCTTCGCCGCGCTGGACCTGCTCGCCACGATGCCGAGCACGACCCCCGTCCCACCTTCGGCGGATACGGGTGCCGACTACCGGCTGCGCCCGGTCCTCGGCGGACCATTCCGGTAACAACGATGGATCGTCGTCCCAGCCGATCTCGAACAGCTCCCGGCTGCTGAGGAACGGACGCAGCGTCTCGGGGTCCTGATGGCCCGAGTCCACCACGGCGCGGTGCACGGCGTCCCGGCCGAGCCGGTGCAACACCATGTCGGCGGCCGTGTTGTCGCTCATCGCGATCATCTTGTGCGCGACCTCCCGCACCGTGGCCCGGGCGCCGTCGGGAAGGTCCTGCATCTCCCCCGTCGGCAGGCTACGCAGCTGCGGGAGCAGGGTGAGTTCCTCGTCCCACCGTACCGTCCCGGCTTCGATCGACCGGGCGAGCGCGCGCAGGTGGTAGAGCTTGTAGGCCGAGCCAGTCGGCTGACCGCTCGTACAGGTCGACCCAGCGGTCATCGACCAGCCGGGCGACCAACGCCGTGCTGGTCACCCCGGGAATGTCGAGCGCCGCGTCGAGTTCGGCCCAGTCACGAAGGGGCGGCACCACCAGTTCGGGCCCCAGCCCCAGCCCGCGGATGAGACCGGAACTGTCGATCACGATGGACAGCGTGAAGCGGTCGCCGGTGAGGCCAATCAGCGTGGCTCAACCTTTGTGTGCCACCGGGGTGTAGGACTCCACGGTGAACGGGCCGCGCGCACGCCACGAGTCCAGCAGCGCGGGCAAGTCGTCCCCGTGTTTGTCCACAAAGGCGGCGACGAAATGGTCTCGGGGGTCCTCGGCGAGTCCTGGGCCGGGTTCGGCGAGCATCTCGACCGCCCAGCGCATACGGCTTTCCACGAGCGGGCGTTGCGCGGCCGTCGCATCCGCCTCGCCGGTCTCGGTAGTGGTCAACATCGGCTCCTCGGTCGGGATGGGTGGTCAGCTCCGGCGCACGCCGATGGCCGCGCACGGACACAGTTCAGCGCACAGCAGGACGTCCTCGTGCAGACGAGGCGGCGGGCGGCTTTCGAGCAATTCGACGGTGCCGTCAGAATCGCGTTGGGAGAACGCCTCGGGTGCGGTCATCGCGCATCGGCCGACACCACAGCAGGCGTCCCGGTCCACCGTCACGAGCAGTTCGGCCATGCCACTCACCACGTCACCGGCAACGCCGCGAGTCCGTAGCTGGACACCTCGTGTCGGAATTCCAGTTCCTGGAACGGGACGGCGAGGCGGGCCTGGGGCAGCAGGCGCAGCATGCCGTACAACATCTCCTCGAGTTCGATCTTGGCCAGCTACGACGGCACCGACGTCTGTTGCGCCACGTCCACTACTCACCATCCATTGTCGACATCGCATTGACCTCGATCACGATAGGCCGCCCCGGGACGTCGACGTGACCGCTCCTTCACACGTGTCGGTGAACGAGATCCTCATCCGCCCGACCGACCAACCCTGATCGGTATCCGCTCCCACGCCTGTCCACGCCCCGGACGTCGAGCGGACGACGTCCGGTGTGGGTGTCCCGTCCCCGGCACCGGAATCACCCGGCAGGTGGTTGTCGGCCTCGCTGGACGAGTCGACCGGGCTCGATCGGCGGTAGGCTGCGCGGCACTGCGAAGGCGGAAGGGATGCCGTGTCGGAACGGGTGCCGGAACTCGAGGTGGGTCTCTCGCAGACGGCCGGATGGCGGGAAAGCGTGGGACATGAATTCCGCGTGCGGACACGGAGGCCGGGTTTCGTGGTTGGCATCGCCACGGTCCTGGCGGCGTTGATCGGGTATCTGAGTCTGCACGGATGGCTGTCCACGTCCACCGACCGGACCACGGTCGGCCTCACCGGGCAGGCGACCGCGATCGCCGATTCGCTGCACGCGGTCGCCTCCGAGCTCGGCGCCGAGGTCACCGTCGTTCCGTACCGCGATCCCGAGCGCGCACGCCGGGAGGTCTCCGACGGCAGTCTGGACGTCCTCGTCTCCGGGAGTACGTCGAGGCTACGAATACTTTCCGGGTCCTCAGTGGACCCATTCGTCCGTGCGGCGCTCACCGGTATCTCCCGTGATGTGGTGTTGGACGCGAAACTCGCCGAGGCCGGACTCGATCCCACGGACGTGCGCCGGGAACTCGACGCGACGGACGTGCGGGTGACCGTGTCGGAGTCCACGTCGCATCGGCAGCGGCCCGCGCTCGCGGTGATCTTGCCGTTCGCGGTGTTCACCGCGATCGCGACGCACGGAACCCACGCGGCACGACGGGTGCTCGCCTGGGTGTCCGAACAGTGTTCCGCGCCGTCCCGGCAGGCACTGTTCGGCATGCTCGGCGGGGCGGGTCTGGCCGGACTGGCCCAGTTCGCGGCCGTCGGCGCGGTCTCCGTCGGAGCGTTCTCGGCGGCCGGAGTTCCGGTCGACGCCGGTGTCGGCGTCCTGTCGGAGGCCCTGGCGTGGGGTCTGCTGTGGTACGCGCTGGGTTTCGCCCTGTACTCGACGGTTCTGACGACGGCGTGGCTTCGCCGCGACGCGGGTCCGCGGCCGAATCCCCTCACCGCGATGCCGTGGCTGCTCGGGGTGTTCACCGCGAGTGTGGTGGTGCTCCGCCTGCCGGAGGATGCGACGTCGCTGGTGTTGTCGTCGCTACCGTTGCTGTCCCCGACGACACTGCCGGGCCGCATCGTCATGGACATCGCGTCCCCTACCGAGATCATGGCAGCGGTCCTGCTCCTGACCGCGGCCATCGCCGTAGCACTGTGGTTGCTCGACCGAACCCGGCGTCCGGAGCCCCATCCCCACGTCGAGCTCGGCGGATAGCCGCCAGCGAACGTACCCACCGAAAACGGGCCCGTCTCGGTGCCTCCACGGACCCTCACCGCGTGTGTGCCGGGTGAGCTAGGGAGCGGGGCTGACGTAGCAGTAGGCAGGTACGAGGCCGTGGCCTGAGTCGTGGTCGGTCGTTCCGATCCTGCGCCATCCGAGACGTTCGTAGAGACGGATCGCGGCCTGGTCCTTCTCCATGGCGTCCAGCACGAGGCGTAGCCCTGCACTGGCTGCGTGGTCCATGGCAGCACGGGTGAGGAGTTCACCGGCTCGATGCCTGCGTGCTTCTGGGTGAACGAACAGTCGGCCCAACACCGCGATGTCCACGGCTGCACCCTCGACTGTCTCGCGGAACATGACGGCCGCTGCATCGGTGTCTGTGGGTTCGGTGAGGCAGATGTGACCGATCACCTCGCCGGCCAGTTCGGCAACCCACGCATTCATCAGCCCGGCCGGTCTGAGCCACGCGTCCGGATCGGCGACGCCCTCGACGGGATAGCCGTCCACCTCGTGCACGGCTATCAAGGCGGCGGCGCACGCGGGGAAGTCGTCCTCGGTGCGGGGGCGCACAACGGGCGTCGGCTGTTGGTACGGCTGGAACATCAGTCCTCCACGGGCATGGTGTAGTCCAGGCCGTTCAGGTCGGCGCGCATGACGAACCTGGTCACCACGAACGGGCGGTCGAGATGGTCGATACCGGTGTGCAGGACGTCCAGCACCGGGACGCCGTCGGGGAAGGACAACCCCGTGGCTTCCTCGTGCGTGGGCATCCGAGCGGACACCTCTTCACGGATGCGGGTGATCGGGTGCCCGAGCTCCTCGAACCGCGCGTACAGGCTGCCCTTGCCCATGTTCGCCGACGTGGCCAGCACCGAACCTTCGGCGATCTCCCACGGGATGTAGGTGACGCCGACCTGAACGGGCTCGTCGTCGGCGTAGTACCAGTTCTCCCGCCGCACCACGGACGGCTCGGTCGGGTCAACGCCCAGCCGTTCGGCGACGTCCTTGGGCGGCTGAACACGCTCGATCGACGTGCAATCCACGCGGGCCGTGCGGCCCTGCTTGGCCACCTCAGCGCGGTAAGGCGACAAACCCGTCTCATTGCGGAGCCGGTGCGAGTAGCGCTCACTGCCGAAACGAAGAAGGCGCCGCTTCTCGCGGACGAACACACCCTTGCCGTGGTGCGCGATGACCAAACCCTCGTCCGTGAGCAGGCGGATGGCCTCACGGGCGGTATTGCGGGCCACCCCGTACTTGGCAGCCAACGCACGCTCGGACGGCAGCTTGGCGCCAGGAGGCAAGTCACCCGAGGCGATTGCGCTGCGCAGCTCGCTTGCCACCTGACGGCTCGGGAGCTGCGTTCCGTCGCTGGAACGGCCCTGAGAACTCTTCATCGAGGTCAGTGTACTGGCTCAAGCCACTTTACCCAGAGAGCGTGATCACGGACGTCTCAAACCGGTTCTCGTAACGGTCCACCGACATGGAACACATACGACCTGGAGGAATGGATGGAGCAGCATGACCCCATATGGAGTGGGTCCGGCGAAAATGTGGCGTTCATAGTGCCATGTCGAGATGAGCGCGGGCGAAGGCAGCAGCTCACCATAAAGTTGTCGGGCGACCGAGTGTTGGTGGTAGATCCACGCCAGCAGGGCTGGTTACTCACACCGTTACAGGCAGGTCGGCTACGTCGCGCCCTTCAGGAAGTGGTGCTGAGGTGAACGGGTTCGATTTCGACGACGAAGCCGGCATCGAGGCAATCATCCGCAGCCGTGAAGCCGGATTCCGGTTCACACACATGGGTTCAGCTGACGAAGTGGTGGCCATACACGGAGAACGACGTCACGCGGGTGCCGTCGATGCCTTCTTGGTCCGGGCGGTGGACGAAGCCTACGCTGCCCGGTTCCGCACCAGTGACTACGGCAGTGGAATGCCTCTGTGGCAGCGTTCCGGCGAGGCAGCCACAGTACAGACCCA
>JAJYTH010000143.1 GCA_021793175.1 Actinomycetes bacterium
TAATTCCGGGCGATCCCGGGACTAGGAGCAAGTCGTTGAACCTGGTTTTCTACATCCTTCGCCGTCTGGCGATATCGATTCCGATCCTGTTGATCGGAAGCTTCTTGGTTTTCGTGATGGTGGCCGGCGCCGGCGACCCTCTCGCGGAGCTGCGCACCCAGCCGAATATCAATCAGGAGTCCATCGACGCTATCGAGCGAGAGCTTGGTCTGGACAAGTCGCTGATTCCCAGGTACTTCGACTGGCTCGGTGGATTCGTCACGGGTGACTGGGGTATCTCCATCGCGCAGGGCTCGGCCATGGAACCGGTGCTCCCCAAGATCATGAGCGCCTTCTGGGTGTCGATCCGGCTGATTCTCGGTGCCGAGATCCTCGCGCTCATCCTCGGTGTCGCGGTGGGTCTGCTGGCCGCGGTGAAGCAGTACAGCGTGGTCGACTACGTGGCCACCACGGTCGCGTTCCTCTTCTTCTCGATGCCGATCTTCTGTGTCGCCATCGTGTTGAAGATCTACGCGATCGATCTCAACGTGGTCATCAACAACCTCGGCCTCAGCGAGATCTTCGGCAATCCGTTCCTGAGAACGACGAGTCCGGAATCTCTCTCCGCGGACGGGTTCTGGGACTTCGTCATCAAGTACACCGGGGCGTTCCTGCTGCCGACGTTGTCCATCATGTTCATTAGCTTCGCGGCCTACAGCCGGTTCCAGCGCTCGTCCATGCTGGAAACACTGAACATGGACTACGTGCGAACGGCGCGTGCTAAAGGCCTGCCCGAGCGGCGTGTCATTTTCAAGCACGCCTTCCGGAACGCGCTGATCCCGACGACCACGCTGTTCTCCGTGAACTTCGTGACCGTTGTGACGGGTGCCGTCATCACCGAGCGGGTGTTCAACTGGAACGGTATGGGCGCCGTGCTCGTCGAGGCCGTGAACAAGAACGACCCGAACGTGATGATGGGCTGGATTGTGGTGATCTCCATCGCGGTGATCATCGCGAACCTGATCGCGGACTTGTTGTACGGCATTCTGGACCCGAGGATTCGCGTTGGCTGACATGAACTCGCTTGCAACCGGTGCGGAAACCGGTGGCAAGCCTCTCGACGAAAGTGGGCTGGGCGCCGACACGCTGCCGGATCCGCGCAGCCAGGGAGCACTCGTCCTCCGCAAGTTCCTGCGGCACAAGCTCGCCATGACGAGTGTCGGCATGCTGGTGCTGATCACGCTGATCGCGCTGATCATGCCGCTGTTCTGGCCGCACAGTTACTGGGACTCGTCGTTCGATTCGTTCGCGGAGCCGAGCACCGAACATCCGCTGGGCACCACCCAGGTCGGTAAGGACATGGTGTCGCAGATCCTGCGAGGGACGCAGTACTCGCTGCTGATCGCGATCACCGTGTCGTTGGTGGCGACGTTCATCGGTGTCGTCTTCGGTGCTTTCGCCGGCTACATGGGCGGGTTCGTCGACTCCGCGATCTCGCGGATAACCGACCTGTTCCTGATCATCCCCGCGATCGCGGCCGCCGCGATCCTGGTGAAGGTGTTCAGCGGTAGCTGGTGGGTCGTCGCCGTGGTGCTCGCCGCGTTCGCGTGGATGCCGATCGCCCGTATCACCCGTGCCGAGGCGATGTCACTGTCGCAACGGGAGTTCATCGAGGCCGCCAGGGCGTCGGGCGCGGGCACGGGACGCATCGTGTTCAAGCACCTGGTGCCGAACATGGTCGGCACCATCACCGTGAACGCCACGCTCGCCGTGGCCCAGGCGGTGTTGGCCGAGGCGGCGCTGTCGTTCATCGGTCTCGGTGTGAAGCCGCCGGACACCTCGTTGGGGCGTGTCATCTCGGAGAACTACGCCCAGATGACAGGACGTCCGTGGTTGTTCTTCGGCCCGTTCATCGTGTTGGTGCTGATCTCGTTGTCGATCAACTTCATCGGTGACGGGCTCCGGGACGCCTTCGACCCGCGGCAGCGCCAGGTCAAGCCGGTGAAACAGCCGAAGAAGGCTCGGAAGCAGGCCAAGGCCTGATCCACGGAGCGGTCGACGAAGGGGACGCCACCTGAAAAAGAGGGGGCGTCCCCTTCGGGCTTCTTCGGACGAGCGTCGGTGCGGCCCCTCGGTGCCGGGTCGGGTTCTCGAAGGTGTTCGTGAGGACGGCGAGACTTGAAAGCCTCGGTCCGTCAGGACCCTGCCGTCGGCGGATAGACCCGACGGCAGGGTGCTTCGGTCACTCCTTGACCGGCGCCACGCGGCCTTCCTCCCACGCGCGCCTGCGTTCGGCCTGGAGCACCGGGTCGGCCACCGGTGCCGCGGACAGCAGTCGCCTCGTGTATTCCTGCTGCGGCTCGTGTAGCACTTGCTCGCGGGTACCCGCCTCGACGAGCTTGCCGTGCTGCATCACGGCGACCCTGTCGGCGAGCAGGTCCACGACGGCGAGGTCGTGGCTGATGAACAGACACGCGAACTGCAGGTGTTGCTGCAGGTCGAGGAACAGGTCGAGGACTTTCGCCTGCACCGACACGTCGAGCGCCGAGGTGGGCTCGTCGGCGATGAGCAGCTTGGGGTTCAGCGCGAGCGCGCGAGCGATGGCGATCCGCTGACGCTGCCCACCGGACAGCTCGTGCGGGTAGCGGTTGCGGTAGTGGCCCGACAACTGCACCTTGTCGAGCAGGTCGGTGACCCGGTCGGTCAGCTCCTTGCCGGACAGGATCTTGTGCAGCACCAACGGTTCGGCGATCGATTCGCCGATGGTCATCTTCGGGTCCAGAGTGGACGCCGGGTCCTGGAACACGATGGAGAAGTACCGGCGCAACGGACGCAGCTGCTTGTTCGACATCGTGGTGATGTCGGTGCCCGCGATGGAGACGGTGCCCGAGGTGGGCTTCAGCAACCGAATGGCGCACCGGCCGATCGTCGACTTCCCGGAGCCCGATTCGCCGACCAGACCGAGGATCTCGCCGCGCTGGATGTGCAGTGACACATCGTCGACCGCGCGGTTCTTACCCTGCCTGCCTTTACCGGGGTACTCCAGCACGAGGTTCTCGATGTTCAGTGCGGGCGCGCTGTCATCGATGTACGGCTGCAGCTCCTCGTGAGCCTTGCGGATGGCCTCGTCGGTCTTGCTCTCGGTGACCGTGACCTGCGGAGAGTCCAGCAGCCGCTGTCCCTGAGGCCGTTGCCCGAGCACGGGAACGGCCGCCAACAGGCGCTTGGTGTAGTCCTGTTGCGGGTTACGGAACAGCTCGTGCACCGGGGCCTGCTCGACGATCTCGCCCTGGTACATCACCACCACGCGGTCGGCCAGGTCGGCCACGACACCCATGTCGTGGGTGATGAGCACGATCGCGGTGTTCAGGGTGTCCCGCAGTTTGCGCAGCAGGGCCAGGATCTCCGCCTGCACCGTCACGTCGAGCGCCGTGGTGGGCTCGTCGGCGATGATGACCTTGGGGTCGCAGGCGATGGCGATGGCGATGACCACGCGCTGGCGCAGACCACCGGAGAGCTGGTGCGGATACTGCTTGAAGCGCTTCTCCGGTTCGGGGATACCCACCATGTCGAGCAGCTCGATGGCCCGCTCGTTGGCGGCCTGCTTGGAGATGTTCTGGTGGGCCAGCAGGGCTTCTCTGATCTGCCAGCCGACCGTGTACATGGGGTTCAGGGCCGTCATCGGCTCCTGAAAGATCATCGCGACGTCGTTGCCGCGGTGCTTGCGCAGTTCCTTGGAAGTCATGTGACTCAGGTCGACCGCGCCCAGCCTGCGCTCGCCGTCGATCTGCGCGGTCTTCGGCAGCAGGCCCGGTACCGACATCGACGTGACCGACTTGCCCGACCCGGACTCACCGACGATCGCGAGAATCTCACCGGGAGCGACGTCGAAACCGATCCCCTTGACCGCTTCGACGACGCCGTCCTCGGTCGAGAAGGAGATCTTCAAGTCCGATATGGACAGCACGGATTCCGACGTGTCCGCCGTTTGCGGCGACATTGCTTCTACGCTCACCAGAAGCCCTTCGTGGGGGAGTTTGGGGTCGTCACGGCGTGTGTGGTTGTGACTTGGCGCGAGGATAATGCAGACGCGCCGCTGTGGGGACGGTACTAACGAACTAATCTTAAGTTGTGACCTCGGTAGATGGCCGTAGGGTGCTGTTCGTTCACGCACACCCAGACGACGAGAGCATCACGACAGGCGGGACCATCGCCCGTTACTCGGCCGAAGGGGCGCACGTCATAGTGGTGACCTGCACCCTCGGCGAGGAAGGCGAGATCATTCCCCCGGAACTCGACCAACTCGGTGCGTGGGCCGGTGACCAGCTCGGCGGCTACCGGATCGGCGAACTGGCCGAAGCCGGGGCGGCTCTGGGGTGGTCGGAGCACCGCTTTCTCGGAGGTCCGGGCCGGTGGCGCGACTCGGGTATGGCAGGCGTCGATTCCAACCGGCATCCGCGCGCGTTCGTTCAGGGAGCGTTGTCGGAGCAGGTCGAGCAGTTGCTCGCCGTGTTCGACGAGGTGCGTCCCGAGGTGGTCGTGACGTACGACCCCAACGGCGGTTACGGTCACCCCGACCACATCCGGGCACACGAGATCGTGACGGCGGCCGTGGAGCGTTCCGAGGGGGTTCGGCGCCTGTTCTACACAGTGTTCTCGGAGGAGGCCACGGCCCGTGGCCTAGCCGCGTTGCGGCGGGACGAGCGGGTGCCGTTCCAGGTGCCCGCCGACGGGGAGCTGCCCGTCACCCCGGACACCCAGATCACTACGCGTGTCGACATCAGTGCCCACCGTGAGGACAAGTTCGCGGCGCTGAGGGCGCATCGCACCCAGGTGACGGTGGGGCCCGACTGTTTCGCGCTGTCCAACGGGATCGCGCAGCCGGTGTCCGACACCGAGTTCTTCGTGCTCGCCCACGGCCCGGCGGAGGGTGTCGAAACCGACCTCTTCGGGGGGCTGCGGCCGTGACCGTGTCCGGAGAGTCCTCGCGTGGTCACGGGTGGCCGATGATCGTGCTCCTCGCGTTCGACGCCGTGCTGCTCGCGACGCTGGAGTTGTTCTACCTGCCGCTACGGCTCGACGGTCTCGTGCTGCCCAAGGTCGGTGACGTGCCCTTCCCGGTCAGCGTGCTGGTCGCCGTCGCCACGACCCCGTTGCTGGTGTTCGCGGCGCAGCGCGTGGCCTCGCGCAGGTTGGCGATGATCCCCTTGCTGGCGTGGCTGTTCACCCTGCTCGTATTGGGGGTGGCCGGGCCGGGCGGAGACACCGTCCTCATGGTCGACTGGCGGGCGATGCTGTTGTTGATCGGTGGGGCGCTGCCCGCCGCCGTGGTGCTGGGAGGTTCGGCGACCAAGGCGGCGACGCGGTCCGGGTAGAGGCCGGGCGAGACGAGTCGTCGATGTCCGAGGATCTGTTCGAGGACCTCTGCCCGGCCGTCTGTGTCAGCGCCGGAAGTCAGCGCCAGAACATGAACAGGTACTGCCCGGCGAATGCCGCGAACGCGTCGCCACCCACTGCGGCGAAGACGAAGTCGGTGAACTGCCACAGGGTCGTTCCGACTCCGGGGACACCGATGATCAGGGCGAACAGGACGAGCGGAGCCCAGGGCCGGGCCTTCGCGCCGAACTCGCGTGCCTGTGGCGACAGGTAGGGCTCGATGGCGCCGAAGCCGTCGAGACCCGGCACCGGCAGGATGTTGATGACGAACGCGAGGATCTGCAACGACGCCAGATAGGACAACCCGGCGAGCAGGCCAAACGGCATCGATACGGTGGCCACCACGGCCGTCAGCACGACCCCGAGCGCCAGGTTGCTCAACGGTCCCGCCAGGGACACCCACGACGACACCGACCGCGAACGCAGCGCCCAGCGGTTGATCCAGACCGCCCCACCCGGTAGTGGGATACCGCCGATGGCGAGGATGATCAGCGGCAGCACCAGGGACATGACCGGATCGGTGTAGCGACGGATGTCCAGCGACAGGTAGCCCTTGGCCGCCACCTCGCGGTCCCCGCCTTTGTAGGCGACGATGGCATGGCCGAACTCGTGCAGCGTCAGTGACAGTGCCCACCCGCCGAGCACCAGCAGGAACATTCCGAGCGTGCCCAGGACCGGCCGGTCACGGAGCTCGGGGAGTCCCATCGTGGCGGCGAGTGCGCCTCCGACGACGGTGACGGCGAGGATGGCGTAGAAGAGCGGGCTGGGGCGGACGACTGAGCGTTGCACGGGCCTGGTGAGTCCTCTCCGTTCACCTAGAGGCGAACTTCGGTGAAACCGGTCGTGATGTTGTCGGCGTGTCCACTTGCGCGCGCCGCCACAAGTATCCCCCAACCTCGCTACTCCGCTTGACCCGGCAGCACTACACCGGTGTAATCACATTGATGTCATTTCGCTGTCTTAAAGGGGGGCAGTGGGGGACATCCAGTA
>JAJYTH010000035.1 GCA_021793175.1 Actinomycetes bacterium
CCATCGCGGGGGTCACCGGTCTCGTCGCGCTGGCGGTGGTCGTCGTAGGGAGGCCATGGCGATTGGCCCGAAACGTGGTGACGATCGTGCACGAAGCCGGGCACGCGTTGGTCGCCCTGCTGGCGGGTCGCCGATTGCAGGGCATCACCCTGCACTCCGACACCTCCGGTGTCACCGTGTCGAAGGGCAAGCCCACGGGCCCGGGCATGGTGCTCACGGCGCTCGCCGGTTATCCGGCGCCCGCCGTGCTCGGCCTCGTGTTCGCGGGCCTGGTCTCGGCCGAACGGCTCAGTGTGGTCCTCGGCATCGCCGCCGTACTGCTGCTGAGTGTGCTGGTGATGGTGCGCAACGCCTACGGCGTGTTCTCGGTGGTGTTGTCCGCGCTGGTGCTCGGTGCGGTCGCGTTGTTCGCCGGTCCGGGAGTGCAGGCGGCGTTCGTCTACCTGATGACATGGTTCCTGCTGTTCGGCGCGGTTCGTCCGCTGTTCGAGCTCCAGGTGAAGCGGCGCAGGGGAACGGCTCGGGATTCCGACATCGACCAGCTGTCGCGCTTGACCGGGCTTCCCGCGATGCTCTGGCTGCTCGTGCTGGGAGCGCTCGCGCTGACGTGTGTGGTGGTCGGCGGAATGTTGCTGACCGAACCCGTGGTGACGCCGAGCGGATTCACCTCGACCACAAGCTGACCGGTCGCGAGCCCCGTCCACGCGGTGGGGCACACTGAAACAGACTGAAACAGTCGAAGAACATCTCGAGGAAAACAGCCGGCAACGGTGGCAACGGGACGGTCGTCGGGAGGACAGTGCGGTGACGAACGAGGTGGCTAAGGCTGTCGAGGAGTGTGCTCGGGCGGCTAAGAGTGCCGCTTCCTCGCTGTCCGGTGCGTCGGACAAGGCCATCGACGCGGCGCTGGAGAACATGGCCGAGCGACTGCTCGCCCACCGTGACGAGGTCCTGAAGGCCAACGCCGAGGACATCGACAAGGCGAAGGCGAACGGTATGAGCGCGGGCCTGCTCGACCGGTTGACGATCACCGAGAGCCGGTTGACGGACATGGCCGACCAGCTTCGGTTGCTCGCCGGTGCTCCGCACCCGCAGCGGACCGTGGAGCTGTCCACGCTCGACGGCGGGTTGCGGCTCGTCGAGCGCCGTCGCCCGGTCGGTGTGATCGGTGCCAACTACGAGGCCCGGCCGAACGTGACGGTCGACGTGGCGTCGCAGCTGGTGAAGTCGCGGAACGCGGGTGTGCTCCGCACCGGTTCGGCGGCGCTGGGGTCGGCGCAGCGCCTGCTCGACGTGGTGATTCGTCCCGCACTCGTCGACTCAGGCATCGACGCCGACGTCGTGCAGCTCGTGCCGCGTCCCGAACGGGAGGCGGCCGGGGCTCTCGTTCGGCTGCCCGACCTGGTGCCGCTGGTGATCCTGCGCGGCAGTGGTGAGAGCACGCGGGCGCTCGCCCTGGAAGCCGCGCAGCACGGGGTCCGCACGCTGGCCCACGCCGACGGCGGGGGAGTGCTGTACGTGGACCAGAAGGCTGACCGTGACACGGTGCGGTCGCTCGTCGTGAACAGCCTCGACCGGTTGGGCGTGTGCAACCGGCTGAACCTGTTGTTGATCCACGACGCCGTCTACGAGGAATTCTGGCCGCTGGTGTCGGAGGCGCTCGCGGAACGGGAAGTGTCGCCGTCCCTGCCGCCGTACGAACATCCCATCGGCTACGAATGGGCGCTCGATTCAGACCGCGAGGCCACGGTGACGGTGGCGCGGGTCAGCGGAGTCGCCGAGGCGGTGCGCATCGCCAACGAGGAGACCTCCGGACTCGCCGCGGGAATCGCCACCGAGGACGCACAGGCGGCCGAGGAGTTCTTCGACGGCTACCAGGGCACGGGTGTGTTCTGGAACGCGCCGACCCGGCTGTTGGACGGATTCAAACTGCTCGGGGTGCCGGAGACGGGCATCAACCTCGACAAGGTTCCCGGCCCTCGTGGCCCCGTGACATACCCGGACCTGTACGTGCGTCAGTACGCGGTGTTGCCCGCCGAACGGTGAACCCGCGCGGTCGGTCGGCGGGACCGCCGGGAATTCCTGGCTTCCCGGCGGCGTCTGAACTAGGTGCGGCGGTGTACCGAAAACTGTCACCGCGGTGATCGATCACCTGTTCGAAGAGTACCGTTGGTGGCCGCCCCTGCCTGGGTGGTGCCACGGCCGTGGCGTCACCGAAAAGAACGATCCCCAGAAGCAGGAGCTCATTCATGGTCGCCATTACGGCGGAACCACAGAACATCACCGATTCCCAGAACGACACCGACACCAACGCCGACACCGTCACCGGCTTCGGTGATCTCGGTTTGCGCCCGGAGCTGCTCCAGGCGCTCTCGGAGCTCGGTTACGAGGAACCTACGCCCATCCAGCGGGCGGCGATTCCGCTCCTGCTCGAGGGTTTCGACATCGTCGGGCAAGCCGCCACCGGCACCGGTAAGACCGCCGCGTTCGCGTTGCCGGTGCTGCACCGCATGCGCGACGGTGAACCGGGTGGACAAGGTGAACAAGGCGGCCGGGAAGAACGCGGCACCGCTCCGCGTGCCCTCGTGCTCGTACCCACCCGCGAACTCGCCGCGCAGGTATGCGAGGCGATGCGCCGTTACGGCCAGAGGCTGGGTGTCCGGGTCCTTCCCGTCTACGGCGGGGAATCGATGAGCAGGCAGCTGCGAGGCCTGGCGGAGGGCGTCGACGTCGTCGTGGCCACCCCGGGGCGCGCGTTGGATCACCTGTCGCGGGGCTCGCTCGAACTGTCGGAACTGCGGACGGTGATCCTCGACGAGGCCGACGAGATGCTCGACATGGGCTTCGCCGAGGACATCGACGCGATCCTCGCTCGTACTCCGGACGACCGTCAGACCATGCTTTTCTCCGCCACCATGCCGCCACGTATCGCCGGCTTGGTGCGCCGCTACCTTCGCGATCCCCACCGCATCGAGCTGAGCAGGGCCGAGTCGGTCAGCGGTGAGGCCGCATCGATCGCCCAGACCGCCTACGTCGTGCCCCGTGGGCACAAGCCCGCCGCGCTCGGACGAGTACTCGACATCGAGGCGCCGGAGGCCACGGTCGTCTTCTGCCGCACCAGGGAAGAGGTCGACCGTCTCACCGAGACCATGAACGGGCGCGGCTATCGCGCCGAGGCACTGCACGGCGGAATGGACCAGCACCAGCGCAACCGGGTCATCGGGCGCCTGCGTGCCGGAACGGCCGACCTCGTGGTGGCCACCGATGTGGCCGCGCGTGGACTCGACATCGACCAACTCACCCACGTGGTCAACTACGACGTTCCCAGCGCGCCCGAGGTGTACGTGCATCGGATCGGACGTGTCGGCAGGGCGGGACGTGAAGGCAACGCCATCACCCTCGCCGAGCCCAGGGAACACCGCATGATCAAGACGATCGAGCGCGTGACCGGGCAGACCATCCCCGTGCGCAAACTGCCGACCGTGGCCGACCTGCGGGCACGGCGTCTGGAACTGACCCGTAACGCCCTGCGCGATGTCCTGTCCGGGGACGACGACCTCGACCGGTACCGCGTCGTGGTGGAGCCTCTGACGGAGGAGTTCGACGTCACCCAGATCGCGCTCGCCGCGGTGAAACTCGCTCACGGTGCCGAAGAGACCACCGACGAGGAAGAGATCCCGGACGTCGAACTGCGCCCCCACCACGAGGCCCGGGCCCGCCGGAACCCGAGGGACGGACGGCGCGGAGGCGGTAAGCGCACGAACGGCGGCATGACCCGCCTGTTCGTCAGCCTCGGACGCCGAGCCGGTGTGCGCCCGCAAGACCTCGTAGGTGCCATCGCGGGCGAATCGTGCCTGCGAGGCAAGGACGTCGGCGCGATCGAGATCGCCGACCGTTTCTCCTTGGTGGACGTCCCGGACTCCGCCGCCGACGACGTGATCACGGCACTGCGGGACAGCAGCATCAAAGGTCGGAAGGTGATCGTCCGTCGTGAGCGCCGGGCGACTCGGTGACCGAATCGGTGCCAGGGTTTTCGCGAGCCCGCCGGAGAACGGCGGGGCGCACCCGGTGGAAACCGGACACCCGCATCGTCGGCAGTCGCCGCACCCGGTAACCCGATTCGTCGTCGAGTGATTCGGCCAACATCGCGTCCACCAGCACCGTTCCGGGTCTGGCGATCGCGGTGAGTCGGCTGGCGAGATTGACCACAGACCCGTAGACGTCACCGAACCGACTGAGCACCTTGCCCGATGACAGGCCGGCGCGGACCGCGGGCAACGCCTCGTCCGCGCCGGCCTGTTCGGTGAGCGTCAAGGCGATCTCAGCGGCTTCGGTGGGACGTGAACACACGAACAGCACCTCGTCGCCGATCAACTTGACGACATGGCCGTGGTGCTCGACGACCACTTCCGTGGCCAGGGATTCGAACCGCTCCAGCACGGCGTTCAACTCGGCCTCGTCGAACCGGTGCACCATGCGCGTATAGCCCACCATGTCGACGAACCCGACGACCCGATTACGGGACTCCAGTCGTTCACCCGATGTGGCCAGAGCACGCCCGGAATACGCGACCAGATGCCGACGCCAGGCGAAGTCGTGGATGCGCCCCAGTTGCGGCAGCAGCCGCTCGACGAGTTCGGCCAGCTGCTCGAGGTCCTCGGCCAGATGAGGGTTGTCGGCGAGCAGCGACCGCAGCAGCTGCGCCTGCCACTCGGCCAACCGGGACATGTGCAAGCCCACGGCCCTGGCCACCGAAGTCTCCAGATCGCGGTCGAGCAAGCCCTCGCCCACGAGCCGGTCGGCGATACGGACCGCCTCGACGTCCGCGTCGGTGAAGACGACCTCGTGGTCCTCGACCGAGGCGAACCCGAGAGCGCGCCACAACTGGCGAGCCCGGCTCGGTGACACCCCCGACCGCTCGGCGACCTCCAGCCGGGTATATCGACGTGGACCACCGAGCAGGATGTGCTCGAGTTTGCGTTGGAACTCGTCGGACATGCGGATCAGGTGGTGTGAACGATCAATACGTCCACACCGGTCTTGCGGGCCGCCTCCGACGGCACCGAACCCAGGATGCGGCCCGTGAGGGTGTTGAGACCCCGGTTGCCGACCACGAGCAGATCGGCCGCGTGTTTCTTGACGACCTTGCGTAACGAGTCCACCGGATCGCCGACGACGGCGGTGCATTCGATCGAGGTGGCACCGACCTTCAGCGCCCGCTCCCGCGCCGTGCGCAGTGTCTCCTCAGCCGGGGCGGACCCCATCACCTGGTACGCCTCGTCACCGAGCACGTCCTGAGCTTTGTCGAACTTGTCCTTGTCCGCGGGATAGTAGGCGCACGCGATGACGAGTGTGGCAGCGGAATCGGCGGCGACCCGTGCCGCGCGCTCCACGGCAGCCAGCGACGAGTCCGAACCATCGGTGCCGACGACGATGGTGTTGTAGGCGGCCATCCGGTCCTCCGTTGAGTGTCGTACCGGGTCTGGAGGCTGACAGTAGCCGGTCGGCCGCCCCCGCGCAGCAGTTACCTACTCGCGAGTCGGTTTTGTTGTCGTCGCGCGCACGCGCACTGTCGGATAGTCAGTACCGTCGCCGTTGTGCGACGCGTCACCGCTCGACTGGGCGGCCGCCTCGCCGTTTCCGGAAGCCTCGGTGGACCTGTCCGCCTTGCCGACCTTGTCGCCGTTATTCGCAGTGCCGCTCTTGGCTTCTTTGTCGCCTTTGCTCTCTTTGTGGTCCGTGGCGTCGTCCTTGCCAGGGGCTGAACCGAGCGCGGCCTCGGCCTCCGCCAGCATCGACCTGGCGGCGTGGACCTGCTCGGCGATGCGGGCACGCAGCTTGCGCAGCTCCTCGACTCGCGCGGTGGCCTCGCTGATACGCCGATCGGCTTCCTCGGCCGCCTCCCTGACCCGGCGCTTGGCCTCGTCGGAGGCCTCGGCCACTCGTGCGTTGGCCTCGCTGATCGAGTCCTGCTTGCGACGGTTGGCGTCTTCGATCGACTCCCGGCGCCTGCGCTCGATCTCGGCTTGAGCCTTGGCCTTTTCATCGGCGACTTCGGCGCGGATGGCCGAGGCCTCGTCGCTGGCCTCTTTGACCCGGCGCTCGGCTTCCGCCTTGCTCGCGGCCTCCTGCTCGGCGAGCACCCGCATCGCCTCGGTGCGCCGCTGGGACATCGCGATCTCGAAGTCCTCTTCGACCTGGGTGCGGCGCTGCTCCGCCTCGCGGTCGAGCCGATCACGTTCCTCGGCGGCTTCGGTGATGATGCGCTGAGCCTCCGCGCGCGCGTCCTCGAGGACCTTGGCGTGCTCGGCCTCCATCTGCTTACGCCGTTCGGCCAGCTCGGTGAGCATCTGCTCGTAGCGGGCACGCATGGCGCTGGCGTCGGACTCGGCTTTCGCCCGGATGTGGCTCGCCTCGGCCTCGGCGCGTGCTTTGGTGTCGCTCGCCTCTTCCTGAGCGAGTCGAAGCATGCGTTGCAGTCGCTCGGACAGCCCTTCGATGCTGGTGGGCGGCTGTGCCAGCCGTTCCACCTGCCCACGCAGGTCGTCGATCTCGATGCGCGCGGCTTCCAACTGCCTCGCCAAGTCGTCGGCCTGCGAGATGGCCGCATCGCGATCGGACATGAGCATCTTGATGTCGGCGTCGAGCCGTTCCAAGTGCTCGTCGACCTGCGCGCGGTTGTAGCCGCGCTTCTCGAAGTCGAAACCGGCTCCCAGCGGCACGAGCTCCCGTTCCTCGCCAAGGCTCATGCTCTCCACCCTAGCGGGCGCATCGGCTGAGCACGTCTCGGAGAGTCCGATGGAGCGAGGCCGAAGTGAGGACGGTGACCCTCGGGGGTCTTCGGCCGGGTGTCTTCGCCGTCTTAGGCGTCCTCGTCGGGGCTCGGTGGGCTCGGGGGAAAAACTCGGGGCTCAGTCTTCGTCCGTGGTCTGCACCAGTTCCACGAGGACACCACCGGCGTCCTTGGGGTGCACGAAGTTGACCTTGCTGCCCGCCGTGCCCCGGCGGGCCTGCGGATACAGCACGCGCAAGCCCTTGTTCCGCAGCGCCTCCGCGGCGGCTTCGACGTCGGTCACCCGGTAGGCGAGCTGCTGAAGTCCGGGACCGTTGCGGTCGAGGAACTTCGCGATCGTCGACTCGTCGTTCACGGGCGCGAGCAACTGAACGGCGGTCCCGCCCGTGTCGCCCGGAGCACGCAGCATGGCTTCGCGTACTCCCTGCTCCTCGTTCGTTTCGACGTGGGTGACTTCCAACCCGAAGTGCTCGGTGTGGAAAGCGATGGCGGCGTCCAGGTCGGCCACCGCGACACCGACGTGATCGACGGCCGTAACGAAAGGCTCCAGTGCCTGCTGCATAGGCAGTGAGGATAAGCGGGAGGGCGGGTAACGGTCAGCGTGACGTCGATCGCCCTCGACCGTCGATGGCTTGGAAAGCGGTATCGTCGGACCATCGCTGATGCGCTGTAACAGTCCGGCAGCGTCGACGTCGATGACTCGCAGGAGGCCTGTTGTGTCCGGTTCCGTGATTCTGGGTGCCGCTCGTACCCCCATCGGTCGGCTTCTCGGTTCGTTGAAGGACTTCTCTGGCGCACAGCTCGGTGGAGTCGCCATCAAGGCGGCCCTGGAGCGGGCCGGTGTGTCCCCCGACGCCGTCCAGTACACGATCATGGGGCAGGTGCTCACCGCGGGCGCGGGACAGATTCCGGCGCGGCAGGCGGCCGTGGCCGCGGGTATTCCGATGGAGGTCCCCGCGCTGACGATCAACAAGGTGTGCCTGTCGGGGCTCGACGCGATCGCCCTGGCCGACCAGCTGATCCGTGCGGGTGAGTTCGATCTCGTCGTGGCGGGTGGGCAGGAGTCGATGTCGCAGGCCCCGCACCTGCTGCCGAAGTCGCGTACCGGCGTGAAGTACGGCGACGCCACGCTGGTGGACCACATGGCCCACGACGGTTTATTCTGCGCGTTCGACCAGATGGCGATGGGGGAGTCCACCGAGCGGTACAACGCCCGCTACGGGTTGACCCGTGAGGAGCAGGACGCTTTCTCGGCGCGCTCGCACCAGCGTGCGGCCAAGGCTGCGGCCAACGGCGTCTTCGACGACGAGCTCGTGGCCGTGGAGATTCCCCAGCGTAAGGGCGACCCGGTGCTGTTCACCGCAGACGAGGGGGTGCGGGCCGACACGACCGCCGAGGGGTTGGCGAGGCTCCGCCCGGCGTTCGCCGCGGACGGCACCATCACCGCGGGCTCGTCGTCGCAGATCTCCGACGGTGCCGCGGCCGTGGTCGTGGCGAGCAAGGCCAAGGCCGAGGAGCTAGGCATCACGCCGCTGGCCGAGATCGGTGCGCACGGCGTGGTGGCGGGTCCGGACGCCAGCCTGCACGAACAGCCGTCCAACGCCATTAAGGCGGCGTTGGCCAAGGCGAAGCTGGAGGCCGACGCGCTCGACCTCGTGGAGATCAACGAGGCGTTCGCGGCCGTGGGTCTGGTGTCGGCACGCCAGCTCGGCCTTGATGAAGAGAAGGTCAACGTCAACGGCGGCGCGATCGCGCTCGGCCACCCCATCGGAGCGTCGGGTGCGCGTCTCGTGGTGCACCTGGTGCACGAACTCCGTCGCCGGGGCGGCGGGCTCGGCGCTGCCGCGCTGTGCGGTGGTGGCGGCCAGGGCGATGCGCTGTTGCTCAAGGTCTGAGTGACTGCCTTGTGCGCACGCCCGCGAGCGTGCGCACAAGGCTCGAAGTAAGCGGCCTCGATCGGGAACGGCGTCTTCGGGGCGGCGGGTCGTGCGCGTGGCCTCTCGTGGTCTCCGTCGGCTCATCGGCGGGGTTCCCGGTGGTGGCGACCAGCTCCGTGGCGGTGGCGCGCAGCCTCGGCCACGCGGATGGCGAGCGAGCTCCTGTCGACGAGATGCTGGCTGCCGCGCGCAGGATCGCATGTGCGGTCGACGTCCCGGTCATGATCGACGCCGAATCCGGCTACGGACTGCCGCCCGCGGAGCTGGTCGAGAGGCTGATCGAGGTAGGGGCCTCCGGCTTCAACATCGAGGACACCGACCACCGCACCGGTGCCCGTCGTCAGCCCGAGCAGCAGGCGGAGCTGTTGGCCGCGCTCGGGGTGGCGCGGGTGTCGCTGGGCGGTGGACTTCGCACGATGGTTCGGGCGGCGAACGGTCGAATCCTGGCCGACCTCGCGGAGCGCGGTTCGGTCCGACATCCGGCCTGATATCCACAGCCACGGTCAGCGGCGCGGTGCGGGCGGGCGACAGCGGATGACGGTCACGTCGCCGTCAATCTCACACTCGCCCGCCGCGTGCGGCACCACCCACGTGTCCCCTGTGGACACCGTGTGGACACTGCCGTGTTCGGCGCGTAGTCGGCCTTCGCCGCCGCTGACGACGAGCACCGAGAACGACGGGTCGAGAGCCAGGGGGCCCGCCGGGCGGAGTCGGTCGGCTCGGAAGAATGGCTGGGCCGCCGGGGCGAGCAGGTCGACTGTGGCTGCCTCGTCGGTCGCGGTGTGCCGGATCACATCCGTGAGTCGTTCCTCGTCCCACACCGAGGTGTCGAGCGCCTGCAGGGCTGTGTCGAACCCGAGGCCCAGGTGCCCCTTCGTCTCGTCGCCCAGGAAATCGCGCCACTCCAGCGTCAATGAGAAGTCGGTGGGCTGCTGCAGTTCGACGACGAACACGCCTTCGCCGATCGCGTGCGGCAGTCCCGCCGGGATGTGCACGGTGTCGCCCGGTTCCACGGTGATCGCGTTCAACGCGTTCAGCATCGTGGGCGCGTCCTGCTCGGTGACCCAGTCGCGGATGGTGCGGGCATCGAGCGCTTCCCGGAAGCCCGCGTACACGGTGGGTTCCTCGCCCTGTGTCCCCAGCACGATCCACGCTTCCGTCTTGCCGAAGTGCGAGTCGAAGTGGCGGCGTGCGAACTCGTCGTCGGGATGGAAGTGCACAGGCAGCCGTTGCCCGGCGTCGAGTAGCTTCACTAGCAGGGCGGTGGAGGTGCCGAAGGTGTCGACGTGGTCGCGGCCGAGCCAGCCGACCGGATCGGCCTTCACCGCGTCGCGCAACCATCGGCCATCGGGTAGCCGTGTCAACCCTTCGGTGCTGTGCCCGAACAACGTGGTCGTGGACGCCACCCAGTCCTCGGGGCCGAATTCGCCGCCGTGTTCGGTCCGCCCGGCGGAGGCTCCTGCTGAGCGAAGCGCGGCGATGGCCGCGCCGCCCCGGTAGAACTGTGGAGGTTGGTTCGCGGGAAGCCGGATGGGGCTCAGCGGTGCGGTCATGGCCTCGGAATCTACCCGGCGAGATCCTCCCGGTGCGGCAACGATTCAGCGCGAATTCCTCCGACTCCGGGGCCCCGGGCCGGGAATTCCGACGAAGTCGATCGAGATCAACGGCATTATCGGCGTCGTATGTACTGCCCCGGTATGTCGGTGACGGACATCACGGCTCACACTGGATACTGCGACGTCCCCGACATCGTGGTTGACGTGGTTTCCGAGTGTGCTGTGCGATCGCCTTACCCGGCGGTCAGCGATCCGAGGAGGACTCCTTGTCGAACAAGGCGGCTGTCTTGTTCCGTGTCGTGGCCATCGCCGAAGCCTTCTCGTGGATGGGGCTGCTGATCGGCATGTTCCTGAAGTACGTGGTGGAGCTCGGCGAGGGCGGCGTTCCGGTGTTGGGTGCTGTGCACGGCGCGCTGTTCGTCATCTACCTCGTCACGACGCTCGCGGTCGCGCGTCCCCTCGGCTGGCGGTTCGGCACGGTGGTGGTCGCCCTGCTCGCCGCGATCCCACCGTTTTTCACCTGGCTGTTCGAGAAGTGGGCGCTGCGTCGCGGCAAGCTCGACGGCCCCGAGCGGCTGCGGTACGGGGGCACCGCTTTGTACGTGCGCCGCGACGGCGGTGACGCGGTCGCCAACGCCTGAACCCTCGCGCGAGCAGCTCTCTCCTACTCCGTGAAGTCGCCCGCGGCCTTGCGCACCTTCGTCAACAACTCGGTGAGCTGTTCCGTCTGCCGCTGGGTGAGCCCGACGAGGCCGAAATTGATGTCGGTGATGGCCTTGGTGGCCTCCTCGCGGAGTTTCCTGCCTTCCTCGGTGATCTCGACCAGCGTCGTCCGTCGGTCGGTGGGGTGGGGGATCCGTTCGACGAGGCCGTCTTTCTCGAGCCTGTCCACGATGTTGGTCACGCTCGTCGGGTGCAGCTGAAGCCGTTCGCCCATGACCCGCATCGGCAGGCGGGAGTGCCGCGCGAAAGTCAGCAGGGTCAGCGCTTCGAACCGCGCGAAAGTCAGACCGTGCGGTTTGAGCGCGGTGTCGACGGCCGACTGAATGATCTGCTGGACGCGCATTAGCCCGGTGACGGCGGCCATCGTGGTGGAAGGCCCGATGCGGTCCTCCCAGAGTTGCGCCGCGCGCGCGATCGGGTCGAACGGCAACGGACCTTTCATGAGGCTCGAAGTTAGCAGTGGTTCCCGGCAAGCTGAGGGCGGGTACGGCATGTGCCGAGAGCCGGTCGTGAGCGAGGAGGGCGGAGACGATGATCGTGGCGTTCAGTGTGAGCCCGTCGGGCGGGGAGGACGGCGGTGTCAGCGAGGCGGTGGCCCGCGCCGTGCGGGTCGTTCGGGAGTCGGGCCTGCCGAACGAGACGAACGCGATGTTCACCAACATCGAGGGCGAGTGGGACGAGGTGATGGACGTCGTCAAACGCGCCGTCGAGGCTGCGGGCGAGGGCGCCGCCCGGGTGAGTCTCGTGCTCAAGGCCGACATCCGCCCCGGACACGAGGGGCAACTGGAGGCGAAGGTCGAGCGAGTGGAACAACACTTGACGCGAAACGACGGTGGCTCCCGGTGAGGTCTCCCGGCAAGCCTCGGACCAGCCCTGACGGCGCCGACCGTCCATGCCAGGATGGACACCGTGACACAGCCACGCGGATCAGGAAGTAACTCACCAGCCGTCTCCGCCGCGCTCTCCGGAGCCGTGGACCTGTCGGCCGTGAAGGCGCGGGCCGAGGCGGCGGCACGGCAGGCGTCGCAGGGCGACGCCGGTGGCCAGGCGACGAACGGGTCGGCGAGCGGGAACGTCATCGACGTCACCGAAGCCACCTTCCAGGCAGAGGTCGTGGAGAGGTCGCTGCGGCAGCTGGTCGTGGTGGACCTGTGGGCCGACTGGTGTGGCCCCTGCAAGCAGCTCGGCCCCGTGTTGGAGAAGCTCGCGGGCGAAAGCAACGGCTCGTGGGTGCTTGCCAAGGTCGACGTGGACGCCAACCCGCGGATCTCGCAACTGTTCGGAGTCCAGTCGATCCCCACCGTCGTCGCCATCGCAGGCGGACAGCCGGTGGACGCGTTCTCGGGAGCGTTGCCCGAACCGCAGATCAGGCAGTGGTTGACGCAGCTGCTGGATGCGCTGCGCGACAAGCTCCCGGGCGTGCAGGCGGCGCAGCAGGGCGGCCCGGCGCCGGAGGAGCCGCAGGACCCTCGATTCGCCGAAGCCGAGGACGCGTTCGAGCGGGGTGACTTCGCTGCGGCGAAGGCCGCGTATCAACGCATCCTCGACAGTGAGCCGAACAACGAGCAGGCCAAGGCGGCGTTGGTTCAGGTGCAGTTCGCCGAACGGGCCGCGAACGTCGATCCGTCGGCCGTGGCCAGGGCCGACGAGAATCCGGACGATCTCGACGCCCAGTTCGCGGCCGCTGACGCCGAAGTCGCTCGTGGCGAGGTGGAGCAAGGGTTCGCCAGGCTGATCGCCACTATCCGCAGGACGAGCGGCACCGACCGTGACCGTGCGCGGGAACACCTGGTGGGACTGTTCGAGTTGTTCGACCCCGCCGACCCGCGGATCGCCAAGGCTCGGCGCGACTTGGCCAGCGCGTTGTTCTAGTTCTGGAAAGCCCTGAAAAACGCGTTACTCGTGCCAGTCGAGTTGAAAAGGCCACCGCGTCCGGATGGTGGCGCGGTGGCCTTTCCCGCCTCAGGGCTTCAGGGGTATTGCTGGCTGCAGGCCGGTGAACCCTCGTAGTAGCCGAGGCGCAACGCCTCGATCCGGGCGAACCCGTTCGCGGCGGGGTAGCCGTTGACGTCGGCGGAGATGAGGCTGCGGGGCTGGAGGAGTTCGGCGATCGCCTCGTCGAGGTCACCGGGAGAGGGCTGCAGGTTGGTGGCGCCGCTTTCGATGGCCTTGGTCCAGGCGCCCACCAGGCACGCGGTGCGCAACCCGGCGTTGGCGTTGTCGATCGGAATGTCGAGGCCCGCCTGGATGCCCTGTACGTATCGGGACACGACCTCGGCGAACGCGGCGAAGTCGCCGAGCCCGCCCGCTGAATCCTGCCCGGTGTACTCGGCTTCCCGGTCGATGGGTTGTCCCAGTTCGGCCAGGGCGGCCATGTCGATGGAGACGGTGTTGGACTCCTGGCAGTAGGACGCAGGCGGGGTGGACATCCCTTCGGCGCACGATCCGCCCTGGTTGACGATCCGGGGTCCCGTCACGCCCGTGCCCGCGAAGGAGTCGTCGAGACTCTCCTGGAGCATGTCCATCGTGTTGTCGTTGATGGAGATGTCGCCCATGCCCGTGTCATTGGGGTCGAACGGGCGCTCGGTGATGCGCGAGTCCACTTCGGCTTGGTTGATCTCCGCGCACGTTGCTGCGCCCTGCTCGAAGCCGAGCTGGAAAGCGTACGTGCGGTCGAACGCGGTGCCGTGCGCGCTCTGGGCGGCAGCCGACTGTCCAGGCTCGTCGCGGATGAAGAACAGCGACGCCAGCACTTGGTTGAGTCCCTCGGACGTCGACACCTTGAAGTACTCGCTGTTGCCTTCCGCAATCCACCGGAAGTACGCGCCCGTGAAGCAGTCGGCCTGTTGTTCCTTGACGATCGTCGAGGTCTGCTGGGTGATGCCGGCCTTCTCGCCGAGTCGGTACTGCACCGCGTGACCGAACTCGTGGCCGAGAACGGTTACGACGGCCATCGGCCCGAACTGTTGACGCAGCAGCGGCAGCAGGATTCCGCGGTCCCAGGCCACGAGGTCCACGGAGGGGCAGTAGAACGCGTTCATGCCGGAATCGGCCGTGTTCGCCCCGCACACCTCCAGTTCGTCTCCGGTGGGGTCGTACGACAGCAGTTCCGCCACCGGCTCGAACTCTTGGCCGAAGTGTTCGGGAAACTGTTTGCTCCAGAACGCGGACACGTCGGCGATGGCGGCGATCGCGAGCCGGTCCTCCTCACTGTCCGACACGTTGGTGACGGACAACTCCGGGGTGGGAGCTGTGTCCTTGAGCCCGCTTTCGAAGTGTGTGATGGCCATGCCCGCGATCTGGCCCTCACTGATCGGTTCACCGTGGATCTGGTTGGCGCAAGCGGCGACCATCAGCACGGAGATGGCGGCGGCGATGGTCCGTAAGGAGCGGCGCTTTCTTCGTCCCCCTGAGCGTTCCATGGCAGGGGACAGTAGCGGACGCCGCGGTCTTTTCGGGGCGGTCCCGGACAACTCCGGTGTGACACGGCTGACGCCGTGGGGCCCGCTGCGCGGCCGGGTGAGCGCCCGCGCCGGTCACAGCGGGTGGCGTTATGGTCGATCTTCATGAAAGCTGTCCGCCGGTTCACCGTGCACGCGCGTGTGCCCGACGAATTGTCGGGTCTGGCCGAATTGGCCACCAATCTGCGGTGGACCTGGCATCCGCCGACGCGTGACCTGTTCGCGTCGATGGACGACGCTCTGTTCCGCAGGATCAGGGACCCGTTGCGGATGCTCGCGGAGGTGCCCGCCTCCCGGCTGGACGAGCTGGCGCGCGACCCCGGTTTCCTGGCCAGGACGCGGGAGACGAGTGAGGGCCTGAAGCGGTACCTCACTGAGCCGCGGTGGTACCAGCGTCGGCTGGAACAGGCCGAGAACGGTGAACGGTTCCCGAGCGCGATCGCGTACTTCTCCATGGAGTTCGGCGTTCACGAGGCCCTGCCGAACTACTCCGGTGGGCTCGGCGTGCTGGCGGGAGACCACCTCAAGGCCGCCTCCGATCTCGGCGTGCCCGTGATCGGCGTGGGACCGCTGTATCGCGCGGGCTACTTCCGACAGTCGCTGTCGCTGGACGGCTGGCAGGTGGAGCACTACCCCGTGATCGACCCGAGCGGTCTGCCGCTGGAGCTGCTCACCGAGCCGTCGGGCGAGCCGGTGTACGTGCACGTGGCGATGCCCGGAGGTCGTGATCTGCTGGCGCAGATCTGGCTGGCACGCGTGGGACGGGTGCCGTTGCTGCTGCTCGACACCGATGTCGAGGGCAACGACGAGGACTTGCGTGGCGTCACCGACCGTTTGTACGGCGGCGACGACGACCACCGCATCAGACAGGAGATCCTCGCGGGTATCGGTGGGATGCGCGCGGTGCGGCGCTACTGCGAACTGACGGGGCACCCGCAGCCCGAGGTGTTCCACACCAACGAGGGCCACGCCGGATTCCTCGGCCTGGAGCGCATCAGAGAAGTCCTGGCGGCGGGGGAGCTGACGTTCGAGGAAGCGTTGTCGGCCGTGCGGGCGGGCACGGTGTTCACCACGCACACCCCGGTGCCGGCGGGAATCGACCGGTTCGGGGTGGACCTCGTCAAGCACTACTTCGGTGACGGAAGGCTGTTGCCGGGCGTGGACGTCGAACGAGTGCTCGTACTCGGCGCCGAGGACAATCCCGGCCGGTTCAACATGGCGCACATGGGACTGCGGTTGGCGCAGCGCGCCAACGGCGTGTCGGCACTGCACGGGAGAGTGTCGCGGCGGATGTTCACCCGCCTGTGGCCCGGCTTCGACACCGAGGAGGTGCCGATCTCGTCGGTGACCAACGGTGTGCACGGCCCGACGTGGGTGGCGCGGGAGATGAGCGCGCTTCTGGGAGGCAGCGACGAGGAGTGGGGCCACGACGGTGACGGCTCCGGGATCGACCCGAACGTCACCGACGAACAGTTGTGGGCGTTGCGGCGGGAGCTGCGCGGCAACCTGGTCGCCGAGGTGCGGCGTCGCGCGCGGGACGCGTGGCTGCAACGCGGAGCCTCGGCCCTGGAACTCGGTTGGACGGAACGCATCTTCGACCCCGACGTGCTCACCGTCGGTTTCGCCCGGCGCGTCCCCACCTACAAGCGGCTCACCCTGATGCTGCGGGACCCCGAACGGCTACGTGCGTTGTTGTTGGACGACGAAAGGCCCATCCAGATCGTGGTCGCGGGCAAGTCCCACCCGGCCGACGAGGGTGGCAAGGCACTCATCCAGCAGATCGTGCGATTCGTCGACGACCCGGCCGTTCGCGAGCGCATCGTCTTCCTGCCCGACTACGACATGTCGATGGCCCGATACCTGTACCGGGGTTGTGACGTGTGGTTGAACAACCCGACCCGGCCGTTGGAGGCGTGCGGCACCTCGGGGATGAAGGCCGCGCTGAACGGAGGCTTGAACCTGTCGATCCGCGACGGGTGGTGGGACGAGTACTACGACGGCAGCAACGGGTGGGCCATTCCCACCGCCGACGGCGTCACCGACCCGCTGCTGCGGGACGATCTGGAGGCCGCGGCGCTGTACGACCTGTTGGGGCAACAGGTCGCGCCGTTGTTCTACGACCGGGACGAAAGCGGTGTTCCGCGAGGCTGGTTGTCGATGATCTGGCACACCCTGCGCACGCTCGGGCCACACGTGCAGGCGTCGCGCATGGTGCGGGAATACGTGGAATCCTTCTACCGGCCCGCGGCGACCACGGTGGCCGCGGCGGTGGCCGACGACTATGCCGGTGCGCGTTCCCTGGCGGCCTACCGCGCCCAGGTGGACGCGTGCTGGCCGCTGGTGCGCGTGGTGTCCACGGAGTTGTCGGTGGAAGGCAACGACGTGCCCGTGGTGGGTGCCCGTGCGCGGATCACCGCCCGCGTCGATCTCGCGGAGCTGAGGGACGACGAGGTGGAGGTACAGGCCGTCGTGGGCAGGGTCGGAGACACCGACGACCTCAGCGACGTCGTGACCGCCACCATGACGCCGTGCGGACGTGGTGAGTTCGAGGCGACTCTGCGGCTGCCTTTCGCGGGCTCCCTCGGTTACACGGTGCGGGTGCTGCCCCGGCATTCGCTGCTGGCGACCCCGGCGGAGCTGGGCAAGGTCGTGTTGGCCTGATCACGCCGACACGTCGAACGCGGGGCCGTTCGCGTCTTCTCCCGCCGGTCGGTGACAATGACCCACGTGAATGACGTGGCGGTCCCGGAGAACCTCGCTGATCTCGTGATCCACATGTCCGGCGTGGGGGTCAGGAGGGGAAACAACAACCTGCTCGCCGATCTCGACTGGTCGGTGGAGCTGGACGAACGGTGGGTGGTACTCGGCCCGAACGGCGCGGGCAAGACCACGCTGCTCAAACTCGCCGCCGCTGAACTGCACCCCACGACGGGCGCCGTGCACGTGCTGGGTGAGCGGCTCGGCCGGGTGGACGTGTTCGAACTGCGCACCAGGATCGGGTTCACCTCGGCCGCGGTCAACGGTCGGGTCCCCGCCGAGGAGAAGGTGCGGGACGTGGTGGTCAGCGCCGGGTACGCGGTGCTGGGCCGTTGGCGTGAGACCTACGACGAACTGGACACCGATCGCGCCGAGGAGTTGTTGGCGGCGTTGGGCATCGGACATCTCGCCGACCGCAGCTACGGCACCCTGTCCGAGGGGGAGCGCAAGCGAACACTGATCGCACGTTCGTTGATGACCGACCCCGAGTTGCTGCTGTTGGACGAACCCGCGGCCGGACTCGACCTCGGTGGTCGCGAGGACCTGGTGGCCAGGTTGTCGGACCTGGCATACGACGCCGACGCGCCCGCGATGGTGCTGGTCACCCACCATGTGGAGGAGATCCCACCGGGGTTCACCCACGCGCTGCTGCTCTCGGAGGGCCGGGCGGTGGCGGCCGGTCTCATGGACGATGTTCTGACCAGTGAGAACCTGTCGCAGGCATTCGGGCAGGAGTTGATGTTGCAACGTTCGGGGGACCGCTACTTCGCCCGACGTCGATAACCTCTTTTACCGACGGGTAGCCTGCGGAAGAGTGGGAAGCGGGCCGACGCGGTCGGCTCGCGATCGCGGCAACGAAGGAGGAAGGCGTGGGCGAGTTCGTGCGTCTCGAGGTCGACGCGGGTGTTGGCACCATCCGGCTGGACCGGCCGCCGGTGAACGCTCTGAACAACCAGGTGCAGGCGGAGTTGGCCGAGGCCGCGAAGGAAGCCACCGAGCGTGACGACGTGCGGGCCGTCATCCTCTACGGCGGGGAGAAGACCTTCGCGGGCGGCGCCGACATCAAGGAGATGGCCGCCAAGTCCTACGTCGAGATGCAACGGTTCGGTACGGCTCTGTCCGAGTCGCTGACTCTGATCGCGGAGCTGCCGAAGCCCACGGTCGCCGCGATCACCGGTTATGCGCTGGGTGGTGGCCTGGAATTGGCGCTGACCGCCGACCGCAGGGTGGCGGGCGACAACGTCAAGGTGGGCCAGCCGGAGATCCAGCTCGGCATCATCCCCGGCGCGGGCGGTACGCAGCGTTTGAGCAGGCTGGTGGGCCCCAGCAAGGCCAAGGACATCGTGTTCACCGGCCGGTTCGTCAAGGCCGAGGAGGCGCTGGCCATCGGCCTGGTCGACGAGGTCGTGGCACCCGACGACGTGTACGCCGCCGCCCACCGTTGGGCTTCGCAGTTCGTGAACGGCCCGGCCGTGGCGCTGCGGGCGGCGAAGACCGCCATCGACGGTGGTCTCGACATGGACCTGCGCAACGGTTTGAAGCTGGAGACCCAGCTGTTCACCGCCCTGTGGGCGACCGAGGACCAGAAGCGCGGCATGGAATCGTTCATCGAGAACGGGCCGGGCAAGGCCACCTTCGAGGGGAAGTGACGTGACCCGGGTGTCCGATCCAGCGCCGAACCCGCACGCCACCGCCGACGAGGTGCAGGCGGCCTACCACGACCCCAAACTCGCCAACGTGCTCTACCACGACTGGGAAGCGGGCACCTACGACGAGAAGTGGTCGATCTCCTACGACGAGCGCTGCATCTCGTACGCCACCGATGTCTTCAACGCCGTCGCGGGTACGCAGGGACAGCCTTACGGCCACGCCATGGAACTGGGCAGTGGTACCGGGTTCTTCCTGCTGAACCTCATGCAGGGCGGGGTCATCGAGAAGGGGTCGGTGACCGACCTGTCACCGGGCATGGTGCAGGTCGCGTTGCGCAACGCGGAGAACCTCGGGCTCGACGTGGACGGCCGCGTGGCCGATGCCGAGCGCATCCCGTACGACGACAACAGTTTCGACCTGGTGGTCGGGCACGCCGTCCTGCACCACATTCCCGACGTGCGGGCGGCGTTCCGCGAGGTGCTGCGGGTACTCAAGCCCGGTGGTCGGTTCGTCTTCGCGGGCGAACCGACCAAGATCGGTGACTTTTACGCTCGCAGGCTCGGCAGGCTCACCTGGTGGCTGACCACGAACCTCACCAAGTTGGCACCGTTGCGCGAGTGGAGGCGCCCGCAGCAGGAACTCGACGAGTCGTCCCGGGCCGCGGCTCTGGAGGCGGTGGTTGACCTGCACACGTTCGATCCGTCCGAATTGGAGCGGATGGCGCTCGGTGCCGGGGCGGTGGACGTGCGGGCGGTGACGGACGAGTTCAGTGCCGCTTTGGTGGGGTGGCCCGTGCGGACGTTCGAGGCCGCCGTTCCGCAGGAGAAGCTGACGTTGCGGTGGCGGTTGTTCGCCTACCACACCTGGCTGCGGCTGTCGGCCCTGGACCGCAAGGTGTTGTCCAAGGTGCTGCCCAGGGAGCTGTTCTACAACGTGATGATCACCGGCACGAAACCGGCCGCGCCCACGGAACTGTAGGTGTCGTACGCCTTCTCGCTCGACGATGTCGCGTTCCTGCGTTCGCGGGAGGGCGGTGCGGCGTTGGAGGCGTGTTCCGGGCTCGATCTCACGGAGGCGAGCAGGCTGTCCGACGTGGCCGCCGCACGCCGTGTGGTCGGTGCCCGGTACGCGCCCGCGGTGCTGGAGACGCTCCTGCTTCGCCGCAGAGCCGGTGACAAAGTGGCCGGTGGCTGTCGGTGGCTGTTCACCGACGAGGCTTTGCAGCAGGCGAGCGCGTCGGTCGTGGCCGCGTATCGGGCGAGGCGACTGTCGGGACGCGATGTGCACGACGTGACGTGTTCGGTGGGAGCCGACCTCGTGGAGCTGGCCCGCACGACACGCTGCTGTGTGGGGTCCGATATGGACCCGGTACGGCTAGCGATGGCCGCACACAACTGTGCGGTGTCCGAGGTGCGGCCCGCGCTCGTACGGGCGGACGCGCTGCGCCCGGTGACACGGGACGCCGTGGTGGTCGCCGATCCCGCGCGCCGGGACGCGTCGGGACGGCGGCGTTGGCGGCCGGAGGACTTCGTGCCCGCGCTCGACGACCTCGCCTCGGTGTACGCGGGGCGCGAGCTGGCGGTGAAATGCTCACCGGGCCTCGACCCGCAGGTCGCTCCCTGGGCGCGCGAAGTGGAGATCATCTCGTTGGACGGCCGCGTGCGTGAGGCGAGCCTGTACAGCGAAGGACTGGCCACCGCGTCTCGCCGGGCCACCGTGCTGAACTCCGCCGGTGAGGCGTGGTCGATCACCGACGCCGAATCCGATGACATCCCCGTGGGCGAGGCCGGGCAGTGGATCATCGACCCGGACGGCGCCGTGGTGCGGGCCGGGCTCGTCCGCCACTACGCCGCCCGGCACGGACTGTGGCAGCTCGATCCGCGCATCGCCTACCTCACCGGCGACACGCCGCCACCGGGAGTGCGGGCGTTTCGGGTACTGGAATCGGGCCGCTACAGCGAGAAGACGCTGCGAGCGGCACTGCGACGACACGACGTGGGCCGGCTGGAGATCCTCGTGCGCGGCCTCGACGTCGACCCGGACGCGCTGCGTCGCAGGCTCAAACCACGGGGGACGAACGAGGCGAGTGTGGTGCTCACCCGCATCGGTCGTACCCCCACGGCGTTCGTGTGTCGCGCGGAGCGGACACCGGCGGAGCGCGACGGGGAGTCGGGCTGAGCGGCAGGCGAGGGCGGACCTACTGCTCCGCCGTCGGCCTGCCCGCGCCCGCGTAGTTGTCACCCGGCTTGCGGTAGTTGTGCACCTGCACGGCCTGACCGAAGGTCGGCGCGTCGATCATCTGCCGGTTGCCGATGTAGATGCCCACGTGGTGGATCTTGGTCGCGGGATCGCCGAAGAACACGAGATCCCCGAGTTGAAGTTCCTCGTCGGCGGGCACCAACGGAACACTGTGGTACTGCGTGTGCGCCGTGCGCATCAGCGAGATCCCGGCACTGCCGTACGCCGCCGTGGTCAGTCCCGAGCAGTCGAAGCCGTCGTGGCCGGCCTCCTCGCCGTTGCCGCCCCACACGTACGGCAGGCCGATCTTGTCGACGGCGAACATGACGGCCTGCAACGCGGCGGTGTTCGGCTTGCTGCGGCTTTCTCCCACGGTGCCGTAGATGTTGGCGGTGGCCAGCACCCGGTGCAGGAACAGCGGTTCGTCCTGCAGCACCGACACGCCGTCCAACCAGCCGTCACCGTCGGAGAGGTCCCGACCATCGGCGCACATCGCCCTGCCCGCCGTCAGTGCCGCGTCGTCGATGTTCTGGATGTCCGGAGTCCCGCCTGTGGGGCTCGCCTGGAAACTTTCCCAGACCTCCGGGGAGAGCTGGAGCGGTCCGGCCGCGCCGGGCGCGGACACCAGGTCACCGGCGAAGTCGCGGACCTCCACCGTGTCGATGGGCTCGGACATGGTCCCGTCCTCGGACACCGTGCCGTCGTTCACCCGGCCGTGGTCGGTGGTGGTGCGGCCGACCCCGGCCAGCGTCACCCACGACAGATGACAGTCGGGCTGCTCATCACCCAGAGTCACCGTTGCGGTGGCATAGGCGTACATCGCTCGGCGGGGGATGTCGAGCCAGTCGGCTACGTCGTCCACCCATTCCTCGAAACGCAGTTCGGAGGTGGAGGGCACCGACGAGGCCGGTGGTGCGGCACTCGTCGACGTGGGAGGTGGCGTGGAGAGCTCCGACGACGTGACCGCACTGCGATCCGCGTTCGGGGGCGGGGCCGCTGTGCTCTCGGCATCTCGCGAGGTGAAGCGCAGAGCCACGACGAACACGCTCACGGCGACCACCGCCGACATCACCGCGAGCAACAGCCTTCGGGTCCGCGGTCCGCCGCCAGCTCTCATGAGCACAGGATAAGCACTGAGAGGCCACGGTGCGTGAGGACATCCCGCGTCGGGGCGAACGGATTCCTTGCCCGTCCGGGTGTAGTGATCAGCGCAGGGTGAGCCGTTCCAGGAGGAACGCGCGAAGAGCGTCCAGATCGGCGTCCACGGCCACATCCACCGATGTGGTTCCGTCGGGTACCTCGGTGTCCGCCCGTATTTCGGGGCGACGCTGATCCACCACCGTCGCGCCGCGGGCGGGACCGAACGACGTCTCCACCGACACGGGCAGCGACTCGGTGCGCAGTGTTCCGGGACGGATGGCCTCCGCGACCGCCACCGCGTCGTGCAGCACCATGCCGTCCCACTCGAGTGCCTTGCGGTAGTGGGCAAGGTAGTCGGGTGTCAGCGCGGTCAGCGCCGCCCCGAGGGGCCCCGAGGCCGCGAGCTCGTCGAGCCACTCGCTGTCCACCGCACAGCGATAGGTGAGGTCCATGGGTACCAGCACGCGCGGCACCTCCCCGCCCGTGAGCACCCGGTGCGCGGCCTCCGGGTCGCTCCAGATGTTGAACTCGGCCGCGGCGCTGGAATTGCCGTGCGTCAGCGCACCACCCATGATCACGACTCTGTCGATCCTGTGGTGCAGATCCGGGCGGGCCGCCAGGAACGTGGCGATGTTCGTGAGCGGTCCGATCGGCGCGATCGTCACCGGTTCGGTGGAGCTTTCCAGCAATCGGGACAGCAGCCACACCGCGCCGCCCGGTTCGACGGGCCGTTCCGCCTCGGGCAGTGCCGCCGAACGGCCCGACAGGCCATCGACGCCGTGTACGTACTCCGCCCTGCGCAGATGGGGGTGCACGAGCGGGCGGGCGGCACCCTCCGCCACCGGCACGTCACCACGTTTGCATAGTGCCAATATCCGGCGCGCGTTCCGGGTGGTCACCTCGATCGGTACGTTGCCGAACACCGTCGTCACTCCCAGCAGGTCGACGTCCTCGGACAGTGCCGCCAACGCGATGGCGAAGGCGTCGTCCACTCCCGGGTCGGTGTCGATGATCAGCTTGGTGCCCACTCGTCACTCCCTCGTTCGTGCTCGCGGTACACACGTTACGGTCACCCCATGACATCGATGTGGGGTTCTCCCGTGTTGTCGCGGGTGCAGGCGTGGCGTCGAGCTCGACGCGACCCCCGTCAGGCGCGGTTTCTCACGATCGACTCACTGCGCTGGGTGTGGCGAAACCGTGCCTTCACACCGTGGTACCTGGTGCGTTACTGGCGACTGCTCAAGTTCCGAATCGCCAACCCGCACATCATCCTGCGGGGGATGGTGTTCCTCGGCCGGGACGTGGAGATCCACTGTCGTCCCGGATATGGTCGGATGGAGATCGGGCGCTGGGTGCACATCGGCGACGGTAACGCCATCCGCTGCCACGAGGGCTCGCTGCGTATCGGCGACAAAGTGGTGTTCGGCCGGCAGAACGTGATCAACGGCTACCTCGACATCGAGATCGGCTCGGCCACACTCGTCGCCGACTGGGTCTACATCTGCGATTTCGACCACGTGACCTCGGACATCACTCTGCCCATCAAGGACCAGGGCATCGTGAAGTCACCGGTGCGGATCGGTCCCGACACGTGGATCGGTACCAAGGTGTCGGTGCTGCGGGGAACCCGTGTGGGCCGGGGCTGTGTGCTGGGAGCCCACGCCGTCGTGCGTGGCGACATCCCCGACTACGGCATCGCGGTCGGCTCACCGGCGCGCGTGGTGCGTGATCGCAAGGCCGACTACGAGGCCGACGCCGAACGCCGCGAAGCCGTCAAGGACATGGCTCGTAAGGCCAACAAGGCGTTGAAGAAGACCCTCGGCGAAGCCACTTAACGCCCACCCGTACTCCGTGTCCGCAGCCTGTGTCACCGTGTCCGCAGGCTGTGCAGCTGTGTCCGCAGATTGTGTCGCCGTGTCCGCAGCGTGAAAGGTGGCACGAGCACGTCGAACGTGGGCGTAGTCGAGCGTCGCTGTGAAACAGGCAAACCCGACGCCTGCCCTTGCCGGCCCTTTTCGGCGGGGACGTTCGTTGCTACAACTAACTTTCGTCCGTGACGTCGTGATCACTCCACGCGAGGAGTGGTCCCTGTTCTTTCGGAGTCGCTCGTGGTAGCAAACAGACGCCCTGTGCGGGCGGCCGTGGTCGGAGTCGGAGCGTTCGCGTTGATCGCGACCGCTTCCCCGGCCATCGCCGACTCGACCGACCTCTCCGAACTACCCGCCTACTCGGCTCAGCTCGACCGGCCCCAACCCACCGACGACGCATTCGTCGCCGCGGACCGGGAATGCAGTGACCAGCCACGTGACCTGCCGATCAACGAATTCACCGACCACCGCGAGCTCGGTATCGAACTGGACCGCATCGAGCGGATCAGCGAGGGCCGAGTGGACGTTCAGCAGGTCGGCATGAGCAACCGCGGACGCGAGATCTGGAGCGCGCGGGTGGGCACGGGTCCCAAGGCGGTGCTGATCACCAGCGAGATCCACGGCAACGAGAAGACCGGCACCGACGCCATTCTCGACCTGTTGGACTGGCTGGCCACCAGCGACTCGGCGAAGGCGCAGCGGTGGCTCGACGAGTTGACCATCGTCGCGATCCCGAAGATGAACCCCGACGGCGCTGAGCTGGACCGGCGCGGCAACGACATGACCTGGGAGGAAGTGACGGCCAGGTTCCCGCAGCTGCGCGGGAGCGAGCCCGCCTGGAACTACTACACCGGGCCCCGACAGGGCGACGACTACTCGAAGCGGCCCGGATTCGACGTCAACCGGGACTACCACCCGGACCTGAACTACGTGCCGCGCGCCGAGGACTTCCCCGGCGATTCCGACTCGACCGGCTGGTACATCACGCCGGAGAGCCGGACGGTGCGCGATGTCTATCGCGGATTGCAGGCCGAGTTCGGCGAGGTGGACACCTACGTCGACCTGCACCATCAGGGCGCGTGTTACGTGATGCCGGACGATCCGGACGAGTTCGTCACGCTGTCGATCTCCGGTAAGTTCGTCGACGACCCGGCCACCATGCCCGGGTACGAGCAGTACGCCGCGGACTACGACCTGGACTATTCCAAGCGGCTCAACGTCGCGGTCTACAACGCGTTGCAGGGTGCGGCGAACAACCGGCCGTTGTTCGGCAACGTCACGTTGTACCCCCAGGACACCAACCTGCCGGGGACCGGGCTCGGGAGCTTCGCGCTCAACGGGAGTGGCACGGTGTTGTTCGAGGTGCGCGGGCAGACTCAGACGCTCGGCCAGCAGTACCGCGCGGTGTTGACCCGTGCTGTCTACATCGGCCTCGACGGGATGCTCTCCGCGGTGGCCAGCGGGAGGGTGAACCAGCTCGACCCGGCCGCCTACGACGCGATCCCGCCCCGGGGGCCGAGCATCGGCAGTGACGCCGAGGTCCCAACGGTGGCCTCACACGACTAGGTGAGCCGAGCCGTTTCGGGGTGGGACCTTTCCGTCGATGGGGGTGAGGTCCCACCCCGGGCGGTGTCACTCGGTCTTCGGCACGGCGGGATACGGGACGAATGTGCTGGTGTTCTCGTCCACGGTCAGTTGTTTGCCGATCGTCGGGAACGCCCGCTGAGGGCAGGCCGGCCGTTCGCACACCTTGCAGCCCATGCCGATGGGGGTGGCGGCGGACTTGTCGTCGAGGTTCAGTCCCGCGGAGTAGACCAGCCGGTGGGCGTGTCGCAGTTCGCAGCCCAGCCCCACCGAGAACATCTTGCCCGGGCTGCCGTATCCACCGATGTTGCGGGAGACGGTGCGCGCGATCCAGAAGTAGCTCTTGCCGTCCGGTAGCGTCACGACCTGGGGGAGCACCTTGCCGGGCCGGGTGAACGCCTCATAGATGATCCATAATGGGCAAGCGCCGCCCACGCGCGAGAAGTGGAATCCCGCGGCGGACTGGCGCTTCGACATGTTGCCCGCGCGATCGACCCGCACGAACGAGAACGGGATGCCACGCATCTTGGGGCGTTGCAGTGTGGAGAGTCGATGGCAGACCGTCTCGAATCCGACGCCGAAGTGGTCGCACAGCAGCTCGATGTCGTAGCGGAACCGTTCGGCGGCGCTGTGGAAGGCCCGGTAGGGCAGGATGAGCGCGCCCGCGAAGTAGTTCGCCAAACCCACTCGCGCCAACGAACGTGCCGCCGGGCCGGAGAAGGCCCACGAGTCGGCCAGTTCGGTGATCAGGTCGTCGTACTCCAACAGCGCGATCTGTGAGGCCATCCGGAACGCCTGCTGTCCGATGCGCAGCGTCGGTGCCAGGCGCAGTACCTTCGCGTTCGGTTCGTAACGGTGCTGTTCGCCCGCGGTGAGGTCGAGTCCTTCGGTGGTGACGGTGACGCCGTAGTGTTCGGACAGGCGGTCTCGGAGGCCGTTTCGGATCTCGTCGCGGCGCAGGCCCAGTTCCTGGTACATCTTCTCGGCGCGTTCGTCGAGTTCGGCGACGTAGTTTTCGCGTTCGTAGAAGAAGTCCCGAACCTCCTCGTGAGGTAGGGGTGCGGCGGGGCTGCCATGGGTGCCGCGACCGTCCTCGGTGACGAGTGCCGCGGTGGTCTCGACGGCGTTGCGGTAGTTGCGGTGCAGTTTGACCAGAGCCTGCGCCACCGACGGCAGGTTCTTCGCCAGGTCGTTGATCTCTCCGGGCGAGATGTCGGCGTTGACCGCCTCGTCCAGCAGTGCCTCCCTGACGTCGGCGACGAGTCGAGAGGTGTCGTTGTCAGCGAAGAACTCGGCGTCCACACCGAACGCCTCGGTGATGCGAAGCAGTACCGGCACGGTCAGCGGACGGGTGTTGTGCTCGATCTGGTTGAGGTAGCTCGGCGAGATTTCGAGCAGTCGTGCCAGCTCCGCCTGGGTCATCGAGCGGCTTTCCCTCAGATGGCGCAGCCGTGCGCCGGCGAAAGTCTTGTCCACTGAATCGAATCCCTCGTGAAGGACTTCCTTTCCGGGAACGGTCAAGAACCCGGAATCCACGTGTTGTGAACATCGGTGTTCGCAACGTTCGCAGAATGCTACGAAAAATTCGCACAACTTGGCAAGTTGGAGATCTGGCGCCGTTTCCGCTGCGCATGCCATGGTCCTCGTTAACAGGCGAGTGATCGCAACGTTCGCAAAGTTGGAGAGAGCACGATGGCGGAGACCCAGAAGAGCTTTGAACAGGAAGCGGCCGCCCTGGAGCAGGAGTGGAAGACCAACCCCCGCTGGCGTGACGTGAAGCGGTCCTACTCCGCGACGGACGTCATCAAGCTGCGGGGCAGTGTGGTCGAGGAGCACACTCTCGCCCGGCGCGGCGCCGAGAAGCTGTGGGATCTGCTCCACACCGAGGACTACGTCCACGCTTTGGGCGCGCTGACGGGTAACCAGGCCGTCCAGCAGGTCCGCGCCGGACTGAAGGCCATCTACCTGTCGGGTTGGCAGGTCGCCGCCGACGCCAACCTGGCCGGCCAGACCTACCCGGACCAGAGCCTCTACCCGGCGAACTCCGTTCCGGCCGTGGTGCGCCGCATCAACAACGCGTTGATGCGCGCCGACCAGATCACCTGGGCCGAGGGCAACACCGACATCGACTGGTTCGCGCCGATCGTCGCCGACGCCGAAGCCGGCTTCGGCGGCCCGCTCAACGCGTTCGAGCTGATGAAGGGCATGATCGCCGCGGGTGCCGCGGGCGTGCACTGGGAGGATCAGCTCGCCTCCGAGAAGAAGTGCGGTCACCTCGGCGGCAAGGTGCTCATCCCCACCAAGCAGCACGAACGCACGTTGAACGCCGCGCGGTTGGCCTCGGACGTGTTGAACGTCCCGTCGCTGATCGTCGCCCGCACCGACGCCCAGGCGGCCACACTGCTGATGAGCGATGTGGACGAGCGGGACCAGAAGTTCCTCACCGGTGAGCGCACCTCGGAGGGCTTCTACCGGGTCCGCAACGGCATCGAGCCGTGCATCGAGCGCGGCCTGGCCTACGCCGAGTACGCCGATCTGCTGTGGATGGAGACCTCGGAGCCGGACCTCGACGTGGCGCGCCAGTTCGCCGAGGCGATCAAGGACAAGTACCCGAACCAGATGCTGGCCTACAACTGCTCGCCGTCGTTCAACTGGAAGAAGCACCTGGACGACGCGACCATCGCGAAGTTCCAGCGCGAACTCGGCCACATGGGCTACAAGTTCCAGTTCATCACGCTGGCGGGCTTCCACGCCCTGAACTACTCGATGTTCGACCTCGCCAAGGGCTACGCCTCCGACGGCATGACCGCCTACGTCGACCTGCAGGAGCGCGAGTTCGCGGCCGAGGAGCGCGGCTACACCGCCACCAAGCACCAGCGTGAGGTGGGCACGGGCTGGTTCGACCTGGTGAGCACCGCCCTGAACCCGGAGAGCTCCACCACGGCGTTGACCGGTTCCACCGAAGAAGCGCAGTTCTAGGCCGAACCGCTGCATCGGCTCGAAGGGGACGAGACATGGCTGACACGATGAACGGCCGGCTGCAGGTCGCCGGTCCCACACACGAGCGTTACGACGAGATCCTCACTCCGGCCGCGCTGGAGTTCGTCGCGAAGCTGGACAACGCCTTCGCGGGCCGCCGCCGGGAACTGCTCGACGCACGCCGTCGGCGCAGGGAACGGTTGGCCTCGGGGGAGGAGACGTTGGGGTTCCTCCCCGAGACCCGGCGGATTCGCAACGACGAGTCGTGGCAGGTGGCTCCGCCCGCACCCGGTCTCGAGGACCGCAGGGTGGAGATCACCGGCCCGACCGATCGCAAGATGACGGTCAACGCGTTGAACTCCGGCGCGAAGGTGTGGCTCGCCGATTTCGAGGACGCGACGTCACCGACGTGGCACAACATCGTGTCGGGGCAGCTCAACCTGTACGACGCGATCCGGCGCAACATCGACTTCACCGACCGGGGCAAGCGATACGTGATCGGCGACGAGCCGGCCACGATCGTCGCCAGGCCCAGGGGCTGGCACCTGGTGGAGAAGCACATCCGGATCGACGGTCGTCCCGTGTCGGCCAGTCTCGTCGACTTCGGCCTGTACTTCTTCCACAACGCGCGACAGCTTCTGGCTCGGGGCAGCGGTCCGTACTTCTACCTGCCGAAGCTGGAGAGCCATCTCGAGGCGCGGCTGTGGAACGACGTGTTCCTGTTCGCGCAGGAGGAACTCGGCATCCCACGGGGCAGCATCCGGACGACCGTGTTGATCGAGACGATCACCGCGGCGTTCGAGATGGACGAGATCCTGTACGAGTTGCGGGAACACGCCGCGGGGCTGAACGCGGGTCGCTGGGACTACATCTTCAGCATCATCAAGACCTTCGCCTCGCACGGCGCGGACTTCGTGCTGCCGGACCGGGCCCAGGTCACGATGACGGTGCCGTTCATGCGGGCCTACACCGAGCTGCTGGTGAGGACGTGCCACAAGCGTGGGGCGTATGCCATCGGTGGGATGGCGGCGTTCATCCCGAGCCGCGACCCGGAGGTCAACGCCACCGCGCTGGAGAAGGTCCGGCAGGACAAGGAACGCGAGGCCGGTGACGGCTTCGACGGATCGTGGGTCGCCCACCCCGGCCTGGTCCCGGTCTGCCGGGAGGTGTTCGACGCGGTGCTCGGCGGGTGGCCGAACCAGCTCGGCAAGCTGCGCGAGGACGTCGTCGTGTCCGCCGAGGACCTGCTCGACGTGGCGAGCGCGGGCGGCGAGGTCACCGAGCAGGGCGTGCGGTCGAACATCAACGTCGCACTGCGCTACATCAACGCGTGGCTGCGGGGCACGGGCGCCGCGGCGATCTTCAACCTCATGGAGGACGCCGCCACGGCGGAGATCGCCCGCTGCCAGGTGTGGCAGTGGATCCGCAACGGTACGAAGCTGGACGACGGAACCGCCGTCACGCGGGAGCGGGTGACGGACTGGTTGGACGCCGAACTCGTCGACGTGCACGCCGATCTCGGGCCGGATAATCGGCTCGCCGAGGCACGCGAGATCTTCGTCGAGACGGCGTTGTCGGAGAAACTGCCGAGCTTTTTCACCACGGGTGCCTATGCGCGGTACCTGACGACACCGAGCTGACCGCCCGGCTGCCGGACAAAGTCGGAGGAGGTCACGGGGAAAGATCGGTGGAGGCCACCGCTTGTGAGGCGGTGGCCTCCACCGATCGAAGCTTGAGCGACGGACGACGAGTGCGTCTTCGTAATTCGATGGTTCCATAAAACGGGAGGCGGAGCCGGTGTTCGCCAGTGCCTGTGGCGATCGGGTGACGATCGGGCCGGGGCCGCGCGACACCGTGCCTGACACGCCCGAGACAAGGTCTCCCGGTGATGGTGATCTCCACAATGCTCGCACTGACGGGGGAGATCTTGTCGCCGGTTAGGGTGGGGCATATGGCCCGTCGACGACCGAATCCGATCCAGTGGTTGTGGTACGCCGCCGGGGGAGCTCTCCCCGACGAGTACCGGGAATGGGTACTGCACGACGTCACCAGCAAGCATTACCTGTGGCGGCACGCCGCTCGCAGCACGGTGCTCGTCGGCCCGTTGGCGGCGGTGTGGTTGCTCCTGCCGGGTCCGCTCGTCCTGCGGCTGATGCTGTGTCTTTTGGCGGTGCTGGTCGGTTACTTCTATTCGTTCGCCTACGCCGACGAGAACTGCGAGCACCGCATAGCCAAACACGGCTACCCGTATGGAACCGCGCGGCAGATCCGCGCAGCGGCGCGCGCCGAGACCGATGCCGCGATGCGGGAGCGATACAACACCTTGTATCGCGGTAGCGCGGAGTAGTCGAGCCGAGATCCCACGGGGCCGCGTCGGTGACGTGTGGCCGCGTGGCTCACGGTTCGAAGGCGTTCCCTGTCGCGATCTTGGGGCGGCCGAACTCCTGCGGAGGGGACGCCTTGGCCCGTCGATAGACCTGTGCGGTCTGCTGGGCGATGCGGCCCCAATCGAAGTCGGTCGCCAGCCGGGAGCGGGCGGCGTGCGCGCGGCGTTCCGCCGCCTCGGCGTCGGCGAGCACCGCGTCCACCGTGCGGACGATGCCGTCGACGTCGCCGGGGGCAAACGACAGTCCTGTTTCGCCGTTGATCACCAGTTCCCCGAGGCCACCGGCCGTGGACGCCACCAGCGGAGCCTGGGCGGCGGCCGCTTCGAGTGCCACGATGCCGAACGGTTCGTACCGACTGGGCAATACCACCGCGTCGGCGGCCGAGAGCACCGCACGCAAGCCGGCATCGGACAAATGGCCCACGAAATCCACGGCATCGTCCAGGGACAACCTGGCCGTCTGCGCGACCAGCTCGTCCCGATGCCTGCCGGTTCCCGCCACCACCAGCCGGGTGCCCGGATGCCTGCGGCGGATCTCGGGCAAGGCGTCGAGCAGGTCCTGCACGCCTTTCTCCCACTCCAGCCTGCCGAAGTACAGCAGCAGCGGAGTGCTGTCGGGGCTGTGCGTGGCGCGGGCGTGGGCGACCTGCTCGTCGGCCACGCACCAGCTTTGTTCCTCGATGCCGTTGTGGATCACGGTGATGTCCTCGTTCGGCACCTCGAACAGATGCACCACCTCGCGGCGCATGGCTTCCGAGCAGGTGATGAGGGCGTCCACACGGTTGGCCAGCCACCACTCCGCGGAGTGGATCTGCTGGTTGAGCGGGTGTGACAGCCAGCCCGAATGCCTTCCCGCCTCGGTGGCGTGAATGGTGCCGACCAAGGGCACCTGGGCCGACTCGGCCAACGCGATGGCCGCGTGGGTCACGAGCCAGTCGTGCGCGTGCACCACGTCGGGGCGCCAGGTACGGAACAACCGGATGCCCGCGCGGATCATCGCGTGCCCCATGGCGAGCGTCCAGGCCACGAGATCTCGCTCGAAGGTCACGTGCATGGGGTCCTCGGCGACCCTGATCAGACGCACCCCGTCGACCACCTCGTCGGTGGTGGGGTGTGTCTCGGCGTCCGTGCCCGCGGCGTGCCGGCACAGCACCACCACCTCGTGCCCGGCGTGCACGAGGTGCCTCGCTAGCGCGTGGACGTGCCGGGCGAGACCTCCGACCACCACCGGCGGGTATTCCCAGGACAGCATCAGCACGCGCATAGGGCGAGGTTACTCATCGGTCGCTTGAGTAGCGGCGGCCCGTCCTACTTCTGTGCCAGCATCGGGGGCGATGAGCGCACAATCGATGTCCACGCCGTGGACCTACCAGGTGAGTCCGGACAACGCTCTACCCGAACACCCTCGGCCGCAGTTGGTGCGTCCACGCTGGTGCACCCTGAACGGGCTCTGGGAGTACGTGGGCCGCGACGACGACGGAACCACTCATCGCGGCGAGCGCATCCTCGTGCCGTATCCGCCGGAATCGCGGCTGTCGGGCATCGGCCGCCGGGACGAGACGATGTGGTATCGGCGCACCGTCGAGATCCCCGCCGATTGGCGTGGCGGACGGGTGTTGCTGCACTTCGGTGCCGTCGACCAGGTCGCGACGGTGTGGGTGAACCACCAGCTGCTCGCCCGGCACGAGGGTGGCTACACGGCGTTTTCCGTGGACATCACCGACGTGCTGCGCTCCGACGCCGAGCAGGAGATCCTGGTGCGGGCCGAGGACGAGGGCAACCGTGGCACGTTCCCTGTCGGCAAACAGGCGAACCGGCCCGGCGGCATCCTGTACACCGGTTGCTCGGGGATCTGGCAGACCGTGTGGCTGGAGGCCGTGCCCACCGTGTATGTCGCCGACCTCGACATCGTGCCCGATCTCCGTGGCCTCGATCTCACCGTCCGCGTGGCCGGTGCGGTCGACGGCCACACCGTCGACGTGTCACTTTCCACCGCGAGCGAGCAGGTGGCTCACGCGCGCGGTGAGCCGGGGGAACCGTTGCGCCTCGACGTGCCCGAGC
>JAJYTH010000036.1 GCA_021793175.1 Actinomycetes bacterium
ACAAGCGGAAAGGGGTCGCCACCGTTCGCGGCGGCGACCCCCATGCCGATGAGCGCGATCTCCGTCGGCACCAACGGCACGACGGCGACGGCGAAGAGGAGCAGCAGCGAGACGTCGTCCACACCACTATCCAACGTCGTCTGCCGTGCGCGGGATTCAACCGGCGCGCGGTGCCGTGATCATTGCCTCACCGGTGGGCGCGGTTGATCGCGGAGACGACGGCTCGCAGCGATGCCGTGATGATCGACGAGTCGATGCCGACACCCCAGTACACCTTGTCGTCGATGGCGCATTCGATGTAGGAGGCGGCCTTCGAGTCGTCACCGGGCCTGAGCGTGTGTTCGCTGTAGTCCAGCAGCCGCACGTCGAACCCGACGGTGGCGAGCGCGTCGAAGAACGCCGCGATCGGCCCGTTGCCGCGACCGGTGATCTGCTGTTCCTCGCCGTCCAGCCGGATCGTCGCGCTCAGCTCGTAGTCGCCGTTGGCCCGTACGTGCTTGCTCACCAGCTCCAGCGGTGTGTTCGGCTCCAGGTACTCGGAGGCGAACGCCTGCCACATGGTCTGCGGGTCCACCTCGCCGCCCTGGGTGTCGGTGTGCCGCTGGATGGTCTTGGAGAACTCGATCTGCAGCCTGCGCGGCAGGTCCAGCTGGTGCTCGGTCTTCATGATGTAGGCGATGCCGCCCTTGCCGGACTGCGAGTTCACCCGGATGACGGCTTCGTAGGTGCGGCCGACGTCCTTGGGGTCGATCGGCAGGTACGGCACCTCCCACGGGTGCTCGTCCACCGGCACACCCGCCTTGGCGGCCTGGTCACGCAGCGCGTCGAGGCCCTTGTTGATCGCGTCCTGGTGGCTTCCGGAGAACGCGGTGAACACCAGGTCACCGGCCCACGGGCTGCGTTCGTGCACCTTCAGCTGGTTGCAGTACTCGACGGTGCGCTTGATCTCGTCGAGGTCGGAGAAGTCCAGCTGCGGGTCGATGCCCTGGCTGAACAGGTTCAGTCCCAGCGCGACCAGGTCGACGTTGCCGGTGCGCTCACCGTTGCCGAACAGGCAGCCCTCGATGCGATCGGCGCCCGCCTGGTAGCCCAGTTCCGCGGCGGCGATGCCGGTGCCGCGGTCGTTGTGCGGGTGCAGCGACAGGATCAGCGAGTCCCGCCGCTCCAGGTTGCGGTTCATCCACTCGATCGAGTCGGCGTACACGTTGGGCGTGGCCATCTCGACGGTCGCGGGGAGGTTCACGATCGCCGGGTTCTCCAGTGTGGGCTGCCAGATCTCGGTGACCGCGTTGCAGACCTCGGCCGCGTAGGACAGTTCGGTGCCGGTGTACGACTCGGGCGAGTACTGGAAACGGAAATCCGTGTCGGAGTACTTCGATGCGTACTCCTGCACGAGTTCGGCGCCCTGTGTGGCGATCTTCTTGATGCCTTCGCGTTCCTCGCGGAACACCACGCGCCGCTGGAGGATCGAGGTCGAGTTGTAGATGTGCACGATGGCGCGCGGCGCGCCTTCCAGCGCCTCGAACGTGCGCTCGATCAGCTCCGGGCGGCACTGCACCAGTACCTGGATGCGTACGTCCTCGGGAATGGCGTCGTCTTCGATGATCTCGCGGACGAAGTCGAAGTCAGTCTGGCTCGCGGCGGGGAAACCGACCTCGATCTCCTTGAAGCCCATGCGTACCAGCAGGTCGAAGAACTTGCGCTTACGCGCGGGCGACATGGGGTCGATCAGGGCCTGGTTCCCGTCGCGGAGGTCGACCGCGCACCACAGCGGGGCCCGTTCGATGCGCTTGTCCGGCCAGGTGCGGTCGGGCAGCGTGATGTCCTCGACCAGGCGGTGCCAGGGGCGGTACCGGTGGAACGGCATGGAGCTGCCGCGTTGGGGGTTCCAGGACGGCTGGTCGGCGGGGGCGGGGCGGGACGGTGTGCGGATCCGGCTTACCTGCCTCGCGGTGGGCTCGGACGTGCTCATGGTCTGGTGATCGCTCCTTCAAAAAGGGATTTCCGACAGATCTCTTCGGCCTGTCGAGAAAGTCGGTGAAACCTGTGCTGACCGGCGTTATGGCGAGTACGAGAACACCAGAGATCCCCGCGACGGGGAGCCGGTCGAGAAGTCAGGCCCCGTCGCGGCAGCGAAGGAGAAGGAGCGCGAACGCCACGGCGCCAGCTTAACCTTCGGACGAACCCGCGCAAGCAGTGGGTCGTGGCCGAACTGTTATTCACGGGAGGGTCAGCGGGGGTTACCGATGCGTAGCCGTCGCGGTTCCTTTCGTGCGAAACTGCTGCGTATGGGTGCACATCACGCTGACGACGGCTCACGCGAGCGGCCACGGTCGAATGTGCCCGTCGAGACTCGCGTCACAGTGGACGGGAGGGCGGGAAAACCGTCGCGTCGATCGCGTCGTGCCGATCGGCGGGCCATGCGCGTCAAGACGGTTCGTGTGCTCACGGGCGTGGTGCGTTGGACCGGGCTCGTGCTCTCCGCCGTCCTGGTGCTGCACGTGATCTTCGTGGTGGGTGCGGGCAATCCCGACAACGGCATCGTGTCGTTCGTGTCCGACGCCGCCGACGTCGCGGTGATCGGGTTCGAGGACCTGTTCCTGCCCGCGGACCCGCAGCTGGAAGTGCTGCTCAACTACGGCATCGCCGCGATCTTCTGGTTGGTGGCCTCGTCGATCGCCGTGCGTATCGTCCGGGCCGTGGGTGGCGAGGACTCCGAACGCTGAGCGCAATCGTGTCGAGCGTGTCGAGTGTGTCGAGGCGAGCCCACTTCCCGGTGCGGCGACCGCGGCGTTCACGACGGCCGTCGTGAACGCCGTACCGGGAAGTGCCGACCGTGGGGTCACGCGGGGAAGGTTGAGTTGCCCCACTCGTCGGTGAAGGCGATGTCGGACAGCGCAATGCGTTCGCGTGGCGCGCCCTCCCGGGCGATGTCCTGTTCGTCGGTGAAGATCGAGGCGTCGGTGGCCACGCCCACGGCGATCACCACGACCGGACGCACCTCGTCGGGCAGGGAGAATTCGCTGTGCGCCGCGTCGGGGTCGAACCCGGTCATCTGCCGTGCCGCGAGTCCTTCGGCGACGGCCTGCAACACGAGGTTCTCGGTCGCGAGGCCGACACCGTACTCGGCCATCGGCACGGCGCCCTTCTCGTTGCGAGTCACGGCGCAGCCCACGAGCAACGCGCCGGCACGGTGTGCCCACGCCTGGTTGCTCTCCGTCAGGGTGCTCAGGATGCGCTTGTACGTCTCGTCCCCGCGGCGGCCCACGAGGTAACGGGTGGGCTGTGTGTTGCCGCACGACGGCGCCCACCGCGCCGCTTCGAGCAGGGCGCGAAGCTGGTCGGTGCTCACCTCCGCCTCGGGGTCGAGAGCCCGCGGACTCCACCGGCGGGCGAGCAGGTCATGGATGGGAATGCTTGTCTCGGCCTTCTTGTCTTTCATCGTGTCTCGAGTATTCCTTTCGTCGCGAGAAAATGCAGGTATGAGAGTGGTTGCTGCCACAGAGTTGGGTATTCGCACCGTGGCAAGTCGGTATCCTTGACGCCCGAAGCGATCCGCACGCGCCGACGTCGAGACCGGATCGACGATAGGCGCGGCATTCGAGGAGGAACGAGGCAGTGGCCCTCGTAGTCCAAAAATACGGTGGTTCGTCACTGGAGAGCGCAGACCGGATCAAGCGCGTGGCCGAGCGGATCGTCGCCACGAAAAAAGCAGGCAACGATGTCGTGGTCGTGTGCTCCGCGATGGGTGACACCACCGACGAGTTGCTCGACCTCGCCCAGCAGGTCAACCCCGTCCCTCCCGAGCGGGAGATGGACATGCTCCTCACGGCCGGGGAACGCATCTCCAACGCACTCGTGGCGATGGCGATCTCCGCGCAAGGGGCCGAGGCGTGGTCGTTCACCGGATCGCAGGCCGGAGTGGTGACCACGTCGGTGCACGGCAACGCGCGCATCATCGACGTCACACCGTCCCGGGTGACTGAGGCGCTGGAACAGGGCTACATCGCGCTCGTGGCCGGGTTTCAGGGTGTCTCCCAGGACACCAAGGACATCACCACGCTCGGCCGGGGCGGGTCCGACACGACGGCCGTGGCGGTGGCGGCGGCGCTGAACGCCGATGTCTGCGAGATCTACTCCGATGTGGACGGCGTGTACACGGCGGACCCGCGCATCGTGTCCGACGCCCGCAAGCTGGACACGATCCCGTACGAGGAGATGCTGGAACTCGCCGCGAGTGGGTCCAAGATCCTTCACCTGAGGTCGGTGGAGTACGCCCGCCGGTACGGGGTGCCGATCCGAGTCCGCTCTTCCTACAGTGACCAGCCGGGCACCACCGTGACCGGCTCGATTGAGGAGATCCCCGTGGAACAAGCGTTGATCACCGGTGTCGCTCACGACAGGTCGGAGGCGAAGATCACCATCACCGGTGTACCCGACCACACCGGCGCCGCGGCCCGCATCTTCCGCACCGTGGCCAACGCGGAGATCGACATCGACATGGTGTTGCAGAACATCTCCGACACGGCGGGGCGTACCGACATCACCTTCACCCTGTCCAAGGCCAACGGTCCCAGGGCCGTGAGCGAGCTGGAGAAGATCAAGTCGGAGCTCGGTTTCTCGGCGGTGCTCTACGACGACCACGTGGGTAAGGTCTCGCTCGTCGGCGCGGGTATGCGGTCGCACCCGGGTGTGACGGCGTCGTTCTGTGAGGCGCTGGCCGAGGCCGGGGTCAACATCGAGATCATCAACACGTCCGAGATCCGTATCTCGGTGTTGATTCGGGACGCGCAGGTCGACGAAGCCGTGCGCGCGATCCATGAGGCATTCGAGCTCGGCGGCGACGAGGAAGCCGTCGTCTACGCGGGGAGTGGTCGCTGATGGCAACGGACAACGCCGGCGTGCGGGTAGGCATCGTCGGTGCCACCGGACAGGTGGGCGCCGTGATCCGAAAGCTGCTCGCCGAACGGAACTTCCCCGTGGCGCAGATGCGTTACTTCGCCTCCTCGCGGTCGGCGGGTAGCACCCTGCCCTGGCAGGGCGAGGACATCGTCGTCGAGGACGCCGCCACGGCAGATCCGTCCGGTTTGGACATCGCGCTCTTCTCTGCCGGTGGGGCGACGTCGAAGGCGCAGGCTCCCCGGTTCGCCGAAGCGGGTGTCACCGTGATCGACAACTCGTCGGCGTGGCGGTTGGACCCCGACGTGCCCCTGGTGGTGAGCGAGGTCAACCCGGAGGCGATCAAGGACGCCCGCAAGGGGATCATCGCCAACCCCAACTGCACGACCATGGCCGCGATGCCGGTGCTCAAGCCGCTGCACGAGGCCGCGGGTCTGGTGCGGCTGGTCGCCAGCACCTACCAGGCGGTGTCCGGCAGTGGCCTGGCCGGTGTGGAGGAGCTGGCCGCGCAGGTGCGGACCGCGGGCGAGCGCGCCACCGAGCTCACGCACGACGGGTCGGCGGTCGAGTTGGGCGAGCCCGCCAAGTACGCGCGGCCGATCGCGTTTAACGTGCTGCCGATGGCCGGTTCTGTGGTGGACGACGGTTCGCTGGAGACCGACGAGGAGCAGAAGCTCCGCAACGAGAGTCGCAAGATCCTCGACATCCCGGAGCTGAGGGTTTCCGGAACCTGCGTGCGGGTGCCGGTGTTCACCGGGCACGCGCTGTCGATCAGCGCCGAGTTCGAGCGGCCGCTGTCGGTTGAGGAGGCCACCCGCCTGCTGTCGACGGCGCCGGGTGTGCGGCTGTCGGACATCCCCACGCCGTTGGAGGCCGCGGGGAACGACCCGAGCTATGTCGGCCGGATCCGTCGCGACCCCGGTGTCGACGACGGTCGTGGACTGGCGTTGTTCGTCGCCGGTGACAACCTGCGTAAGGGTGCCGCCCTCAACACCGTGCAGATCGCCGAGCTGGTCGCCCGGTCCGCCTGACCGCCCGTGGCGGCCTGACCGAGATCTTCGAGCCGAGTCGCGCTGTGCGTTCGCGGGGACCGGAGTGTCGCCACGCGCACAGCGTTTGCTCTCGCTCCGTGTCGAAATCGCCTCTCGGTGCTACCGCGCGTATCACATCTGCCGGTAATGTCATGATCATGCGGAGATCGGGTGTTCGTGGGCTGTGTGCTGCCGTAGTGCTGTCAGGGCTCGCGTTGTCGGGCTGTGACGAAGTGACTTCGGCCATCGAAGGGGTCCAGAACACCGGTGACAAGGCGGCGGTGTGCGCTGACGCGTTGCAGATCATCGATCTGAACGTCAACGTGGACCCCGAGGCGGTGGCCGCCGGTGCCGAGGAGAAGGCCCAGCAGCTACAGGATCTCGGTCAGCGGGTGGCCGATCAGAGCGTTCAGGAAACGCTGTTCGACATCGCCAACGGTTACCTGGAGCTGGAGCGGAACAAGCTCGATCACCTGAGCAACTTCTCCGCTTGGTTGGAGAACAACCTGAACCGCTTGGACGAGCTTCGCCAGGCGTGTTTCTAGCCCGTGGTCGCGGGTGAGGTCGGTGTTGTTCGGTGGCTTTTCCGTCTCCGTCCTCCCAGCGACAGGGCGGCGCCGACGGCGGCGAAGCCGAGACCGCCCACGGCGGCAGCCACGAAACCCCAGCCGGGTTCGGCTCGGTCGAGCACGAATCCGACGAAGGGGCTGCCGAGCGCGAACCCGAGTCGAGTGGCCGAGTCCTGCAGCCCCATGGCGAAGCCTCGGACGGTGTGGGGAACGGCGCCGATGACGGTCTCGGCCGTAGCCGCCAGCGTCGGCGCGCACAGTGTGTTCAGGGGGATCACCGCCAGCGCGAGGAGCCACCATGTCTGGGTCGCGAGCCCGACGGGCAGGGTGAGCAGCGTCAGTAGCGTCATCAGGGCGAGCTGGGACAGTGAGCGGCGGGTGGCACCGTAGATCAGCCCGCCGATGAGGGACGCCACGCCCATGACGGCGATCACGACGCCGGTCCAGGTCACGTCGCCGGAGGCGCGCAGAGACGCGATGGTCGCCAGTTCCACGCCGATGAGCACGAAGGTGGCTCCCATCGCCACCGACAGCGCGGCGATGAAGCGTCCGGTCACCCAGGACCGTGCTTCGGGGCGTTGCGTCGGTACCGTGCTCTCCTCCGTCGACCGCACGGGCGGGTTGCGGTACCAGAGGGCGAGCGCGAGCACTCCGTTCACCACGCCGATGCCGGTCAGGGCGGCGGAGGTGGAATATTGCGTGCTCACCAGGATCGCCAGGATCGGACCGCCCATGTATGCCAGCTCGATCCCGACTTGGTCCAGGGAGAATGCCACGCGCCGGTGGTCGGCGGGCACGAGGGCGGCGATAACCTGGCGGGAGATGGAGCCTGCGGGAGTCACCAGCGCCCCGGCGGGCAAAGCGGCCAGGAGTAGTACCTCGTAGGACAGGTGTGGAGTGCTCAACCAGTACCCGCACGAGGCGACTCCGCAGAGGGCGACAACAGGTCGCAGTCCGTGATGGTCGATCATGCGTCCAAGTACGGGCGCGCCCAGGGCCGTGCCGAGCATGGTGGCGGTTCCGGCGAGTCCGGCTGCGCCGTAGCCGCGTCCGAGTTCGCTGACCACGTGCAGGGTCAGGGTGATGCCCGAGGCGATGATGGGGACACGGCTGAGCAGCAGGAGCAGTAGCGAGGTGGGAAGTGCGGGGATGCGCAGCAGCTGTAAGTAGGGCTGGAGGGACACATGTCGACGAAACCGCATTGTGGCACGAGCGTACAACTGTTTTTCTCTGTGATGGATAAGAAACTCACGGTGATACCTTGGCTAGCTCCAGAAAGGTCGGCGCGGTGAGTTCTGTCGCCTCTGATCAGCGAAGTCCTGCCAGGGATCAGCTCAAAGCGGCCGGACTGAGGGTCACCGCGCCGCGTGTGGCTGTTCTCGAATGGCTCGCCGAGCACCCTCATGCCACGGCCGAACAGGTGGCGGCCGGAGTGCGGGACGTACTCGGATCGGTGTCCACCCAGGCCGTCTACGACGTGCTCGGTGCCTGTACGAACGCGAATCTGGTGAGAAGGATCGAACCGGCCGGTCATCCGGCGCGCTTCGAGACTCGGGCGGGAGACAACCACCACCACCTCGTGTGTCGCCGGTGTGGTCATGCCGAGGACGTCGACTGTGTCCACGGCGCCGCGCCGTGCCTTGAACCGTCCCATGACGCCGGCTTCGACGTCGACGAGGCGGAGGTCGTCTTCTGGGGACTGTGCCCGACCTGCCAGGGGGACGACGAGGAAGTCCCGACGTGACCGGGTGGCCGTACATCACGTGATCTTTTCGACGGCTTCCGCGGCGACTCGTCGTACGACGCCGGTCAGTGGAGCCGACGGTTCGATCCTGCCGGGGAACCCGTCGGCGGGTCTTCAAGTCTCGGGCGGTGCGACAGAACCTGACTGCACAACCTGACTGCACAAGCGGCTTGTGCGACCGGTGGACCGGGATTCGTTCGTGTGGTAAGAACCCTCTCCCTGGACGTTCGGGTGCGAACGTCCACTCACGGAGAAAGAGGGGGAAGCGGAATCCGGCCCCGCGTCGGATTCCGCTCCTCCCGTCTTTCAGATCGCGCGTCAGTCCTTTGCCGAGGCGGCCCCGCTCAGGCCCACCCGGAGTGCGCCCGCGGCTTCGGCCAACGCCTCGCGGAACCGTTTGCCGATGCCGAGGAAGTTCGCGTATCCGTGGATCAAGTCGGACTGTCTGCTCAGGGCCACGGGAACGCCCGCGTCGGCGAGCTTGGCCGCATACGCCTCGCCCTCGTCGCGTAGTGGGTCAAACCCGGCTGTGGCGATGTAGGCGGGCGGCAGCCCCGACACGTCCTCGGTCAGCAGAGGCGACAATCGCGGGTCGGCGCGGTCCACGCCCTCGGGTGCGTAGTGGTCGATGAACCACGTCATGTGCTCGTCGGTGAGGAAGAACCCGTCGGAGAACAGTTCGCGGGAGCGGCGCCGTTCGGTGGCGTCCACGGCCGGGTACAGCAGCAACTGGAACGCGGGAGCCGGGCCGCCGCGCTGAGTGGTGACCTGCGCGGTGGCGGCGGCGAGGTTACCGCCCGCGCTGTCACCTCCCACGGCCACGCGCCGGGGGTCGGCACCGAAATCCTCCGCCTTCTTGTACGCGAAGTCGAACGCCGAGAGCGCGTCCTCCTGCGCGGCCGGGAACGGGTGTTCCGGCGCGAGTCGATATTCCACCGACAGCACCCGCACTCCCGCGTGCTTGGCGAGGAATCGGGCAGTGTTGTCGTGACTTCGCCGGCTTCCGACCACCCAGCCGCCGCCGTGGTAGAAGACCAGCATCCCGGAACCGGGCGACAGACCCTCGGGCGTGTAGAGCGTGGCGGGTACTTCGCCGTTCTCACTCGGGATGGGTACTTCTCGGGTGAGGACCGGCTGGATGGGCTTGCCGCTCACCAGGTGACGTGAGACGTCGAGGGAGGCTCGGGAGTGTTCCACGGTGCCGCTGACCAGGCCCGCGCCCGACAGTTGTTGAAGGCGTAGCAGGAGCTGGGCGTCGAGTGCGAGTTCCTGCCCGTCGAGGCGCACGGGTTTGCCCGCCACCAGGCGGCGCAGGGGGCGGGGCAGCGAGTAGAGCAGTTGCGCGGCCGCGGCTTGGACGCGGATTTGAGCCGGTATCGTCACGTGTTCCTCCCGTCACCGATGACACCCAAAGGCTACTTTCCAGTAGGTCGGTGTGGCCAGATGTGACGCAGTTCCTTCTTTCGAGGCTGGCCCTCCACCTAAGTCGAACGTCTAGCCTCGAGGGGGTGACAGCGACACGTGCGATCAAAGTTCTCGGTCTCGGTGGCTCCCTTCGTGACGGTTCGCAGTCGGAGCGAGCCCTGCGTACCGCCCTCGCGGGCGCGGAGGAGGCCGGGGCGACCACCACCGCCGTGACAGGACAGCAACTGGTGCTGCCGTTCTACGACGCCGGTGTCGAGGAGCGCACGGCCGAAGCCGTCCGGCTGGTGGAGGCGATCCGCGAAGCGGACGGTGTAATCATCGTTTCACCCGGTTACCACGGCACCGTCACGGGACTCGTCAAGAACGCCCTCGACTACGTCGAGGACCTGCGCGAAGACACGCGCCCCTACCTGCACGGGCGGGCGGTCGGCCTGATCGCCGTGGCACACGGATGGCAAGCGGCCGTCACGACCCTCGACCAGATGCGCACGGTCGCCCACGCGCTTCGCGGCTGGCCCACACCCATGGGTGGGGCGGTGAACAGCGCCGAGGTCAAGTTCGATTCCTCCGGCGGCGCGTCGGACGAGAAAGTCGCCAACAACCTGCGCCTCATCGGCCGCCAGGTCGCCGAGTTCGGTCTCGCACAGGCCTCGGCCGAGTTTCCGGCTTCGCGCTGACGGGTAACCCCTGCGTGATGGACGTCGGTCCGACGTATCCGAAGAACGCAGGGAGGACAGCACGATGGCGAACTCGCCACTCAAGGGCCCGCTCAAGGAGAGCGACAAAGAGGTGACGGCGAGCGTCCTGCAGTCGACCCTTGTCGACCTCATCGATCTCAGTTTGATCGCCAAGCAGGCACACTGGAACGTCGTGGGTAGGAACTTCCGCAGTGTCCACCTTCAACTCGACGAACTGGTCTCGGCGGCCCGCGGTTTCGTCGACGACGTGGCTGAAAGGGCGAGCGCCATTGGGGTGTCGCCGAACGGCAAGGCCAAGACGGTGACGGAGAACTCAGGCCTGCCCGAGTATCCGGAGAGCTGGCAGAGCACTGACCTGACCGTCGACAAGATCGTCGATACCCTCGGCCGGCTGATCCAGCGACTGAGGGTGTGCATCGACGAGACCGACAAAAGCGACCTCGTCACCCAGGACCTGTTGATCGAGATCACCCAGGAGATGGAGAAGCAGCATTGGATGTGGCAGGCCCAGAAGGCTTGATCGAAAGACGCGAGGGCCACCTACCGCTGGAGGAACACGCGGCAGGTGGCCCTTTTTCGTGCGCGGCTTTCGGCCGTTGCTAGACGAGCCCGAGTGCCCGCTGAGCGAAGTGCACCTCGATGGCGACCTGCTTGATGGTCTCGGCGACCACCAATGAGCCGTGGCCGGCGTCGTAGCGGTAGAACTCGTAGTCCATACCGCGTGCGGCCAGCCGGTCGAGATAGTTCTCGATCTGCCGGATCGGGCAACGCGGGTCGTTGTCCCCGGCCAGGACGAGCACCGGCGCCCTCACCTCGTCGACATAGGTGATCGGCGAGCACCGTTCGTACACATCGGGGACTTCGGAGGGCGAGCCGCCGAACAGGGCCCGGTCGAACGCTCGTAGCTGTTCCATCTCGTCGGCGTAGGCGGCGACATAGTCGGCCACCGGGACCCCGGCGACTCCCGCTGCCCACCGGTCCGGTTGCGTGCCCAGCGCGAGCAGCGTCAGGTAACCACCCCACGACGCGCCGGCGGCCACGCACTTGTCGGGATCGGCGAGCCCGGAGGACACGGCCCAGTCGTGCACGGCCGCCACGTCCTCCAGCTCGGCCAGGCCGGGCCTGCCCTCGATGGCGTCCCGCCACGCCGAGCCGTATCCGGTGGATCCCCGGTAGTTCACCTCGATCACGGCGAAACCGGCATCCACCCACACCGCCCGGTAAGCCGAGAAACGGTCCTCGTCGGCCGAGTGCGGGCCCCCGTGCAGCAGGAACACCGTCGGCAAAGGCCGGTCCTTGTTCTCGGGAGTGGACACCAGCGCGTGTACCCGGCCGCCGGGGCCGTCCACGAACACGTCGGTGACTGGGCGGGACCCGGGAGCACGCTCGCCGGGCGGGGTGATCAGCACCCGGTCCTCGCCACCGGGTTCGCGAACACGTACGAGCGGCGGTTCGGCCGCGTTGGACCACGTGTACTCGACGGTGCCGTCGGGCCTGGCGCCCGCGCCACCGATCCGACCAGGCGGGGTGTCGAGCGAGGTCAACGTCCCCGTCGCGAGCTCGTACCGGTACAGCTTGCTGCGGCCCTTGTCGAACTGGAGGATCAGCAGGGCCTCGCCGTCGGGGTACCAGTCGCCGATGAGTTCACCGGGCAGGTCGATGTCGAGTTCGGTCTCGGTGTCGGCCTCGACGTCCCAGACCAGCAGTTCTTCCCTGTCCCGTCGTTCGTGTTGTACCAGCAGCCGCGGATCGCCCTTGCGAGGCGAGAACGCCAGCGCGGCCAGGCCCTTGCCCTCGCCGTCCCACTTCTCCGCCACGACGTCGAACCCGTCGCTTCGCAGCACGCGCAGCGCCGGGTGCCTGGAATCCCCGTGTTCGGAGTGCCCGATCGCGAGCAGCCGCTCGTCACGCGACAACGCGGCCACCTCGGCGTCGTTCTCGTTGCTGTAGAACAGCTCGGTCCGCCCGTCACGGTGCGTGTACAAAGCGCTGCCGTCGTCGGTGGACACGCCCACCGCCACCAGCCTGTGCCCGATCTCCAGCCCGGCCGGGTAGCCCGCGGGCACGTCGGGCAGCGCGGGTTCGGGCTTCGCGCCACCACCGAACGGTTCACGCACCCACGTGCCGAACTCGTCGCCGTCGGTGTCGTTGAACCACCAGATCCACGCGCCGTCCGGTGACAACGTGCCGTGCAGGGTGCCGTTGGGCCGGTCGGTGATCTGGCGGTGCGTGTCGGTCGCCTGGTCCCAGGCGTAGATCTCCCACACCCCGCCGGCGTTGGACACGTACAGGCGGGCGTGAGGCGCGTCGAGTGCCCAGTCCGGCAGCGACACCCGGGCCGCGCTGAACCGGGCCCGCCAACGGGCCTCCAGTTCGGGCTCGCCGAACAACGTCTCGGGAACTCGGGGGCTCGGATGTTGTGTGTTCACCCCGGTGATCCTGCCAGGTCCGTAGGGTTGACAGCGTGTTGGAGGGTCACGCGGGTTTCGTGCTGCCGCTGTTGCGGCCGGGGATGCGGGTGCTCCATGTCGGTTGTGTTCGGCAGGAGGACCGCGGTGGCGCACGAAGCACCGCGAGCCTGGGTACGGCGGCTCACCCCGTCCACGTCGTCGGGCTCGACACCGATGTCGACGGGCTGCGGCACGCGCGACGCGCGAGTGAGCTGGCAGCTGTGTCCTCGGTCGACTTCGTCGCCTGCGGCGTGCGAGCTCTGCCGGTGCGCTCGGGAAGCGTCGACCTGGTCTATGCCCACGGACTGCTGGATCGCGAACCCGATCCGATACCCGTGCTCGCCGAGTTCGCCAGGGTGCTGAGACCGGAAGGGGCGCTCGCGCTGTCGACACCGGACTGGAGCCGCACCAGGGTGAAACCCAAGACCGCCAACGTCGACGCGGCCCTACGCGGGTGGAGCATGCTGCGACGACGCCGAGGCGGTGACCCCTTCGCGGGCAGACACGTGGACGACTGGGTGCGGCGCGCGGGATTCCGCGAGGTCCGCTCGAAAGCGCGCTACTACACGGGAGACGACTATCGGGGATTGGCCCGGACCATAGAGACCGAGCTGGCCGAAGCGCTGGACGAGACCGACGACATGGACCCGCAGTTGGCGAGCGCGGCCCGCTCGGCGTGGATGTGGGTGCGCGGGGGGCAGGGCGAGGTCAGCGAATGTTGGGTGGAGACGGTAGCCGTGCGCTGATGAACGGCGAACGTGAGGACAAGTAGGAAACGGAAACAGGAAGGCCCCGCCCGGTTTCCCGAGCGGGGCCTTCCTACGTCGGGGTGGCGGGATTTGAACCCACGACCTCCTCGACCCGAACGAGGCACGCTACCAAGCTGCGCCACACCCCGATGTCTTCTGCTGTGTTCCCAGCGGGTCGAGACCTAGTTTAGCGGACGTTGCTGGCGGCTTGACGGCGGGCTAGGTTTTGCGCCCTGGAAACCCGAGCCTCCCTCGGGAGCAGCGTCAACAGGCTCGCCTCCGGCGGGCAGGCGAACCGGGCGGGCGCGTACGGGGAGGTGCCGAGTCCCGCCGAGACGTGCAGCCACATGTCCGCACCCCAACGTGAGGCCCCGCGCGCCCGGGACCTGTCGAGTTCGCAGTTGGTGACCAGCGCGCCGATGCCCGGCACCCGCAGCTGTCCGCCGTGCGTGTGGCCCGCGAGCACGAGGTCGTAGCCGTCGGCGGCGAAGGAGTCGAGTACCCGCGGTTCCGGCGAGTGCGTCACCCCGAGTCGCAGAGCGGCCTTCCGGTCGGGTGTGCCCATGATGTCGGTGTAGCGGTCGCGGTGCAGGTGTGGATCGTCCACGCCAGCGGTGAACACGTGCTGTCCCGACACGGTGAGCGTGCGACGAACGTGAGTGAGGTCCTGCCAACCGTGCTCGATGAACGCCGCACGCAGGTCGCGCCACGGCAGGCGGGTGCCGTGGATGCGCTTCTTCCGGCCGTTCGGCATGAGGTAGCGCGCCGGGTTCTTCGGCTTCGGCGCGTAGTAGTCGTTGCTGCCGAACACGAACACGCCCGGCCGGTTCAGAAGCGGTCCGAGAGCCCGAAGGACGGCGGGGACCGCCTGCGGGTGTGCGAGGTTGTCCCCGGTGTTGACGACGAGGTCGGGTTCGAGGCGGTCGAGCTCGGCGACCCAGCGCTGCTTGGATTCTTGGCCCGGCAACATGTGGAGATCGGATACGTGCAGCACGCGGATGGGACGGGAGCCGTCGGTGAGCACGGGCAACTCCGCTGTGCGCAGAGTCCAGTGCCGTCGTTCGATGCCGACGGCGTAACCGAGAGTCGCGGCGGCCAGTGCTGCCGCCCCCGTCACGAGGCGTTTCATCATCATCCTTGAGGCGACGTGTGTTACCGAGCGTACGCGTTATGATGCGCGATTCGCTGTGCCCCGTAAGGGTTGCGAGCGCTTTAGCACCACTCGACAAGCAAAAAATACCTGAATGGCCCAGTGTGTCTCTGGTCACATACCGGTGCCCGGTCCCACATGTCGTGGAGCCGGGCACCAGTCGAGTGTGTCACCGAATGTTCGCGTACTGCGGATCGGGTTCCGGTAGCGGCTCGACGGGCAGGCCCTCCATGATCGGCTTCATCGCGCGGAACCAGGTACGTGCCGGCGTCTTGCCGCCGAACATGTTGCTGTTCCCGTAACTGGTCGCATGGACGTTGCCGGGCCCGCCGTCGACCAGCCCGCCGTGCGGAAGATCCGGCCGGAAGATCATCGCCGCTCCGGCGAGCTGCGGGGTCGCGCCGATGAACGTGGCCGAACCCTGGAACTGCGTCGTTCCGGTCTTACCGATCATCGGGCGTTCCCAGCCCGCCGAGGAGGCGGCGGCGTGCGCCGTGCCACCGGGGTCGATGTCCTTGCTCAACCCGACGGCGAGCGTGTTCGCCACGCTCTCCGGGATCACCTGTTCACAGGGCTGGTCCTTGACGGGGAACTCGTTACCACCCCGGTTGACGACCTCCAGGATCGGCGTGGGCGGACACCACACACCACCGCTCATGATCGTCGCGGCGACGTTGGCCATCTCCAGACCACTGACGGGGCTGGCGCCCAGGGTGAAGAAGCCTCGGCCCTGCGGTGCCAGCTCGTTCGGTCCCAGATATTCCTTCTGGGTCATGCTGTATTCCGTCTTCTCGTGCTCGGGGTCCGGAGCCCGTCCGTCGGCGAATCGCGTCGACATCGTCTTGCGTAGCCCCAACTTCTCGGCCATGTCGACAATCGGGCCCATGCCCACTTCCTCTTCGAGGATGACGAACGTGGTGTTGGGTGACCTCGCCAGAGCGTCCTGCAACGACATCGAGGTGTCCGCGCCGTCGCTGGCGTTCTTGACGCAATAGGTGCGGATGCCCGAGGGACGTGTGGGGCAGTGCTCGCCACCCCAGTTGAACACCGGGGAGACGTGGAAGTTCGGCGCCGGAACCGTGTCGAAGATGCCGTACTTGCGTTGTTCCAAAGCAGCGGCCGCGGTGAAGATCTTGTAGCTGGAACCGGCGCCCGTGACGTTGAAGACCTCGTACGGCAGACCCTGGGAGGCTTGACCGGCGTCCTTATCCGTGCCGTAGTCCCTGTTGGCGACGAGCGCGACCACCTCGTGTCGCTCCTTGCCCGGCTTCACCAGGGACAACGTGTTGGCGACGTTGGGTTCGGTCTTGTCGACCTCGTCCTCGGCGGCCTGCTTGGCCACCTCGGTGGCCTTGGAGTCCATCGTCGTGCGGATGGTGTAGCCGCCCGTGTAGAGGTCGTCCTTGTCCATGCCGAGGTCGATCAGATAGTCCTCGACGTACTGGCAGAAGAAGCCGTACTGCGGCTCTGCGCTGATGCAGGTGGACGCGGGCTTCTTCGGGCCACCGGGCACCACGCCCAGCGGCTCCTCCTTGATCCGCTCGGCGTCCTCAGGGGACAGTTTGCGGTTCTCGACCATCTTGTCGAGCACGAAGTTGCGCCGCTTCTTCGCGCCCTCCGGGTTGTTCCAGGGGTCCAGCACGGCGGGGTTGTTCACCATGCCGGCGAGCAGAGCGGCCTGGGGCACTGTGAGTTTCGAAGCCTCGGTGTCGAAATAAGCACGAGCGGCCGCGCCGACACCGTAAATTTGCCGGGAGAACTCGACGACGTTGAGGTATCCGGTGAGGATTTCCTCCTTCGTCATCTTCGTCTCCAGTTGAATGGCGATCTGGGCTTCCTTGAGTTTCCGGGCCATCGACACTTCCTGGGCCTTCTGCTGACCCAGCGAGTCACCTCGATAAGTGACATTGATCAAATAATTTTTCACATACTGTTGCGTCAGAGTGGACGCGCCCTGGGTGTCGCCCCCGGATGTGTTACTGATGACGGCGCGGAGCGTGCCTTTCCAGTCGACGCCGTGATGATCGTAGAAGCGGCGGTCCTCCACCGAGATCATCGCCCACTTCATGGCCTCGGAGATCTCGTCCGGAGCCGTGGGGACGCGGTACTGGTCGTACAGGGTGGCGATCGGTTTGCCTTCCCTGTCGGTCAGGGTCGTGATTAGTGGAGGTGGTTCATCGGCAAGATCGGACGACATCGAATCCACCGTGTCACTGGCCTGATTGGAGACCACGCCCGCGGCACCGGCGACGGGAAACAGAATCCCGGCGACAAGGACCCCCGCGAGCAGGCACAGACCCAGTAGCTTGAACAGACCGCTCCGGATGCTCACACACTCAGCCTACGCATAGTGAGGTGTGATCGTGGTGGGCCGTTCCCTTGAGCCGAGAACCCATCTGATAACAAATGACCTTGTGGGGGTTGGCGAGGGAACCGGCAACCCCTACAGTCCGTCAACGACTCACGGGAACGATGCCAGGGGAGGCATCGTCGGAGGGACGTGAGTACAGAAGGACCTGCACGCGGGGGCACGTCGCACGCATCGCCGCCTTTCCGCCTGCCGGTCGTAACAAGGTAGGAGCTGGGGGTATGAGGTACGGCTACTCGGATTGGCGCATTCATGCGTCTTGCCGGGACACCGATCCGGACGGCCTGTTCGTGCGAGGAGCCGAACAGAACAGGGCCAAGCTGGTGTGCATGGGTTGTCCGGTACGCACTGAATGTCTGGCCGAGGCGTTGGACAACCGCATCGATTTCGGCGTCTGGGGCGGGATGACCGAACGCGAGCGCCGCGCGTTGCTTCGTAGGCGGCCGGAGGTGTCGAGCTGGCGTGATCTGCTCGAATCGGCCAAACGGGAGCACGAGCCGGCGCAACGCGTGTCGTGATCGACTCCTGATCGACGCACCGCTCGGCGGGGTCACTCGCCCGACATGCGATCACCGACATCGCGTAGACCACTGATGTCGTGGACATCGCTCGGCAAGGCGGGCACCGTGGTCACGGCGACGTGCGGGTGCGCCTTGGTGAACCGCGCGAGCAGGCGTTCTTCCCGTTTCGAGATCTCCACCCGGTCGGCATGCAGGCGCAGCACCGCCGATGCGAGCGGGGCACTGTCGCCACGGCGTTCCAGTGCCTCCGCCGCGGCGAGGGCGTCGATGGCCGACAGGTCCGCGAGCACGGGATGGGTCCTGTTGGCGATGAGTCCGGCCAGCGGCATCGACTCGGTCGACAGCCGTTCGACGAAGTAACTGGCCTCTCGGAGCGCGTCGGGTTCGGGGGCGGCGACCACGAGGAACGCCGTGCCCTTCGAGCGCAGCAGTTCCGCGGTCTTGCCCGCGCGCTCCCGGAAACCGCCGAACGTCGAGTCGAACGCCTGCATGAACGCCGAAGCGTCGGCGAGCAACTGGCCGCCCAGGATGGTGGACACGGCCTTGGAAAACATCGAGAACCCCGCGCTGACGACCTTGCGCAGGCCCCAGCTGCCGGCCCGTGCGGGGCTGGTCAGCAGGCGGATCATGCGACCGTCGAGGGCGGCGGACAACCGGTTCGGCGCGTCGAGGAAGTCCAACGCCGAACGGCTTGGCGGGGTGTCCACGATGATGAGGTCCCATTCGCCGGTGGCCACGAGCTGCCCGAGTTTCTCCATCGCCATGTACTCCTGCGTGCCGGAGAACGACGTGGAGATGGTCTGGTAGAAGGGGTTGGACAGCAGCTGCTCGGCGCGTTCGGGACCGGCGTGTCTGCGCACCATGTCGTCGAAGGTGCGCCGCATGTCCAGCATCATGGCCCACAGTTCGCCCTCGGGCTCGAATCCGGCGACGTTCACCTTTCTCGGGTGATTGCCGAGTTCGCGCAGGCCCAGCGCCTGGGCGAGTCTGCGGGCCGGGTCGATGGTCAAGACCACGGTCTGCCGTCCCCGCTCGGCCGCCCGCAGGGCCAGCGCGGCCGCCGTCGTGGTCTTGCCGACGCCCCCGGAGCCGCAGCAGACCACTACCCGCGTCTCGGGGTCGTCCAAGAGTCCGTCGATGTCGAGTGCGGGAGTCACAGGCGTACCCCCTGTTCCACCAGTGCGTCGGCCAGTTCGTACAGGCCCGCCACGTCCACGCCTCCCGAGAGGTCGGTCAGCCGTAGCGTCGGCAGGTCGGTCTCGGCCAGTTGTTCGGCGGAGCGCTGCTCCGCCGCGATGCCGATGGCGTGCTCGACGGTCTCGGCCACCAACGCGTCGATGGTGGAGTCGGGCAGGTCGAGCCCCGCCGAGAGGAGTCCGGCGCGGATCGTCTCCGCGTCGACCCGACCGTCCGCGGCCGGGGTCAACAGACGTTCGGGCAGCCGGGGCGGCCGCACCCGGTTCACCAGAACGGCGCCGGGACGCAGATCCGCGCCGTCGAGCTCCGCGACGGCGTCGAGTGTTTCCCGCACCGGCATCTCCTCCAACAGCGTCACCAGGTGTACGGCCGTGTCACCCGAGTGCAGCAGGCGCACCACGCCTTCGGCCTGTCCACGGATGGGTCCGGTCTTCGCGACGTCGGTCAGCGCCTTAGTGACGTCGAGGAATTTCACGACCCGGCCGGTGGGGGGAGCGTCGACCACCACGGCGTCGTAGACGTGCCTGCCGTCGGAGTCGGTGCGACCCACGCATTCCTTGATCTTGCCGGTGAGCAGGACGTCCCGTAGCCCCGGCGCGAGTGTGGTGGCGAACTCGATAGCCCCCATCCTGCGCAGCGTCCGCCCCGCGAAGCCGAGGTTGTAGAACATCTCGAAGTACTCGAGCAGGGCGGCTTCGACGTCGATGTGCAGGGCGCGCACTTCGCCGCCGCCGGGGGCCGAGGCGATGCGCTGCTCGGCGTAGGGCAGTGGCTCGGTGTCGAAGACCTGGGCGAACCCCTGCCTCCCCTCGACCTCCACGAGCAGCACGCGCCGACCTCCCCGGGCCAGTGCGAGGGCGAGGGACGCGGCGAGGGTCGTCTTGCCGGTGCCGCCTTTCCCGGTGACGAAATGCAACCGGGTTCGTGCGAGTTGATCGGTCCAGCCAGGCAGGGGGGTCACGATTCGAAGAGTATCCACAAGTTTCGCCGGATGTTCAGTTCGCCAATGCGAGCACACTCACGATGACGGCGACGGTGGCGGCGAGTGCCCAGGCCGCTGCGCCGGGCAGCACTGTCAGCGTGAGAACGCAGACCACGGCCAGTGCCGTGACGCCGACCAGTCCGGTCACCGCGACGATGGTGGACCGCCCTGTACGTTCCCTGGACTTGGCCATGACGAGCAACACTCCGATCACTCCGGGAACGGCCAGCAGTGCCGTCGCGAAGATGCGCCATCCTTCCACAGGAGAAGACGTTAGTGGTTAGGGTGTTTCAGCATGAGCGACACGAAATGGGAATACGCCACGGTTCCTCTGTTGATCCACGCCACCAAGCAGATCCTCGACCAGTGGGGCGAGGACGGCTGGGAACTGGTCACGGTGCTGCCCAACCCGAGTGGTGAACAGCACGTCGCCTATCTCAAGCGCCCGAAGAGCTGAAAGGGCCGGCCATGAAGTGGAGCGCGAGGCTTACGGAGCTCGGTATCGAACTGCCCGCCGTCGCGGCTCCGGTCGCGGCCTATGTCCCCGCAGTGCGCACCGGTTCGCACGTCTACACCTCCGGGCAGTTGCCGTTCGTCGACGGTGAGTTGGCCGCGACCGGCAAGGTCGGTGCCGAGGTCAGCCCAGAGGAGGCCAAGCAGTACGCGCGTACTGCTGTGTTGAACGCGCTCGCCGCCGTCCACGACCTCGTGAGCATCGACTCGGTGGTCCGGATCGTGAAGCTCGTCGGCTATGTCGCGTCCAGTGAGGGCTTCGGCGGCCAGCCCGCAGTCATCAACGGCGCTTCCGAAGTGCTGAGCGAGATCTTCGGTGACGCGGGCGCGCACGCGCGGGCGGCGGTCGGGGTCGCCGAGCTGCCGCTGGGCGCGCCGGTCGAGGTGGAGTTGACCGTGGAGGTCGCGTGATGGACCCGGACATCGAAAGCTCGTGCCATGAGCTGTTGCTGCGGCTGGCGGGGCGTTTGCCCGACCGGTTGCTGTGGCGGTTCCGGGACTGGCTCGGCGAGGGTGCGATGGGCACGCTGGCTCGCACCCTGCCGAAGACTTTGCTGAAGCACAGGATTGATTTGGACCAATCGGAGTATCGCCTGCTGGTCGCGGGTCTTATTCCGCACGGGGCCGATTGGCACGAAGTGAGTTCCGCACTCGGGGTAGACGCCTCGTTCGAGAACCGGTACACATTCACGACGGGAACACCCGATTGGGTGAGCACCGTCGATTCGGTGTCCGTGGTGATTCACGCAACGTTGCGGGGGCGCCCGGACGTGGGAGAGGTCCGAGAGAGCTGGCGGCATGACCGGGAAACCGCTGAGGGGGAACCCAAGCGGATTCTGTTGGTCACCGCCGTGTCGGGCCTGCCTCGCCTCACTGGGGAGTTACAGCGGGTCCTCCGGGTTCTGGGCGAAGAGTCGCCCAGCATCGAAGTCCTGCCGACAAAGATTGAGCTGCCCGCTTACCATCAGGCGGCGCTCGCGAATTCCCGGTTCGTGTGCGTGGGCGCCGTGGATGCCGGTCAACACAGGCTTGTACCCGCATGACGCTCGCTCGGTAGCGGGCTGGAGGGAGACCGGGGATGGTGGACGTTCACGAAGGCCTGCCCAAAGACGGGTTCGCGGTGCCACTGAGATTGCACAACCTCCTGCTGGCGCTGGCGGGCCGGCTCGACGACAGTGCTCTCTCAGAGGCGCGTGAACTCGTCGCTCGTTCACACCCGGACGACGCCGCCGAACTGGTCGTCGGCTCGTTGATCGCCGGACGGATCATGGTTCGGCCCAGTGAACAGCGGGAGCTCGCCGTCGTACTGGAGTTGAGCCGGTCGGACACGGCCCTGGCCGATCAACTCGCGGTCAGCGAGTCCGTCCCCGGCCACACCCACCGTTTCACCAGCGACAACGATCCCGAGGCCGGTATTGTGAAAGCACTGGACCGAACTTTGCAGGTGCTGCCCGACCTGCGTTCGGTGCACGCGGTGTGGCGTAACACCCCCGCGGGCAGTGTGCCCGGGCCGCTGCCCCAGCGAGTGGTTCTCATCGAGGTCGGCCCCGAAGCGCATCCTCCCGCGGTCGCCTTCCGGGTGGACGACGCCCTGCGGCGAAGCGGCATCCGCGCGGTCGTGGAGGTGACCGGGCCGAACGCCGAGCGCACCGAGTACCACGAGGCCGCGCTCGCCGCGGCCACCCCGGTGTGGCTGGCTTCCGACAAACCCGGGCCCGCCGCGGACGGTTCCGCGTCGCGGTCGTCCCGCAAGATCACCGCGGGCGCGGCGCGTGCGCAGGCGGAGTTCGCGCGACGTCCGTCCCATGCCATCGAGGAGCCGCCGCGATTCTCCGATCCGGAGCCCGTGTCCGTGGAGGTCCCTTCCGCCCGAGCGGGAAGCCCGTTGCCGGCCCCGGAACAGGTGGACACCGCCGAGCCGACGGTGCAGGCCGGTCACATCGAGCCCCACAGCGAGTCGGCGCCGGTCGAACCAGTGCCCGCCGAGTCCGCCGAGCCCTCCGAACGCTCGACGGAGAAGCCCGACAAGAAGTCGTTCTCCGCCGAGGAGCTGGCCCAATTGGAGAACCGAGTCGCCGAGACCACCGAGATGAGCCCGGAGGAAATGGCGCAGCTGCGTGCCGCGATCGCCGAGGACCCCGAGAAGGGCAGGAAGATCGCGGGCCTGGACACGGGCATGACCTCGCTGCCTGAGCTGGACCTCGACGATCCGCAGCTGTCCGAGCGCGACCGGCAACTGTTGCGTGAACTGCACGCCGAGCTGGCCGAGCGGGAACGGGCCGAGGCCGCCAAGGCGAACGGCGTGGAACGTAGCTGAGGCCACTGATCTTCGGACGGACAAGAGGTATCGTGCGCTCGTGATCGAGTCGCGAGACCCGGCGGGCGGGGAGAGCCCGGACTTCTTTGTCGTGCCCGAGCACTTGGTTCCGACACTGGCGTCGGTGCAGAAGGAACCGCCGTCGCAGCCCGTCGTGGCCAAGGACTCGGCGACCGTGGTGCTGGTGCGGGACGTGGGAGACCGCTCCGGGGTCGAGGTTTTCCTGCAGCGTCGTGTGCGCAGCATGGCGTTCGCGGCCGGGATGACCGTGTTCCCCGGGGGCGGGGTCGACCAGCGCGACGCCGACGCCTCCATCGGCTGGGTCGGGCCGCCGCCCGAGGAGTGGGCTCGGCGGTTCTCGTGTTCAGAGCCGCTGGCGCGGGCGCTGGTGTGCGCCGTGGTCCGGGAGGCGTTCGAGGAGTCCGGCGTCCTGTTGGCGGGCACGGAGTCCAGCGTCGTCGCCGACACCGGCGTCTACGCCGACGCGCGTGCGGCACTCACCTCTGGTGAGTTGTCGTTAGCGAGCTTCCTCAACGACGCCGGACTGGTGGTGCGGGCGGACCTGCTGCGGCCGTGGGCGAACTGGGTGACCCCCGAGGAGGAACCCCGGCGGTACGACGCACGGTTCTTCGTGGCGGCTCTTCCCGAGGGGCAGACGGCCGACGACGGCACCACCGAGGTCGAGTCGGCGCACTGGCAACGTCCCGAGGACGCCATGGCCGACGCCGAGGCCGGCTGGGTGGGCTTGATGCCCCCCACGTGGTGCACGCTCAACGAGATCGCCCAGTTCTCCTCCGTGGCGGAGGTCCTGGCGTGTGAACGCGAGATCCACCGGATCATGCCGAGATTCGTGCAGGACGGTGAACGGGTCGTGGTGAAGCTGTCATGAGCCATCCCGCTTACGGGGTGCTCCGACCGGTGTCTCCCATCGCGTCGGTGCTGTTGCAGAACAACCCGTCGACGATGACGTTGGAGGGCACCAACACCTGGGTGTTGCAGGCACCGGGAGTGGCCGGTCGGATCGTCGTGGACCCCGGGTACGCCCTCGACGAGCACCTCGACGTGCTTTCCGGTCTCGCCGGCATCGAGCTGATCGTGCTCACCCACCGGCACCCGGACCATGTGGAGGCGGCTCCGGTGCTCGCCGAACGCGTGGGCGCGCCGGTGCGAGCCTTCGATGCCTCCCTGTGTCGAGAGGGCGATCCGCTTGGTGACGGCGACGTGGTGCGGGCCGCGGGGTTGACGTTGCGGGTCACGCACACCCCCGGGCACACCGACGATTCGATCGTGCTGCGCGTGGACCACGACGATCGGGTACACGTGCTCACCGGGGACACGGTGCTGGGGCGGGGCACCACTGTGCTGTCCGACCTGGGAGACTACCTCGACTCTCTGCGGATTCTGTGCGCGTTGCCGCCGAACACGCTCGGTCTGCCCGGCCACGGTCCCGAGCTGTCGGATTTGACCAGCACGGTGACCGAGTACCTGCGCCACCGCGAACAGCGGCTGGATCAGGTGCGCCGGGCACTGCGGGAACTCGGGGACGACGCCACGGCCCGCCAGGTCGTGGAACTCGTCTACGCCGACGTCGACCGGGCGCTGTGGGGGCCCGCCGAGGCGAGTGTCCAGGCCCAGCTGGAGTATCTGCGTTCCCGCGGATGACCTCCGACGGTCACGATATGGTGGCGTCTTTCGTGCCTTCCGTGTCCTCCGCGCCCTCGGTTCGACCGTCGTCGGCGGCTCGGGCGCGAACCGTGTGCTTGCGCAGCCATACCGCACCGGCCACCACGAGCGCGCACACCGACGCCACCCCGAATGCCAGCGGAGGACCGCTAAGTTCTACCAGGTAACCGCTGGCCGATTGCCCGAACGCCAATCCGAGGGTGATGGCGGTGAGGACCCAACCGAAAGCCTCGGCCGCCGTGTTTTTCGGAGCCACCAGCTCGATGGTCATCGAGTGGGTGGTGGACTGTGGAGTGATGAGGGCACCCGAGGCCAGCAGAGCCACCGCGAGACCCCACAGTGTCGACGGCCACGCCAACAGCGCCACGGAGGCGCCGAACAGCGCGAGCAACACGGGCAGCCGCAGACCCAGCGGCTTCGGCCAAGGACGCAGGCTGTAGACGATGCCGAACGCCACGGAGCTCACAGACCACACCGACAACAGGACACCGCCCAGGGCGGTGTTGCCGGCTTCGGTGGCTGCGGCGGGTACGGCGACCTCGACGAAGCCGATGACCATGCCGAATCCGAGTGCTGCCAGCGCGAGTGTGCGCATTCCGGGACTGCTGAACGCGCCGAGCAAGGGCGTTTTGCCGCGGGGGGACGGCGGCCAGGCCCGCACGGCCGGGCTCAACGCGAACAGCACCGCGCCCACCGCCATGCACGCTCCGCCGAGGACCATGCCCGTTCCCGGCCACGGTGCGGCGATGAGCGCGCCCGCCAGCCCGGGGCCGAGGATGAAGAAGACCTCCATGCTGATGGCCTCGTACGAGTAGGCGGCGGTGAGCGCGGGCCCGGATGGGAGCAGCCTGCCCCACAGCGCTCGGGACGCCGAGCCGCACATGGGCTCGAACAGGCCGATACCCCCGGCGAGTACCACGAGCACAGGTGTGGCCGCCCCGCTCTCGATGGCCGCCACCAGCCCCGCCATCGTCACCGCGAACAAGGCCACGACCACGAGTAGTGGCCGTGTGGGGCCGAATCGGTCGATGAGTCGTCCCTGCACCACCGAGCCGATGGCGACGCCGACCAGCGTGCTCGCCGACACCAGGCCGGCCACCGCGTAAGTGCCCGTCCGGTGTTGCACATAGAGCAACCCGGAGATGCCGATCATGGCGATCGGGAGCCGGGCCAGCAACGAGGCGACGAGAGGTCGCCGGGCGGCGGGGGTGGTCAGCGCTACGCGGTAGTCGGAAAGGGTGGTGCGACCGGATTCGACGGGGTTGGACACGCGTACCAGTATGGTACGACGGTACCACTTTGCTCGGCTCGGGCTTGAGTGAATTGGCCCAAAAGGGCATAAAACGCATCCGAACGGGTATTTTGATATCGGATAGGTAACAGTGCCCCGAAGATGGGCATCATCTATCCGGCTGACGCGTCTTTGAGGGTGAACACACTTGAACCGCCAGGGTGGGGCCATGCGACCCTATCGGTACGGCTTCGGCTGGTGGAACATTTAAGACAGATGTCGCAGATGCTCTAGGTCGCTGTACCCCACTGGAGACACAGCGGGGTACAGAGTTCGCATCAAGCGTCAGCTTGCGTCGCCCCGGTTCCTCCGGGCGAACAACTACAGACTCCCTCCGGGTTTCGGGTCGGGGCCTACAACCGGAGGGCGGGGAGCGCGGCCTGTCGGGGGACGGTCCGCGCATAACGGACAAGGGGCCGGATGAAGTGCCACGTCGGGGGTGGCGCCCGGCCCCTTGTTCCGTATCGACTTATTCGTGCCCGGCCTTGAGTGCCGCCGATGCCCTCCCCTGCGGGCCGCCCGAGGTCGGCGACCCGAGACACCTCGCCAACGTCTCAGCGGGCTCGGCGAGCCAGCCGCTCCGGGTCGAGGATCAATACGCTCTTGCCCTCAAGTCGCAGCCAACCGCGGTGCGCGAAGTCGGCGAGCGCCTTGTTGACGGTTTCTCGCGACGCACCGACGTACTGGGCGATCTCCTCCTGCGTGAGGTCGTGAGTGACCCGCAGCAGGCCCGCCTCCTGGCTGCCGAAACGCTGCGCCAGCTGCAACAGCGCCCTCGCCACACGGCCGGGAACGTCGGTGAAGATCAGTTCGGCGACCATGTTGTTGGTGCGGCGGAGCCGACGTGCGACCACCCGCAGCAGCTGTTCGGCGATCTCCGGACGCGTCGAGATCCACTGCCTCAACGCGGGGCGGTCCATCGTCACCGCGCTGACCTCGGTGACGGTCGTGGCCGTCGACGTGCGCGGGCCCGGGTCGAAAATCGACAGCTCCCCGAACATGTCGGACGGTCCCATGATCTGGAACAGGTTCTCCCGGCCGTCGGCCGACTTGCGGCCGATCTTGACCTTGCCCGACTTGATGATGTAGAGCTTGTCCCCCGGCTCGCCCTCGTTGAAGATCACGTGGCCGCGGGGAAACTCCACTGATTCCAGGGTCTGCGCGAGCGCTTCGGCCGCGGCCGGTTCCACACCCTGGAAGATGCCCGCGCGGGCCAGGGTCTCGTCCACCTCGTGCCTCCTTTGGGGTAGCAGCATCCGCCTCTTCGGGTGAAGTGGCATGCCGCCGATCACTACATGCAGTGTAGGGCGTGCACCCGAGAACGCTCCCCGCTCGGGCCCTGAAGGCCAACCTACTACCGGTGAGTACGAACGATGCGAACGTACCGCGCTCGTCCGGATACTCCCTGTTGAGAGGCTCGGTGGAGCATCTCGTCCAACCGAATAGCCTAACCCCGGAGGTCGCGTTGCTTACCCTTGGCCGTCCTTCCGGCCAGCCTACGCAGCCGGAACAACTCCAGCGCACGGCCGATTCCGTGCCCGTAGAGCGCCTTCACTTCGTCCGGTCGGGCCTGTTCGAGGAACTCCTCGACGTCCTCACCGCGCACGGAAACGTGGCGCAACCGGTGCTCAACCCTTTCCATGCCGAGCGCGAACAGCATCACCACGACCGGCACCGCGATCACGAACCAGACGGTCATATCACTCCTGATTCCTATGCTCACTCACGGCTCGGCCCCCGGGCCACTGCTGCGTGACCTCGGTGTCAGCGAAGGAGGGTGGCGTCCTGCCCCGGTGGCGCACGTAGGCTAGCGGGGTGTCGTCAACCGTCGGTCACGCCCCCCGAAAGGGGCGTGCATTCGCTGAGCAGAGCCGGTTGTCGTTGGTCAGACGCGCGCGGCGTATGAAGCGTTGCCTCGATGTGGCCTATCCAAACGCACACTGCGAGCTGAACTTCTCGACACCACTGGAACTGCTGGTGGCTGTCATCCTTTCGGCGCAATGCACGGACGAGCGGGTCAACGCGGTCACGCCCGCGCTGTTTGCCCGCTACCGGAGCGCGGCCGATTACGCGGGAGCCGACCGTACCGAGCTGGAGGAGTTGATCCGCCCCACGGGGTTCTTCCGCAACAAGGCGTCGTCGTTGATGAGACTCGGTGCCGCGCTGGTCGAGCGGCACGACGGGGAGGTTCCGGGGACGCTGGAGGAACTCGTGCGACTCCCCGGCGTCGGACGCAAGACCGCTAACGTGGTGCTGGGGGAAGCCTTCGATGTCCCCGGTATCACCGTCGACACCCATTTCGGCAGGCTGGCGCGGCGCTGGCTTTGGACCGACAGCGACGACCCGGTGAAGATCGAGCACGAGGTCGGACAGCTGTTCCCTCGCAAGGAGTGGACCATGCTGTCGCACCGCGTGATCTTCCACGGTCGCCGGATATGCCATTCTCGTAAGCCTGCGTGCGGTGCCTGTCCCTTGGCGAAGGACTGTCCCTCGTACGGCACCGGGCCTACGGAGTTCGACGTCGCGGCGAAACTCGTCAAGGGGCCCGAACGCGATCATCTGTTGGAGCTGGTGACGAACTCTTGACGACGGCGACGAAGTGGGCGCTCGCCGCGGGTGCGCTTGCACTCGCGTTGATCGTCGCGTTGCTGCCCCGCACGGATGACGTTCCCGAAGAGAACGGCGCTGACCTCGGCCCGGCCAGAGAACGGGCCGCCCTGGCGTCGTGTGTGCCCCCCGAAGGCGTGAGCCGAGCGGGCGGCGAGGCGTCCGAGATGTTCGAGGCGGAGACGCACTGCCTCGGCGACGGCTCCCAGGTCGACTTCGCCGACACGTTGGGAGACGGCCCGACGCTGGTCAACGTATGGGCCACGTGGTGTGAGCCCTGCCGCGAGGAGCTCCCGCTGCTGGCCGACTACGCCGCGCAGCCGGACGCTGTCCGAGTGGTGACGGTGCAGGTGCAGAGTTCGGCGGCCGACGGGCTGGAGCTGCTGACCGAACTCGGGGTGCGACTGCCCACCGTCCACGACGGGGAAGGCGCGAGCGGGCCGGTGCGTGAGGCACTAAGGGCTCCCAAAGCGCTTCCCGCCTCGTACCTCGTCGTCGATGGACAGGCCCAGTTCGTGAACGACCCTCGGTTGTTCACCTCACTGGACGAGATCCGGAATGCGGTGGAGCGTGCGCGATGAGTGGACCCCTGACGACACCCGACGACGTGCCGGAGTGGCTGCGCCCCCTGGTCGAGGCCAGCGCGAAGGTTGACACGACCACGTTCACGCGGGTCACCGCGCCGCCGTACGGCAACGCGCGACGCGCGGCGGTGCTGATGCTGTTCGGTACCGGTGAACAGGGGCCGGACGTGTTGCTGCTGCGCCGGGCCGACACGCTCGGTTCTCACGCGGGACAGGCGGCCTTCCCCGGGGGCGGGGCCGAAGACAGTGAGGACCCGGTGACCACGGCACTGCGGGAGGCCGAGGAGGAGACCGGGGTGCTGCCCGAGGGGGTTCGTCCCGTCGCGTTGTTTCCCGAGCTGTACGTTCCCGTATCACGGTTCGCGGTGACGCCCGTGCTCGCTCACTGGAGTCGACCGTCGCCCGTGCGTCCCGTCGACCCCGCGGAGACGGCTGCCGTGGCCAGGGTGCCGATCGCGGAACTCTCCGACCCCGCGAACAGGTTCGTGGTCGCCCGGCGCGACGGGAGATGGCGTGGACCCGCGTTCACCGTCCGAGGGTTGTTCGTGTGGGGATTCACGGCCGGTGTGTTGGCGACGCTGCTGGAGCTCGGTGGTTGGGACAGAGAGTGGGACCGCACGGACGTGCGTGACCTTGACGTAGCGTTGGCCGAGCACGAGGCGCGCACCGCAGCCGAACGGATGTGACGAGGAGAGACGGTGAACTGGGTCGACCTGCTGGTGATCCTCCTGGCTCTGCTCGCGGCCGTCTCCGGTGCCCGACAGGGGTTCGTCGTCGCGTTGCCGGCCTTCCTCGGTGTGATCGCCGGCGCGGTGCTCGGGATCCAGCTCGCCCCCTTCCTCGTCGAGGAGGTCGACCATCCCGCCGCCAAGGTGGCGTTCGCGGTCGGCACGGTGATCTTTCTCGTCGCCCTCGGTGAGACCCTGGGCGTGTACTTCGGCAACAAGCTCAAGCGCAGGATCTCGTCGCCGAAGCTGTCCGGCGTGGACAACGCGTTGGGGGCCGTCGTACAGGGCGCCGTGGTGTTCGTGGTCGCCTGGCTCATCGCCCTGCCCCTGACCAGCGTCGCCGCTCTGCCGGGGCTGACCAGGGCGATCAACGACTCGGCCGTGCTCGGTGGGGTCAACGAGCTGATGCCCGAAGCCGCCCAAGGCTTGCCGGGTGAGCTGCGCAATCTGCTCGACGAGTCCGACTTCCCGTCGATCCTCGCGCCGTTCCAGGAGACGCCGGTACGCCAGATCAATCCACCGGACCCGGCGTTGCAGAACAGCGCCGTGGTCCAGAACGTGCGGCCGAGCGTGCTGAAAGTGCGCGGCACCGCGCCGAGCTGCTCCCGGTCGTTGGAGGGCACCGGGTTCGTCGTCGACGAAGAGCGGGTGATGACCAACGCCCACGTCGTCGCGGGCACCGAACGCGTTCTGGTGGAGACGGCCCAGGGGCACCTCGACGCCGACGTGGTGCACTACGACCCCACCACCGACCTCGCCGTGCTCGCCGTGCCCGGACTCGACGAGGAGCCACTGCCGTTGGCGGAGGAACCGGTCGAGGCCGGCGACGACACGATCGCGCTCGGTTACCCGCTCAACGGGCCGTACACCGCCGCGCCGACACGGATCCGGGAACGGATCACACTGCGTGGCCCCGACATCTACGACGCCCGAACCGTGGAGCGGGACGTCTACACCGTCCGAGGACAGGTGCGCAGCGGTAATTCGGGCGGCCCTTTGATCGACCCGCAAGGCCGTGTCGTCGGTGTCGTGTTTGGAGCCTCGGTGGAGGACCCCGACACCGGTTTCGTGCTCACGGCCGACGAGGTGAGCGACGAGATCGAACGGGCCCGGTCCTTCACCGTCGAGGTCGACACGGGACCCTGTACGGGCTGAAACCTCAGACGCTACGCAGGAACCCGGTGAGCAGCTTGCCGGTGTGTTCCGGTGCTTCCAGATGTGGGAAGTGCCCGACCCCGCTCAGTAGTTCGATCCGGGAGTCGGGACCACGCCACGGTGCCGACTCACACGCGGTGCTCGGCAGCACGCACGGATCGTCCTCGCCGTGTACCTGCAACACCGGCATCGACACCCTGTCGGCCACTGTCTCGGCGAATCTGCGCCCGTCGCCGCGGAACTGTGAGCGAAACGCCCACCGGTAGTACTCCAACGCACTGTGGGCCACACCGGGCACCTGCATGGCCTGCCGGAACCGGCGCGCCGTGTCGGGGAAGTCCGGTTGCTGCCGCCAGTGGCTTCCCGACCATGCCCGCAGCAGCCGTTCCACTTCGGCGGCGTCCGCTGCCACGAGCTTGCGTTCGGGCACCATCGGAACCTGGAACCGGAACAGATGCCCCATCGCGCTCGCCTGCCCCCGTCGGCGCCACCAGCTGCGCCCGATGGCCGACCGCAGGGCGAGCGGGTGGGCTCCGCCGAGCACACTGACGGACGCCACCACGCGCGGATGCAGTGCCGCGACCGACCACGAGAGCAAGCCACCCCAGGCATGTCCGACGAGGTGGGCCTTGCGTTCCCCGAGTGCGCGCACAAGTCCCGCGACATCCCCGGAGAGTGTCCAACCGTCGTAGCCCCGGGGAGGTTTGTCGGAGTCGCCGTAGCCTCGGAGGTCGGCGGCGACCACGCGGAACCCCGCGTCCGCCAGCATGCGCAGTTGGTGGTGCCACGCCCACCAGAACCCCGCGAAGCCGTGCAACAGCAACACCAGGGGACCGGTTCCGAGCTCGGCGACGTGCAACCGGATCCCGTTGGCGGACACGTCGCGGTGCGTCCAGGGGCCTTCCAGCCGTACGGTCGACGGATCGGGGGCGGACACGTGCGACAAGCTCGGGTGGAAGCCGTCAGTGCGCCGTCGTGGAGCCTGTGGCCGAGTCCGCATCGTGCGTCCGTCGATGCCGCAGCGTGTCGGCGGTGCTCTTGAGACTGTCGATCGAACGCTGAGGCTTGCGCACCCGCTTCCATTTCCGCAGACCGATGTAGCCCGCGATCCCCGCCACCAGCAGCATCACCAGGAAGACGATGCCGAACGAGGCCCATCGCGGCAGCCACTCGGCCAACAGTTCCCCGAGGAAGAAAAAGAAGAAGAACGAACTGTACAGCGCGATGACACCGGCGACGACGAAGAAGAGACTGCCCTTGAAAGCCTTCTTCGCCTCACCGACGGCCTCGGTCTTGATCAGTTCGACCTCGGCTCTGACCAGCGTGGACACGTGCTGGGCCGCGTCCTTCACCAAGGAGCCGATGGACGCGTCCTGTGCTGTTCCGTCGTCTGAGGACAACGGGAGATAGGGCACCGCAGGGCCACCCGCGTCGTCCTGCTGAAGGTTCTTGGGGCTGCTCACGCGCCTCATCGTGCCACGTGATCAATCCGAAGGCTCGGCGGGCGCGCCGCGACGCGTTCACCCGAGTGCCGCACCGGACCCGAAGCCCACCGCGTACGTCATGAGCATCGTCAGCAAGCCCACTCCGACGTTACGGGCTGCGGCTCGTCCCCGAGGTGCCTGGCCGAGCCGGGCGCTCACCCAGCCGGCGATCGCGAGCGTGATCGCGACCGCACCGGCCGTGGCGGGCACTCTCACGATGCCGTTCGTTGGCCCCGAGCACGCCCGCTCGCAACCAGTTGAGTCTGCCGCCCACGTGAGCGGTGTGCGGCTCGTCGGCGTGGATCTCCTTCGGAGCCTCGGACACCGTTCCATGACAACCCGGACCGGGCCGACCGGCAAGACGAGAAGAAGGGGGGCGGAATCCGCCCCCCTTCTTATTTTCGGATGGGCTGTCCTCTTCGTCAGCTCTGCAGTTCGGCCAGAGCCTGTTTGGCCTGCTCCAGCTCGGCCTCCAGCTGTGCGACCTTGGCCTGCTGCTGCTCGCGGGCCTCGTTGATCACCTCGTCGATCGGTGCGGAGAGTTCCTCGTGGAGCTCCTTCGCCGCGCGGGACACGGCCGAGGCCGGGATGTCCAGACCCTTGGCGACCCACTTGCTGCCGTGCTTGAGCTCGGCCTGCCATTCACCGTCGGCGGTGCCGGTGACGGTGAGGGTGAGCACCACGGCCCTGGTCTTGCGGGCGCTGCTCTTGGTCCTGCCCCGAGTCGGTTTGGCCGGTTCCGCCTGTGGTGACCGGTCGGACTGTTCCGGCTGCTCCTGCTGCGTCTGCTGCTCGGGCTCGGCCGGGTGCTCGCCCTCCCGGTTCACCGGGT
>JAJYTH010000037.1 GCA_021793175.1 Actinomycetes bacterium
CCCGATAGGCCACATACCCGCAGGTCAGGGCCGCGACGAGCGCAACGGCGCCCCCGATGTAGAACGGGGAACGCCCACCGAAGGTGTCGGCCATCCACCCCGTCATCGGACCACCGACGGGGTTGCCGCCCATCAGGACCAGCACGTACAGCCCCATCACGCGGCCTCGCATCTGCGGACTCACCGTCGTCTGCACGAGCGCATTGGCCGTGTTGAGGAACGTGATCGTGGCGAAGCCCAGCGGTATGAGAGCCACTCCGAACAGCGCGTACGTGGGCATGAAGGCGCCGACGAACTCGATCAGCCCCAGAGCCACCGCCGACACCAGCAACACACGCAGACTCGGCCCGCCCCGACTCCCCCGCCGCGCGGAGAGCAACGCGCCGGTGAAGGTCCCCACGGCGAGCATCGTCGAGAGCATCCCGTAGCCGTCGGCCTCGGTGCCGAAGACGTTGGCCGCCACGATGGCGAGCGAGGTGAAGAACGTGATGCCGAACGTGCTGACGAAGAACACGAGCACCATCACGGTCACCAGATCGGGCCTGCTGCGCACGTAACGCAGCCCCTCCCGCAACTGCCCCTTGGCACGGTCGACGGCGGGCGACCGGAACAGCTCGGACGACCTCATCGACGCGAGACCGGCGATGACGGCCACGGTGCTCACGGCGTTGGCGATGAACAACCAACCCATGCCCACGAGCACGATCGCGAACCCGGCGATGGCGGGACCCACGATCCGGGCCAGGTTGAAGATCGACGAGTTCAACGCGACCGCGTTGGCGGTCTGGTCGCGGCCCACCATCTCGGCCACGAACGCCTGCCGTGTCGGCACCTCCAGCGCGGACAGAGTGCCGAGCACGAAACACAGCAGGTAGACCTGCCACAGTTGCGCCGCGCCGTTCAACACCAGGCCGCCGAGCACGAGGGCCTGCAACGCCATGCCGGACTGGATCGCCATGAGCAGCTTGCGCTTGTCGACACGGTCGGCGAGCACCCCGGCCCACAGCGACAGCAACAGGGTCGGCAGGAACTGCAACGCGACGGCGATGCCGAGGGCCACCGGATTGTAGCCGCTGAGATCGAACACCAGCCAGTCCTGGGCGATGCGTTGCATCCAGGTGCCGATGTTGGAGATGATCTGGCCACTGAAGAAGAGGCGATAGTTGCGGACCCGGAGAGAGGCGAACATCCCGCGCGAGCGTTCGGGCGCGGAGCGTGATCGTGGCGGGCCGGCTTTGTCTGGGACTACGGGTAGTTCGGGTGAGGTATTCGCTGCGCTAGCCGTGCTAGTCACGCGGTGGTGTCGCCTCCCGTCATGGATGTCGTCTAACTGTGTCTGGCCATGCGTTCGATGATTTCCGCCGCCTCGGAGAGCACGTGACGCTCCCTCTCGGTCAGCTCGGCCAACCGCTGATCCAGCCACACTTCCCGGCGGGAGATCGTGGCCCGCACGTAGTCCTGCCCTTCCTTGGTCAGGGCGACGATCGCCTGTCTCCCGTCAGTGGGATGGGGGCTGCGCTCGACGTAGGCGATGCCCTCCAGCGCCGAGATGACTCGCGTCATCGACGGTGGCTGCACTCCCTCTCGGGCGGCCAACTGCCCGGGTGTCATAGGACCGCATTTGTATAGCGAGGACAAAGCCGAGATCTGAGTCAGTGAGACGTCGTCACTGGCTCGTTGCGCTCGCAGCCTGCGGTTCAGCCGAACGACCGCCAACCGAAGACGGCTGGCCAGCGATCGTTCATCAGCGGTTTCCGACACATCCTTAGCATACCTCACGATTACTCTTTCCTACGCTCTCAGCGATGAGACGGCCGTCATGATCGCAGGCAGGAGGGCTCCCCGGCGGCTACATCCGCCGCGCCGCCGTTCCCACGTCCGCGGTGATCGACGAGACGGGTGTCATACGTCCGATCCCACACCGAGGAGCCCAAAGCCTGTCTACACTTCGGATCCGAACGGTCTCGCACGGTGGACAACGACACGGATGGGGGCAAGCCGTGACCGAATTGAAGGACCTGGACCTCAGCAGCGGCGGTGCTACGGGGAAGCCGGGCGGGGCCTCCGGCTCGATATGGGACGGGCTGTTCGGAGCGAACGGTTCGTTGGGCACCGGCTCGATGGAGCAGGCCAAGAAGTCGGCGGGCGCACTGGTCGAGTCGGCCAAGAACGGCGGATTCACGGTCACCAAGGAGAGCGCGGAGCACCTACTCAAGGCGCTGCGAAACAGTTTGAAGGACATCGAGGAAGCAGAGGCCACGCTCCGGAACTTCGAGCAGGAACAAAACTCGGAGACCATGACTACGGTCAGCTAGCTCGTAGCCCAGTACCAATACGACGCCGCCAACGGGCCGGGCTCTGCGAAGAAATCGATCGAAGAACTGAGGATAGTACTGCAGCTGAGCATCGAAGCTCTCTTACGCGCCTCCGATCAGTACGAGGAACATGAAGCCGAAGTACAGGACGCGTTGCGGCGCATGGCACAGGATTGATCGATGCGAACAAGAGAGCGAACGTTACGACCGTGCCTCGCACTCACAGCAGCGGGCCTCCTGCTGAGTCTCGCCGCCTGCTCAGGTGAGACCACAGGACAACCGCACGCACAGACAAACGCTCCGACTTCCGGTGTTGAGGCGGCACCGCCCAGCACGAACGAGGCCGGAGACGCCCTGAGCCTCTCTATCGCCCCCTGCAGCCTGCTCTCCACAGACGATCTCGCGGAGCTCGGAACCTTCGAGGACGGCAAGCGGGTGAAGATGCCGGACTCACGGACCTGTCGTTGGCAGTTACCACCGACCATGGAGAACAACTACGAGGGAATCGTCGTCGACCTCGATGTCCGAGATCAGCAGAGCGTGGAGTCGATGAACCCGGCCGGAGGCGGAGAAGTAACGACGGCCGAGGTCAACGCACGCCCCACTGCGGTAGCACCGGACCCCTCGGGAACGAACTGCACGATAGGCATGAAGGTCGACGACAGCTCACGGATCGACGTCGGCATCGTGGGGCCGGACGGCCTCACCTGCGACATCGCCAGCACCATCGCCTACCTCGTCGAGCCGCGCCTGCCTGAGTTGCCGTCCTGACCCGCCGGGTGTGCTCGGCACCTGCCCATGCCGACGTCGAGCACACCCGAGGATCAACCCAGCACCTGTTGGATCGGCTCGATCGCGAAGTACACCACGAACGACAGCGACACGATCCACATCAGCGGGTGCACCTGTCGCGCCTTGCCGGTGACGGCCTGGATGAGCACGTAGGTGACGAAGCCCGCGCCGATGCCGTTGGCGATCGAATACGTGAACGGCATGACGACGATGGTCAAAAACGCGGGCAGCGCCACCGCGAAGTCCTTGAAGTCGATCTCGGTGATCTGCCGCACCATCATCGCGCCCACGACGACCAACGCGGGTGCCGCCGCCTCGATCGGCACCACCTGGTACAGCGGGGTGAAGAACATGGCCGCGATGAACAGCAACCCGGTGACGACGTTGGCCAGGCCGGTGCGCGCGCCTTCCCCGATGCCCGCGGCCGATTCCACGAACACCGTGTTGGAGCTCGACGAGGCCACACCACCGGCGACGGCACCCACCGAGTCGACGAACAGGCCCTTGCCGACGTTGGGCAGACGCCCCTCCTTGTCCGCCAGCTTGGCCTCCTGGCCGAGGCCGGTCATGGTGCCGATGGTGTCGAAGAAGTCGGTGAGCACGAGGGTGAACACCAAAAGCGCCGCCGTCAGCGCCGGGATCTGCACCCACGCGTCGAAGTTGAAAGCGCCCACCAAAGACAGATCGGGCAGACTGAAGACCGAGTCGGGCAAGGCCGGGTAACCGAGGTTCCAGCCCTTGGGGTCGACCCCGAGGGACGGCCCCACCTTGACGATGGCCTCGACGATGATCGACAGCGCCGTGCCGAACAGGATGCCGAGCAGGATCGCGCCCTTGACGTTCCTGGCCACGAGGATGCCCATGACCACGAGCGTCACCACGAACACCATCGTGGGCCACGAGGCGATCGACCCGTCGATGCCCAACTGAACGGGCACCGTCGTGCCCGCCGCGTCCGGGACACGCCGCACGAACCCGGCGTCGACCAGCCCCACGATGGCGATGAACAACCCGATGCCCACGGCGATGCTCGCCTTGAGTGGCTGCGGCACCGCGTTGAACACCATCGTGCGCACCCCGGTGACCACCAGCAGCAGCACCACGATGCCGTTGACCACCACGAGCCCCATGGCCGCGGGCCAGGTCATCTGCGGGGCGATCGACACCGCGACGAGGGTGTTGATCCCCAGACCGGCCGCGATCGCGAACGGGAAGTTCGCGACAACACCCATCAGGATGGTCATCACACCCGCGACCAGGGCGGTGACGGCCGTGACCTGGTCGACGGGCAGGATCGCCCCGGTCATGTCCTTGGCCGCGCTCGGGTCATCCGCGGAGTAGCTACCGAGGATGAGCGGATTGAGCACGATGATGTAGGCCATGGTCACGAACGTGACCAGGCCACCGCGCATTTCGCGGCCGACGGTCGAACCTCGCTCACTGATCCGGAAGAATCGATCGAGCCGCGACCGCTGTTCTCGCGCGGTCACATCTGACATCGCTCACCTGCCTTGTTCATTCGCGGCAGCGGTAGCCTGTCCCACGTGGACGAACCGAACAACCCACCGGAGATCGCAGGACGGCTTCGTCCTACTCCTGAACTGCCGACATCTGTGGTCAGCCTTTGGATTCCCGTGACCGGAGGCACTGCGGCCTGGCTGATCGCCTTCGTCGTGCTGTTGGTCACCGGCGTCCACGGCGTGTGGCTGTGGACGACTCTCGCGGGGGTCGGGCTCGGCCTTGTGGGCATGGCAATCATGGTGTGGCAGCGAGCCGCGTCCCGCAGAGGGTCGCGTTTTGCACAACGAAACCTTTAACACACTCACTGAATGTGAGTACACGTGGACCATTCGCATCAACCCAGCGCAACGCGGGGATCCGGGTCGTCGAGCAACCGCTCGACGAACACCCGATCGGCCCACCGGTCCGCGGCCCACGCGAAGGCGCGGGCGAGGCCGTCCGGGGAATCGGCGGCATGCAGGTCACCGTCGTTCCACCACGGCACGGCGACGTCCGCCACGCTCAGTTCCTCGTGAATCACGACACCGCCGTCCGGCACGGTGACGCCCAACAGGTCGGCGACCTCCACGATCGCGGGTAGGTCGGTCCACGCGACGAACTCGCCCTCGTCGTCGACCGTCGCGGTGGTCTCGTCCGTGGCCAACGGCAGGTCGAGCACATCGGCGAGCGCGGGCGCGTCGGCGAAATCCACGGCGGCGACGAGCCGGTCGAGCGGCCACAGCGCGAGTAACCACGGCGCGTCGAGCACCACAGCGTCGAAGGCGTCGCACACCGTGCCGGCGAGGGTGCGCACCCGCTCCGGTGGCTCCACGTCGTCGGGCACCAGGCGGGACAGGGCGCTGTGGGCGCGCAACACGAGCCCGGGTGGCACGGTCCGGTTCTCGTCGCCGAGCCGCGCGCACACCAGCTCGGCGTCGTCGGCGTCGCCGACGGTGAGCTCGGAACGCACCCCGATCAGTGCCAGCAGCTCGTCGCTCAGACCCACATCGGGCACGGGGTCGAACAGGCCGGCCAGCTCACCGGCGGAAGGCAGTCGCCACTGCCTCGGCGGCCTGCCCGCCAACAGGGCGTTGACGGCCAACCAGTCCCGCACCCGGCCGTCCGGCGCGGTGAGCGCACGCCACGTGTCGGGCTCGGCGGACAACAGGCGCACGGCGCGGGGCCACGCGTCGTCCGCCACGAGGTCGAGGTCCGGGATGGACGGTTCGGCGCTGTCCGGGTCGGCCGGGTCGAGTTCGTCGTCACCGAGGACGACGAAGCCGTCCCGCACCCCGACCGCCACGAGTGTCTCCCGGTCCCACCGGTCCGCGACCTCGGCCGACAGCACGTCGAGAGGCGCGTCGTCGCCGACGGCATCGGGGTGCAGCACGTCGAGGATCGCGGCGTCGGGCAGGACCGACTCGTCCGCGCGGCGCCAGCCCGACTCCGTGGGCAACGCCAACGCGCCGAGTTCGGCGTCCCGCACGGTCCCCACCACCGACACCCACGACAGCACGGCGTCGATCAGCGGCTCGACGTCCAGTCCGGCGAGGGCGTTGTCGACGCTCCGTCCGACGGCGTCGACCACGGCGGGTGCGCGCAACAGCTCGGCGGGCCCCGCGCTCGTCGCTCCGAGCCGTTGGAGCAACGGGTGCCCGGCGTCGGGATGCACCACGTGCAGCCCCGGCACGTCGAGGGCGGCGACGTCACCCGCAACGTCGTCGGCCAGCAACACCCCGCGCGCACCCGGCACGGTGCGGCCGTCGGCGAGCGGGACCGGCACCGCACCCAGTTCGTCGAGGTCCACCTCGGCGCGTTCCACGGCCGCGAGCAACTCGGCGTAGACCGCCCGCCACCACGACGCGGCGCGGTCGATGCCGGTCAGGCTCTCCACCAGCTCGGCGACACCGAGCGGCCGCACCTGCACGGCTCCCGCGGTCCGCGCGGCCTCACGACCGCACAGCGGCGCGGCCACCAGTTCGGGCACCACGTCGGCCACCAACTCGACCAGCCGGGGTGAGTCCACATCGAGCACTCGCGCACCGCGGCCCGGCAACTCGCCCGACACAGCCGACGGCAACCACGCGTCGTCGGCCAGCCGCGCGGTGACGAGGTCGCGAAGAAGCCCGTCGACGTCCGAGAGCGGGAACCCGGGCCGCGGCACGAGAGCGAGCCGGTAGCGGGCGGGCAGCCGCCGCACGAGCCCGGGATAGGCCTCGGCCGCGTCCTGAAGAGCCCGCACCACGTCCGGTGAATCGGCCGAGGCCAACACCCGACGTCGCGAGGGCTCCGTCGGCACCGACGTGCTCAACAACCGCGCGGGCAGCGACAACCGCTCGTCGGTGGGAGTCGGCGCGTGCAGCACGTCGGCACCGAGCGGCTGGGGAACGCCCTCGTCGGTGACCGGTATCGCCCACACGCACCCTTCGCCGTGGTGGGTGAGCCAGCGGGTCCACCCGTCGTCGGGTGCGGTGAGCACCACCTCGTCGCCGTCCGTCCGCCGGGCCCAACAACGACCCTCGACCTCCACCTCGACCAGCCACGGCAGCACCAGCAGCACATCGGCCACCTCGGCCTCGATCCGCTCCAGCACCTCACGCGGATCCACCCGCAACGGCAGGCGCACCTCGGTATCGAAGCCGTCCGGCACCGGCGGCTCGTCGTCGGGCAGCGGCCACGGCAACCGCAGGACGGGGACCTCGTCCGCCTCCCACACCCGCCGAGTGCGGGTCGCGGAGAACGCCACCCCACCGGTTCGGGAGACCACACGAGGCTCGCTGGTCAAGGACAGTACGGCGGCGAACCCGACTCCGAATCTGCCCACGAGGTCCCGCGAGTCGGTGGCTTCCTCCCCGCTCCCCGCGCCGGCTCCGCCCGGTCCGCCGTCCTTACCCGACGCCCGCAGTGACGCGAGCGCCTCCACACCACGCTGGTCGAGTGGCGCTCCCGTGTTGGCCACGCGCAGCTCACCGTCGACCACGCGAACGCGCATCCGGCCCGGCTCGCCCGCGAGTGCCGCGGCGTCCGCCGCGTTCTGTGCGAGCTCGACGAACACGCGGTCTCGGTAGGCGCCGAGCAACAGGTCACGCTCGGCTCGGGTGTCCTCGGTGAACCGGGTCGGCGAGTCCCACCAGGACCGCAGCACCGCCTGTCTGAGTTCGTCGGTCGACAGCGACGTTCCGGGCCCGGTCACACCGTCGAATCCGGCTCGGACGGCTGGGACGGCTGAGACGAGGACTGCGGGCCCTGTTCAGCACCCTTCTCGGTGCCCTTCTCAGCGGCCTCCTCGGCCGTTCCGCTGTCGACGATCTCCATGTCCAACAGCGAGTCGTCGTACACCAGCTCGGCCACCGGCACCGACGAGCTCGTCTCGAGCTGCGCCTCGGAATGGGCACCGCAGCCGAACTCGGCGTGGACCACGTGCCCGTCCGCCGGGGAGATCTCGTTGGCGCACACCCCGAACGCCGACCGCAGTGACCCGGCCAGCTGGAGGTAGAAACCGCAGGTGCCGCACGTGGCGGGCGCGCTGCGGGCCATGTCGGATCGGGGACCGTACTCGCTGCGGTACCAGCGGGTGGCCGCCTCCTGTCGCCCGTACCGCGACATCACCCGCACCCGGCCGAGCCCGATCTCCTTGACCGCGTCCTCGGCCTCGGGGTCGTCGAGCGTCGCATACGCCGGGGCGAGCCGCGGGTCGTCCGGGTGTGTCGGGAAGATGTCGCCGACACCCAGGTCGCCGGGGCGAACCCTGCGTTCCCACGGCACCCACCTCGGCGCGACGATCGCGTCCGGCCCCGGGGTGAGCACCACCTCGCTGATCGTGACGGGGGCGTCCTCGTCGGCCGTGGCCACCGTGACCGACCAACGCCAACCCCGGTAGCCGGGGAGTGTGGAGTCGAACAGGTGCGTCACCGACACGGCGTCCTCGTGCACCGCGCCCACGTAGTCGCCGACGTTCTCGTCGCCGCCGTCCTGTACCGCTGCCTCGCGCGCCGGCTCGACCGCATCGAGCAGCTTCCTGCGGATCGTGCCGTCGTCGTGCGTCAGCAGCAGGCTCATGCCACCAATTGTGCAGCACTCAACGACTACTCCGGAGGGGCGGGTTCATGCCAAGGTGGGAACCGTGCGTCGAGTGCTCAACCGAACGATCCGCGCCGGAACGGCCGCACTCACCGTGACGACGGTAGTGGCGGCATGTGGACAGGCCCCGGAGTCGAACTCCGGTGGGAGCACCGGCGGCGTTCCTCAGCCGGAAGAGTTGCGTGTCGAAGTCGTCGACGTGCTCCCCCACGACCCGGAGGCATTCACCCAAGGCCTCGAAGTGGTCGACGACACCCTCTACGAAGGGACCGGGCTTGTCGGCGAGTCGACGCTGCGCGCGGGACCGCTCGGTGGCGAGCCCACCACCGTCGTGTCCCTGCCCGAGCCACTGTTCGGCGAAGGCATCACCGTGGTCGACGACCGGATCTGGCAACTCACGTGGCGCGACGGCGTCGCCATCGAACGCGACCGCGCCACGTTGGACGAGCTCCGCCGAGTCGACTACGAGGGCGAGGGCTGGGGACTGTGCCACCAGCACGACCACGACCGGCTCGTGATGAGTGACGGCACGGCCACGCTGACGTTCCGCGACCCCGACGACTTCTCCGTCGTCAACACCGTGGAGGTCACCGACACCGACGGCCCGGTCACCGACCTCAACGAGCTGGAATGTGTCGGCGAAGACGTCTACGCCAACGTGTGGCACACCGACGACATCCTGCGTATCGATCCGGACAGCGGCTTCGTCACCGCACGTATCGACGCGTCCGGGTTGCTCACCCCTCAGGAGGCGGCCGACGCCGACGTGCTCAACGGCATCGCCGCACTCGACGAACCGGATCACTTCCTGGTCGCCGGCAAGCTGTGGCCGAAGATGTTCACGGTGCGGTTCGTCCCGACGAGCTGAACAACCGGACAGATCCACGTGGATACGGCAGGATTGGCTCATGCGTTCCGGTCGCAGGGGTAGGCGGAAGTGGACGCCCGACGAAAGGGCGGGCCGACCGTCGGACCACAACCCCCCGGGCACGCGGCGGTCCACACCCGAGACCACGGCCTACTCGGCCGACACGGTTCCCACGGCCGACGACGCGCCGACGGGCGCGGTCCCGATGCAGCCACCACCCCCGCCCCGGGGTGCCAGACCCTATCCGCGCGAGACCACCCGAACGCACCGAACGACGCGGACACCGCCACCCCGACGGTCCCGTCCCGGCGCCGCGTCCCCTCCGCCCAGCTACGAGCACTACGACACCGCCGGCTACGCCCCCGGACAGACGCCCGAGTCGTTCGAATCCGAACCGACCACGACCCGCCACGGCTTCGAAGCCGCCGACCAGCGGCGCCTGCCGAAGAAACTCACGGTCACCCGGGTGGCGGCACTGCGCAGCCGCGAACTCAGCGGACAGGCCGTCGCCGCGTTCCGCCGCGCCACCACCGCCGACGGCGCCGACAAGTCCGGCCTCACCTCGCTGACGTATGCGGTGATGCTGAACTACGCCAGCGACGCCGCGATGGCCGTCGCGCTGGCCAACACCCTGTTCTTCGCCGCCAGCAGCGGTGAGAGCCGAGGCAAGGTGGCGCTCTACCTGCTCATCACCATCGCGCCGTTCGCCCTGGTGGCGCCGGTGATCGGCCCGGCTCTCGACAGGATCCAACGAGGGCGCAGGCTGGCGATGTGCGTGTCGTCGGCGGGTCAGGCGCTGATGTGCGTGCTCATGGCACTCAACTTCGACAGCTGGGTGCTCTACCCCGCCGCGCTCGGCAAGATGGTGCTGTCGAAGTCGTTCATGGTGCTCAAAGCCGCCGTCACCCCCAGGGTGCTCCCACCCGAGATCACCCTGTCGAAGACCAACGCCCGACTCGCCGTGTTCGGGCTCGCCGCCGGCGGCGTGTTCGGTGCGGTCGCCAGCGGGTTGAACTGGGCGTTCGGCTCGTCGGGCGCACTGTGGTTCACCGCACTCATCTGCGTCGTCGGCGCTGTGCAGGCCATGCGTATCCCGTCGTGGGTGGAGGTCACCGAGGGCGAGGTGCCCGCCTCGCTGACGGCCAACCTGCCCAAGAAGAAGGCGACCCGCGCGCCAATGGCCCGGCACGTCGTGGTTGCACTGTGGGGCAACGGCTCCATCCGCGTGCTGACCGGGTTCCTCATGATGTTCGCCGCGTTCGCAGTGAAGGCCGAGACCGAGAACAGCGGTCAGAGCGCGTTCGTGCAGTTGTTGCTGCTCGGCGTCATCGGTGCCGCCGCCGGTGTCGGAGGGTTCCTCGGCAACGCGCTCGGGTCTCGCATGCAGTTCGGCAAACCCGACCAGGTCGTCCTCACGTGCCTGGCGAGCGTCCTCGCCTCCACCATCATCGCCGCCATCGCGTCGGGCCTGGCCACCGCCGCACTCGTCGGACTCGTCGGCTCCACCGCGAGCGCTCTGGCGAAGAACAGCCTCGACGCCGTCATCCAGCAGGACATGCCGGAGGAATCGCGGGCGTCGGCGTTCGGCCGTTCCGAGACGGTGCTGCAACTGGCCTGGGTCTTCGGTGGCGCGGTCGGGTTGCTGCTGCCGCCCACCTACTGGATCGGGTTCCTCGTGGTGTCCGTGCTCCTGGCGCTGGGCCTCGCACAGACATGGGTGGTACGCAGCGGTTCCTCCCTGCTCCCGTCGCTGCGGCGCAGGCCGTCCCCCGGACCCGATCCACAGCCGAGCCGGGTCGACTCGTAGTCTCGCCGTCATGCGACGTTCAGTAGTGGCATTGGTCGCCGCGGGGGCGGCCGTCCTGGCAGGGTGTTCGGCTCCACCGCCACCCGAGGTGACGTTCTACACCGATGGTGAGAGCGTCAGAGCCGCCCCCATGAACTACTGCGACGCCCTGCTCACCCACTGCGAGATCACCGACGGTGAACCCGCCGTGCTCGACGCACGCCCCGGCCAGCCGGTCCAGATCTCGGTGCCCTCCGAGATCGCCGAGTCCCCGTGGCTGGTCATCGTGCAGTCCTACGACCCCGAGGGCAATCTGCTCCCGATGAGCCAGGAGGTGTTCACCGACGGCACCCAACTCGCTCACACGGTGATCCCCGAGTCGGCGGAGCACCAGGTCCTCGTGGTGGAGGTGCAGCAGCTCGGCGCCGCCTACGCGGTGAACGAGCGGGACGAACCGATCCTCGACGAGAACGGCCAGCCACAGCTCGTGGTGCGCGGCGTGTGGTCGCTGCAGATCGCCCCTCAGGAGCAGAGGTCCCCGCTGGAACAGCAATCCGCCGACTGACCACGGCGGCGCCCGAACCCGCGGACACGGCTACGCAGACTGCGGACACGGCTACGTAACCTGCGGACACGCGGGCTTACGGGTCGAGGTCGCGCGCCACCGCGCGCATGACCTCGGCGATGCGCTTGGTGTTCTTGCGTTCGGGATAACGACCCTTGCGCAGATTGGGCTGGACCCTCATCTCCAACAACTTGATCATGTCTTCGATGAGGCCGTGCAGCTCCTCGGCGGGACGTCGTCGCGCCTCGGCCACCGAGGGCGGTGGGTCGAGCAATCTGACGGACAGAGCCTGTGGTCCGCGCCTACCCTCGGCGATGCCGAACTCCAGTCGCTGACCGGCCTTGAGCGTCTCGACGCCCTGCGGCAGCGCGGACTTCCGAACATAGACGTCCCTGCCTCCGTCCTCTGTGACGAAGCCGAACCCCTTGTCCGCGTCGTACCACTTGACCTTGCCGGTCGGCACTGCCCCTCACCGTTCCTTCGCTCTTCCGCAACGGACCACGCCGTCACGCGGCCCCGCACGACGAACGCGCCCTAGGCGTACCCAGGACGCGCCCCACATCTAGCCTATCTCGCCACACGTGCCACGGCGAAGGTGATTGCCCGCCCCGAGAGCCCGCCGAGAGCCCGCTCTCCCCGTCACCCGCTGCGAGGAGAAGGGTCCGACCGCAGCCTCTAAGATGTTCGACATGGAAACCGCTGTCCACAAGAAGAAGTCGGCCGCTGAGCGAAAGCCCTGGCTGATGCGGGTCGGCATCGGGTTGTTCACGGCGGGCATGGTCGCTGTGGTCGTGGTGTTCCTGCTCTTCGCCGCGGGCTACTCGGAACTGCCGGTGTGGTTGTCCGCGTTCGCCGGCGTGATCACTCCACTCGGCTTGGGGCTGGGCTTGCTCGCCCTGATCCGGGAGCACCGTCAGGCGTGACGTCGGCGCGTGGGCCGTGCTGGGCGAGCCACGCGGGGAACTCCACAAGCGACTCCAGCACCACGTGCGCGCCCGCGTCGAGCAGTTCACTCCTGTCACACGGCCCGGTGGTGACACCCACCGCGACCGCGTTCGCCGCCAGCGCCCCCTTGATGTCACCCACATGGTCGCCAACGAACACGTGGGCGCTGTACTCGGTCAAGGCCGCGGCTTTCCCGGTCGACCACAGCTCGCCCACGAGCGTGTCGACCGTCCAACCGAGCGCCTGCAGGTGAAGTTCGGCGTTGCGGGCGTATTTGCCGGTGACGACGAGGGTCCGCCCTCCCGAGCCGCGAACGGCGTCCAGCGCCTCGACCGCACCGGGCAACGCGACGGTGCGTGGGATGACGAGCTCGGGATAGATCTGTCGAAACCGCGCCACGAGCGCGGGGATGCGTTCCTCGGGCGCTCCGAACTCACGGAGCACCTGGTCCAACGGTGGTCCGAGGTGTGCGGCGAAGTGTTCGCCGTCGAACGGCAGACCCGACTCGTCGGCGAGCCTGTTCATGGCCGCGACCATGCCCGGTCGGGGATCGATGAGTGTCATGTCCAGGTCAAAACCCACGCACATACCCACTCGGACCACAGTAGCCGCTTGACACGAAGACCTGACCCGTCCAGCCGATTGACATATCAACCGATCGTGTCAAGATCAATACGTGTCGCGGGTCACTAATTACGCCGAGCGCGCCAAGGCGCACTTACGCGAGGAACTACTCGACGCCGCCGCCGAACTGCTGATCCGCGGCGGCTACGCCGGATTGCGTATGGCCGATGTCGCCTCGGCGGTCGGGGTGAGCAGGCAGACGGTCTACAACGAGTTCGGCGGCAAGTCGGCACTGGTGCAAGCGGTGGCACTGCGCACGCTCGCCGAATTCACCGGCGGCATCCAACGACGACTCGACGAGGCCGTCGACGTCCTCGCGGGCATCCGCTCCGCCACCGCTTACACCATCGAGCACGCCAAGGAGAACCGACTGGTCGCCGCGGTCACCGGCGCGGAGGCGGCCGAGGACCTGCTTCCGCTGCTCACCACACGGGGCGAACCGGTCCTGAATGCCGCCACGGACATCGCCGAGGCGTACCTGCGGCAACGTCGACCGGAGCTTTCCGAACCACGGTTGATCGCCGAGACCATGACGCGGTTGACGTTGAGCTATCTCGTCCTGCCCACCCGCACCGCGGCCGAGGCCGCCGACGCCGTGTGCGCCGTGATCGGACCGCTGCTGGAACCCGCCGACCGCACTCGTCGTGCCCCCAGACGTGGCCCCGGATGGGACCACAGAACCGACCACCGTGCCCCAACGATGTGAAGAAGGGACGCCCATCATGACCGACAACGTCGTCGAGCACCGAGATGGCTTTCACTCCCTGCGCCGGGGAGGGCTGAACTGGGAAACGTTGCCGCTACGGCTGTTCGTGAAAGGCAACCGCAAGTTCTGGAACCCGGCCGACATCGACTTCAGTGCCGACGCGCGGGACTGGAAAGCGTTGACCGACGAGGAACGCCGGTCGGCGACCTACCTGTGCGTACAGTTCGTGGCCGGCGAGGAGGCCGTCACCGAGGACATCCAACCGTTCATGAAGGCGATGGCCGCCGAGGGCAGGCTGGGCGACGAGATGTATCTGTCGCAGTTCTGCTTCGAGGAGGCCAAACACACCGAGGTCTTCCGGCGGTGGATGGACGCCGTGGGGCTCACCGACGACCTGCACCCGTTCGTGGCGGAGAACCCTCACTACCGCAAGTTGTTCTACGAGGAGCTGCCCGAATCACTCGGCGTGCTGGCCGAGGACCCCAGTCCCCGCAACCAGGTGCGGGCGAGCGTGACGTACAACCACGTCATCGAGGGTTCGCTGGCGTTGACGGGCTACTACGCGTGGCAGAAGCTGTGCACGAGCCGCGGCATCCTGCCCGGTATGCAGGAACTGGTACGGCGGATCTCGGACGACGAACGCCGACACATGGCCTGGGGCACGTTCACGTGCCGGCGACACGTGGCCGCCGACGACTCCCTGTGGGAGGTCGTGCAGCAGCGTATGGGCGAACTCCTGCCCCACGCCCTCGGCATGATCGAGTGGGTCAACCAGCAGTTCGACGAGCCCCCGTTCGGTATCGACAATTCCGAGTTCGTGCAGTACGCGGCCGATCGCGCCCAACGCAGGCTGAGCGCGATCGAGTCGGCACGCGGGGCGAACGTCGCCGAGATCGACCTCGACCACTCGCCCGAACAGTTGGAGGAGACCTTCGGCCGGGAGGACGAGCAGGCGTTCGCCGAGGCCGCCGGACAAACGTCCTAAAGACAGAGGGTTTCGGTGGCGTCGCTCGTACTCAGGGCGCTGGGCGCGAGCGATGTCACCGAAGTCCGAGCAGTTCCACCGCCTTCTTGCGCATCTCCACCTTGCGGACCTTGCCGGTGACGGTCATCGGGAACTCGTCCACCACGTGCACGTAACGCGGAATCTTGTAATGGGCGAGCTTGCCGGTACAGAACTCTCGTAGGCTCTCGGCCGTCACCGGCTCGGCTCCCTCCCGCATCCGGACCCAGGCCATGAGTTCCTCGCCGTAGCGCTCGTCGGGCACGCCGATCACCTGAGCGTCGAGGATGTCCGGGTGGGTGTAGAGGAACTCCTCGATCTCGCGCGGGTAGATGTTCTCCCCACCTCGGATGACCATGTCCTTGAGACGTCCGGTGATGTTGACGTAGCCCTCTTCGTCCATCACGGCGAGATCGCCGGTGTGCATCCAGCGGGCCGCGTCGATGACCTCGGCGGTCTTGTCGGGCTGTTCCCAGTAGCCGAGCATCACCGAGTATCCGCGCACGCACAACTCACCCGGGGTGCCGCGGGGGACGGTGAGCCCGGTGTCCGGGTCGATGATCTTGGCTTCCAGATGCGGGCCGACCCGGCCGACGGTGGACACGCGCCGTTCCACGGAGTCGTCGACCCTGGTCTGCATCGACACGGGCGAGGTCTCAGTCATGCCGTAACAGATGGACACCTCGGTCATGCCCATGCGGTCGATGACCTGCTTCATCACCTCCACCGGGCACGGTGAACCCGCCATGATGCCGGTGCGCAGGCTGGACAGGTCGTAGGAGTCGAAGTCCGGTTCGGCGAGTTCGGCGATGAACATTGTCGGCACGCCGTACAGCGACGTGCAGCGTTCGGCTTGAACGGCGGCGAGGGTTTTCGCGGGATCGAACGCGGGCGCGGGGATCACCATGCAGGCCCCGTGAGTGGTGGCGGCGAGGTTTCCCATCACCATTCCGAAACAGTGGTAGAAGGGCACCGGGAGGCAGATGCGGTCTTCCTCGGTGTAGTGGCACAGCTCGCCGACGAAGAATCCGTTGTTGAGGATGTTGTGGTGCGACAGCGTCGCGCCTTTGGGAAAGCCGGTCGTGCCCGACGTGTACTGGATGTTGACGGGGTCGTCGGCGCTCAACGCCGCCTGTGCCCGCGACAGCTTCGCCGGATCGGCTTTCCGGCCCGCGTCGAGCAGCTCGACCCAGTCGTCACTGTCGAGGAGCACCACGTCGGTCAAAGCCGAGCACCGGGGCCGCACCTCGCGGATCATGCCCGCGTAGTCGGAGGTCTTGAACTCGCTCGCGGCGACCAGTGTGGAGATTCCGGCCTGGTTGAGGACGTATTCCAGTTCGTGCGCCCGGTACGCCGGGTTGATGTTGACCAGGATCGCGCCGATCTTGGCCGTCGCGTACTGGGTCAGGGTCCATTCCGGGCGGTTCGGTGCCCAGATACCCACGCGGTCGCCTTTCACGACGCCTCTGTCCAGTAGGCCGAGGGCCAGTGCGTCGACGTCGGCGACGAACTCGCGGTAGGTCCAGCGGCGCCCACTCGCGTAGTCGACGAGGGCGTCCCGGTCGGCGAAAGTCCGCGCTGTTCGATCAAGGTTGTCACCGATGGTGTCTCCGAGCAACGGCACCGCCGACGTGCCGGAGGTGTAACTCGGAGCCGTGAGCGCATGCTGCATGGTGCCTCCTCAACGGTGAGCGACAGCAGCACGAGTTTACTGAGGCACGCGTCACAAAAGCCATGATTTTCGGCGAACACGGACGCTCGTCGACCTGGCGCGGGAGAATGGACCGATGCGGGCTCTACTGAACGTGATCTGGCTGGCGCTGTCCGGGATCTGGCTGGCACTCGCCTACACCCTCGCCGGTATCGTCTGCTGCATCCTCATCGTCACGATCCCGTTCGGGCTCGCGTCGTTCCGCATCGCCGCCTACGCGCTGTGGCCGTTCGGCCGGACCGTGACCGATCGCCGGTCCGCCGGTATCCCGTCGTTGTTCGGCAACCTCGTCTGGCTCCTTCTGGCTGGGTGGTGGATCGCGCTCACACACCTCGTCACCGGTGTTCTGCTGTGCCTCACGGTCATCGGCATTCCGCTGGGGATCGGGAACTTCAAGATGATCCCCGTGTCACTGCTGCCGTTGGGCAGGGAGATCGTGCCCGCCTGAGCCGGGAAGAGACAGCACGGTCGGTACCGCGTAGCACCCACTAGAAGGGTTCGATGTCGGTGTCGTCCGGCTCGTACGGCAGCTCGACGACCAGGCAGGGTCCGCCCGCGAACAGTCCCGCGTCGATGCCGAGCACCCGGCCGCCCGCGTAGAGATACGGGGCGTCGAGCTCCGCCGGGTGCACACCCACCTGGTCGGCGATGACACTGTGGCCGTGCACGATGCGCTCACCACCGAGTTGCGACAGCATCTCGTCCGCCGCGTCGACGCCCTCGGAACGCGAACCGTGCCGTCATCCGGCACCACACGTCCCACCACTCGGCGAGGTCGTCACCGGTCAACACACGCCGCACCGCCGAGTTGATCTCCTCGATCGTGTCGCCCCACTCGAGGTACTCCAGCGTGTCCGAATGCACCAGCAGGTGGTCGGCGACCAACTCCATGACCGGCCGCGACGTCAGCCACTCGATGTGTTCGTCGGTGAGCGCGTCCTGATCCGCCAGTTGCCCGCCGTTGACGGCCCAGCTCCGGGCGAAACTGCGGCCTCCACCGCCGGCGGCCTCGGCCGGTACGGGCGTGTCGCCGAAACGGTACATCCCGAGCAGCAGGATCTCGTGGTTGCCGAGCAGGCTCTCGACGGCCCCGCCCACCGACGGTGCCTGTCGTTGCAGCTCCCGCACCAGGTCGATGGCCCCGACTCCGTCGGGTCCCCGGTCCACGAAATCCCCGAGGAACCACAGGTGGGCATCGGCCCCGGTCCAGTTGTCGGCACTGTCGACGAGGTCAGCGTCACGTAACGCGGCGGCCAGTTCGTCTCGGTGGCCGTGAACGTCGCCGACGACGAACGTGGGATGGTCGAGCACGCCCCGACGATAAGCCCTGGTTTTCCAGCCCTCGGGGTCAACCCGCCTGAAACGGGTCGTGGGTGCGTCCGACGAGGTCGGCGATCGAGTCGACGACCAGAGTCGGGCGGAACGGGTAGCGCTCGGCCGACTCGCGGGTGGAGATGCCGCTGAGCACCAGCACGGTCTGCAGACCGGCCTCGATCCCCGAGTGAATGTCGGTGTCCATCCGGTCACCGATCATGATCGTGTGTTCGCTGTGCGCGCCGAGGGACCGTAGGGCCGAACGCATCATCAGCGGGTTCGGCTTGCCGATGTAGTAGGGCGACAAGCCGGTGGCGCGCTCGATGAGTGCCGCGACGGAGCCCGTGGCGGGCAGCACGCCCTCCCGACTCGGTCCCGTCGCGTCGGGGTTGGTGGCGATGAACCTCGCCCCCTGCTCGATCAGCCGGATGGCCCTGGTGATGGCGGTGAAGCTGTAAGTACGGGTCTCCCCCAGCACGACGTAGTCGGGGTCGATGTCGGTGAGCACGTAACCGGCTTCGTGCAGCGCAGTGGTGAGCCCGGCCTCCCCGATCACGAACGCCGAACCGCCCGGTCGCTGGTTGCTCAGAAACCGCGCGGTGGCCAACGCGGACGTCCAGATGGCTTCCTCGGGCACGTCCAACCCCGAACGGGCCAGCCGCGCACGCAGGTCACGGGGCGTGTAGATCGAGTTGTTGGTCAACACGAGAAACCGTGCCCCGTTCGCTTTCAGCTCGGCGAGGAACTCGTCGGCCCCGGGCACAGGGTGCTCCTCGTGCACCAGCACGCCGTCCATGTCGGTGAGGTAGTTCCACTGCTGCTCGGTCATGGTGTTCCAGCCTATGGCCTCCGCGCCGACTCCGGGGCCGGATGAACGGTGACCGCGGCGGCCTTGACGGTGAGCCGGACGGGGGTGCCGAGATCGAACGCGAGATCGGCCACCGCAGCGGGCGTGAGATCGGCGCTGATTCCCTCGCTGGTCCGCAGGCATACTACGGGTCCGTGCGGCTCGACGGCGGTCACGACGGTGTCCACGACGTTGCGCGGAGAGCCGACCACCTGGGTGTCCCCCGGCTGGACGGCCACCGCTCCCGGCTCGAACACGGCCACGGCGGCGGCACCGTCGACGAGGTCGCTCGCGGGCATTCCGTGGAACATCCACCCGTGTTCCGTGCGCACCGCCGCGCCCGTTCCGGTGCGCACGGCCACACCCGTGACGAGATTCAGCCCGGCCAGCCTCGCGGTGAACGCCGTCCTCGGTGCCGCGAGCACCTGCCGAGTCGGCCCGCGTTCGACGATGCGCCCGCCCGCCAGCACCGCGACGTGGTCGGCGAGGGTGAGCGCGTCGAGCGGATCGTGTGTGACGAGCACGGTGGTGATCGCTCTGTCACCGCCGTGTCCGTCCCGGAGTATCCGCCGCAACACACCGCGCACGGCGGGTGCGGCGTCGACGTCGAGCGCGGCGAGTGGTTCGTCGAGCAACAGCAGGTCGGGGTCGCCGGCGAGAGCCCGTGCGAGCGCGACCCGCTGCGCCTGCCCACCGGACAACGCCGCCGGGGCACGGTCGGCGAAGGCCTCCGCCCCGACCTCGGCGAGCCACCGCCGCGCCACCGCACGCGCCCGCGTCTTCGACGCGCCCCGTGAACGGGGCGAGAAGGCCACGTTGTCCAGTACGGACAGGTGGGGGAACAGCAGTGGATTCTGGGCGAGCAACCCGATCCCCCGTGCATGGGGCGGTACCCGGACACCGTCGCCGTCGAGAACCCGGCCGGCCAGGCTCACGAGCGCCCGCTCGGCCCGCACGAGCCCGGCGAGACACGCCAACGCCGTGGACTTACCCGACCCGTTGGGACCGAGCACCGCGAGCACCCCGCCCTCGGCCACGTCCAACGTCACGGACAGCTCGAAAGACTCCCTGCGCAGCATCAACTCCGCGTGCAGCGTCACGGCCGCGCTCCTTCCAGAGCCTTGGGCCTGGCCACCGCGATGACCACCACGGCCACGACCACCAGCAGCAACGACAACGCCACCGCGCTGTCGACGTCACTTTGGGCGTGGTGATAGACGGCGACGGGCAAAGTCCTGGTGATGCCCTCCAGGCTGCCGGCGAACGTGATGGTGGCGCCGAACTCGCCGAGCGCGCGGGCGAAGCTCAACACGGCCCCCGAGCCCAGCGACGGCAGCAGCAACGGCACGGTGACGCGGCGGAAGACGGTCCACGGGCGAGCTCCCAGCGTGGCCGCGACACGCTCGTAGCGGTCTCCCGATGCGCGCAGCGCGCCTTCCAGGCTCACCACCAGAAACGGCATCGCCACGAACGTCTGCGCGATCACCACGGCAGCGGTGGTGAACGGCACCCGCACCCCGGCCACGACATCGAGCAGGTAGCCGAGGAAACCGTTGCGACCCAACAGGAACAGCAGCGCCAAACCTCCCACCACGGGAGGCAGCACGAGCGGCAGCAGCACCACCGCACGCAACAGCCGCACGACCCGCGCGTTCGACCGGGCCAGCACCACCGCCAACGGCACTCCGAAAACGACACACAGCAGTGTGGAGACGGCGGCCGTGACCAGCGACAACCGCAGCGCGTTCAGCGCGGCGGGCATGCCGAGCAGCGAGGGCAACCGCGTGAGGTCGGTTCGGGCCACGAGTCCCACCACGGGCAGCGCGACCAACGCGAGCGCCACCGCAGCGGGCAGCCACAACACGCGTGGCACCCCTGTCGGGACGTCGAGGGTCCGATTCCGGCGATCACGAGGAAGCACCGAACCCGGCCTCCTTCAGCAACCTCCGTCCCTCGTCGGACAACAGCAGGTCCCGGAACTGCCGCGCCAGGTCCTTGTGGGCCGCGTCGACCGGGATCCCGACGGGATAGGTGTTGACGGCCTCGGCGGCCTCGGGGAACCGCACCTGTTCGACACCGCGCGACGCGGCGGCGACATCGGTGACGTACACCAGCCCCGCGTCGGCCTCGCCGGTCTCCACCTTCGTCAGAACCGACCGCACGTCGGCTTCCTCGCTCGCCGGCCGCAACGTCACTCCGGCGAGTCGTTCGACGTGCCGAGTCGCCGCTCCACACGGCACCGAGGGCGCGCACACGACGACGGTGAGAGCGGGGTCGGCGAGGTCGGCCAAGCCGGTCACACCCGCCGGGTTGCCCTCCGGCACGGCGATGGTCAGCGTGTTGGTGGCGAACGGTGTCGCCGGGCCGTCGAGCAGGTCGTCCCGGTCGAGTCGGGCCATGGTCTCGGCGTCGGCGGCGGCGAACACGTCGGCGGGTGCGCCCTCGGCGATCTGCTGGGCCAACTGCGCCGACCCGGCGAAGTGCAACCGGACGTCGACGTCTTCGTGGGTCTTCTCGAAACGACGCTCCAGTTCGGGAAGGACATCGGTCAACGACGCGGCGGCGAACACGGTGAGCACGCGATCGCCGCTCGCGGCGCCGCACGCGGTCATCGACGTCATGACGAGCGCGGCCGTCACCACCGACGACAACACGGCCGTCACGCCCCGAACGCGGCGGCTCATCGCCCCTCCACCCCACCACCGGGGGTTTCGACGATCACCTGTGTCGCCTTCACCACCGCCACGGCCAGCACTCCCGGCCGTAGTCCCAGTTCGGCCACCGCCTCCGAACTCATCAGCGACACGATCCGATTCGGACCGCACTGCAACTCCACTTTCGCCATCACCGTGTCGGCGACCACATCGGTGACCAGCCCGACGAACCGGTTCCGCGCCGATCTGCCCACCCCGGTGGGATCGGGCGAGGACTCCGCCTGCGTGCGCGCGAAAGCGGCCAGTTCGGCGCCGTCCACCACCTTGCGACCGGCGGCGTCGACGTGCTCGGTCAACAGCCCGGCCCTCACCCAGCGGCGCACGGTGTCGTCGCTGACGCCGAGCAGACGAGCGGCCTCCGAAAGCCGAAAATGCGGCATGAAGATGACGATAACGCCGTATTTGCGAAAAGGGCAGCCTCCGGTGGAAGTGCTCGGCAGACGACGCCGCGAGGCGTCTCCCTATTCACCGAAATCCCACCTAGGCTGGGAAGTGTGACGGGAGTAAACCTCGGCATCCCGAGGGTGCCAGCCGAGCCCACGGCCCCCAACCGGCCGCGCCCGGATACGCCTGCGCTCATCGACAGCTTCGGTCGCACCGCCACCGACCTGCGCGTCTCGGTGACCGACAAGTGCAACCTGCGGTGCACCTACTGTATGCCTGCCGAGGGGCTGGACTGGATGTCCAACCAACAGCTCCTTGGCGACGACGAACTCATCCGGCTCATCGACATCGCCGTGCGACTGCTCGGCGTCACCGACATCCGGCTCACCGGTGGCGAGCCGCTGCTCCGGCCTCGGCTGGAGGACCTCGTCGCCAGAATCGCCGCGTTGCGGCCACGGCCCCGGCTCGCCATGACCACCAACGGCATCGGCTTCGCCAAGCGGGCCCACGCCTTCGCCGAGGCCGGGCTCGATCGCGTGAACATCTCGCTCGACACGATCGACCCCGACACCTTCGAACGCCTGACTCGCCGCGACCGGCTCCGTCACGTGCTCGACGCCCTCACCGCCGCCCGCGACGCGGGCCTGGAACCCGTCAAGGTCAACGCGGTGTTGATGCGCGGCATCAACGAACACGAGGCGACCGACCTGCTGCGCTTCGCCCTCGAAAACGGCTACCACCTGCGGTTCATCGAGCAGATGCCGCTCGACGCCCAGCATGGCTGGAACCGGTCCGAGATGATCACCGCGGACGAGATCCTCGACCTGTTGAGGGCGGAGTTCACACTCACGCCTAGCCCCACCGAACGCGGCGGCGCACCGGCCGAACGCTGGCTGGTGAACGGTGGGCCGGAGGAGGTCGGCATCATCCCCTCCGTCACCCGCCCCTTCTGCTCGACCTGCGAGCGCACCCGTCTCACCGCCGACGGCGCCGTGCGCTCGTGCCTGTTCAGCACCACCGAGACCGATCTCCGTGCCCTGCTTCGGGGCGGCGCCGACGACGAGGAGATCGCGAACGCCTGGCGTGGCGCGATGTGGGGCAAACTCGCGGGTCACGAGATCAATGAGGCTGGTTTCGCGCAACCGATCCGCCCGATGAGCGCAATCGGCGGTTGACGAAGGAGCGGTCGATGAGCACAGCAGGCACCGGTGACGTGGTGGAGACCTCTCACGAGGCAGGCTGGGCTTCTGTGACGGTCCTGGTCCGGTATTTCGCCTCCGCCCGTGCGGCGGCGGGAGTGGAGACCGAGACGGTGCGGCTGTCGTCGTCGGCGTCCGTCGCCGACGTGGTCGAACACCTGCGCGCGGCACATCCCGAGCGTCTTCCACGCATCCTCGACGCCGCGTCCTTCCTGCTGAACGGTATCGCGGTGCGCGACCTCGACAAGCCTGTGCCCGACGGTGCCGAACTCGACGTGCTCCCTCCGTTCGCGGGCGGCTGACCGGTCGAGTTCGGACCTTCCAACCCTCCCTCGGCAGAACCGCCCCGGCAAGGATTCGCGGCCATCGGGAAGGGCATCTTCAACACTTTGCCGGTATGTCCTTTTTGTCAATATTTCGGCGAATCGACTCCACTGGGGACAACAACCGGAGAGGTTCGAACGACCCCACCTCGGCGCTCCCACTAACAGAGCAAAGCGACTTCAACGAGCGTGACCCATACCTCACTTTGGGTGAAATATTTCGGGAAGGAAACGGAATAATAACGGGCGTCTGATCAGCGGAAATGCCACGATCGCGCAAGGTTGCGTGCCGTTACTGTGGACTAGCTCACCCCAACAAAGATTTCCGATCATGCTCGTCGTTACGTACCGTCGCATTCCGGTTGGCCCCGAACCGACCAACGACCGGAGTTCCGTGCGCCGAGCCCAGTCCGGCGGAACCCCGGGACCGAAACCCCGAGCAACTGAACTTCTCGGACTGGGACGAGAAGGAGCCGGCATCCCCCGGTGCCGACTGCCGAGCCGGACCCACCGGTCGGCCAGGCCTTCCCGGCCTGCCTGCCATCTCGTAGGCGCAGAAGTCGAACGAGTCGACATGGCTTACCGAGGCAAGCACCGCAAACCGTCCAACACATCCCGTCACCTGGCTCGCTTCGCCGTCGCGGGCATCGCCGTGGGCGCCCCGCTGACCATCGCGGCCACACCGGCCCAGGCGGACAGCGTCAACTGGGACGCCATCGCCCAGTGCGAGAGCGGCGGTGACTGGAGCATCAACACCGGCAACGGTTACTACGGCGGGCTTCAGTTCAAGCTCAGCACCTGGCAGGCCTACGGCGGCACCGGAATGCCGCACGAGGCCTCCCGGGAGCAGCAGATCGCCGTCGCCGAGCGCGTCCTCGACGGACAGGGCATCGGCGCGTGGCCGGTCTGCGGCCCCAGGGGCTACTCCAGCACCAGCTACGAGGGCACCAACACCGAAGGTGCTCCGAGCAGCAGCAGTAGCGACAACAGCGGCAACAGCAGTGGCTCGTCGGCCGAGTCGGCCCAGCCGACTCAGGAGAGCAGCCCCGCTCCCACCTCCGCACCGTCCACTGCCACGGGTGTGGCGAAGTCGAACCCCGACGGTGACTACGTCGTCGAGAAGGGCGACACCCTCAGCGCGATCGCCAAGGAAAAGGGCATCGAGGGCGGTTACCACACCCTGATGGAGCTCAACGAGGGCTACATCTCCAACCCCGACTACATCGTGGTGGGGCAGAAGATCGCCACCGAGTGATCGGTGTCGGAGTCATCGGCGCCCACCCCTGCGGCGCTTATGAAGGTCCCACCGCTGTCCCCCGGGCGGTGGGACCTTCGCTCCGGCACAGACCGACGAACCCCGAACAAGGGCGGAAGTCGACGAGAGTCGACAACAACCGATAGCAGCCGACGACGGCACAGCACGACCCTCGGCCGCGGGCGCACCCCGACGTGGAGGAAACACCGCCGCTACGGCGAATTGACCCACTCGTCCGTGCCGTCGGCGAACCACTGGTGTTTCCACACCGGTAGTTGTGCCTTCACCTCGTCGACCAGGTCGGCACAGGTGGCGAATGCTTCTGCCCTGTGGTCGGCGGCTACCGCGCACGCCAGCGCGACATCACCGATCTCCAGAGCGCCGATCCGGTGGCTGACCGCCACGGCTCGTACTCCGCCGCGCCGACCGGCGACGTCCGACACGACTCTCGCCAACACCTCGCCCGCCGTGGGATGTCCTTCGTAATGCAGGGACGTCACCGTTCGACCGTGATCGTGGTTGCGCACGACACCGCTGAACGTGACCACAGCCCCGGCGGCGGGGTCGGCGACCAGGCGCGCGTGCTCCTCCACCGACAGCTCCGCCTCGGTCACCTGGGCCAGCGCCACCCTGGCCTGCCCACCCGTTCCCGGCTTCTGCGCGTCCTCTGCGGCTTCCTCGATGGACACCTGCCCCGCCGCCCGGTGGTGATCACCGCCCGCCAACTGGTCCAACGCGTGGTCGAGTACCCGGTCCAGCACGGAAAGACCATCGTGGACACCGCCACGGGACCCCGGCAGATTCACCACCAACGTACGTCCGGCGACCCCGGCGAGCCCTCGAGACAACATCGCCGTGGGCACCGCGTCCTGCCCCGCTGACCGAATGGCGTCGGCCAAGCCCGGGATCTCGAAATCCAACACTTCGGCCGTGGCTTCGGGTGTCCGATCCGTGGGCGACACTCCGGTACCGCCCGTGGTGACAACGAGGTCCACGCCCTCGGCCAGGCACTCGCGCAACGCCTGCGCGACAGGCTCCCCGTCCTCCACCACCAAAGGCTCGGCCACGTCGAAAGACCGCTGCGTAAGCCATTCCGCGATGACCGGTCCGGTCCGGTCGGGGTACACGCCCGCGGCAGCCCGGTTGGACGCCACGACGACCCGCGCAGTGCGCTTCATGAGCCCTCCAGTGCCTTACGGGACCCCCGGCCTATTCCTCACGCTGCCACGTGCCGGACTTCCCGCCTTCCTTACGGACCAGCCGCACACCGTCCAGTGTCGCCGCCGGGTCCACGGCCTTGATCATGTCGTGCAGAGCCAGACCGGCGACCGCGACGGCGGTCAGCGCCTCCATCTCGACCCCGGTGCGATCACTGGTGCGCGCAGCCGCGGTGATGTCCACACTGTCGGCTCCGAGCTCGAAGTCGACGTCCACCTTGGTCAGCGCGATCTGATGGCACAACGGGATCAGCTCGGAGGTGCGCTTGGCGCCCATCACTCCCGCGATGCGGGCCGTGGCCAGCGCATCGCCCTTGGGCAACCCGCCCTCGGTCAACAACTCGATGACCTCGGAGGTCGTGCGTACCGTGCCACGGGCCACCGCGGTGCGCGCGGTGACGCCCTTGCCGGACACGTCGACCATCCGAGCCGTACCCGAATCGTCGAGGTGGCTCAGTTCACTCACGACGTCGAGACTACTTCGTGCCCTTGCGCGACGGCCTTCACGGCCTCCGCCACGGCGGGAGCCACGGCGGTGTCGAACACGCTGGGCACGATGTAGGAGGCGTGCAACCGGTCGTCGACCACGTCGGCGATGGCGTCGGCCGCCGCCAGCAGCATGTCGTCGTCGACACGGTGCGCCTGCGCATCGAGCAGACCCCGGAACACCCCGGGGAACGCCAGTACGTTGTTGATCTGGTTCGGGTAGTCGCTGCGGCCCGTGGCCACGACGGCGGCGTGCTTCTGCGCCTCCAACGGGTCGATCTCGGGGTCCGGGTTGGCCAGCGCGAACACGATGGGATCGTCGGCCATCGTGGCGACCTGCTCGGCCCCGAGAAGGTTCGGCGCGGACACTCCGATGAAGACGTCGGCTCCCACCATCGCGTCGTGGAGCGAGCCGGTCAGCTGCTCGGCGTTGGTGCGCTCGGCGATCCACCGCAGGTTGTCGTCGAGGCCCGGGCGCTGCCGGTGCACGACCCCGTCGATGTCCACCGCGACGATGTCGGCCGGCGCCTTGCGCAGCAACAGCCGGATGATGGCGGACCCGGCCGCACCCACACCGCTGACCACGATGCGGCACTGCTCGATGGACTTACCCACCACGCGCAACGCGTTGCGCAGGGCGGCCACCACCACGATCGCGGTGCCGTGCTGGTCGTCGTGGAAGACGGGAATATCCAGCTGCTCCCGCAGCCGCCTCTCGATCTCGAAACACCGGGGCGCGGCGACGTCCTCGAGGTTGATCCCCGCGTACACCGGGGCCAACGCCTTCACCGTCCGGATGATCTCCTCGGTGTCCTGGGTGTCCAAACACACAGGCCACGCGTCCACATCAGCGAACTTCTTGAACAGAGCCGCCTTGCCCTCCATCACCGGCAGCGCCGCCGCGGGCCCGATGTTGCCCAGCCCCAGGACGGCCGAGCCGTCGGTGACCACGGCCACCGTGTTGCGCTTGATGGTGAGCCGGCGGGCGTCGTCGGGATTGGCCGCGATGGCCTGACACACCCGCGCGACGCCGGGCGTGTAGACGCGGGACAGGTCGTCCCGGTTGCGGAGGGCGGCCTTCGGGGTGACCTCCAACTTGCCACCGAGGTGCATGAGGAACGTGCGATCGGACACCTTCCGCACATGCACACCGGGCAGTGAGTCGAGAGCCTGGGTGATGTCGTCGGCGTGGTCGGCCGACAGCACATTCACCGTGATGTCGACGATGATGGCGTCGGCCCGCGATTCGACGACGTCGAACGCCGTCAGGACGCCACCCACCCGGCCGACAGTCGTCGTGAGATCACCGGCGGCACTCACAGATGGAGGGGCCTCCAGTCGCACGGTGATCGAGTAACCGGGACCGGGAACGGGCATGGTGCTACCCCCGCATCAGTGACTTGCGCTGGTCTTACGCAGAGAAGCGTATCCCGATGCGTGACAGCACTGTGGGCCGGATGGGGGACTGGCCAGTAACCTCGTCGTTCGCCTTACGGCGTCTTGTTGATCTCGGTCTTGGGGTGTTCGTACGGGATGGACTCCAAAGGGAAGGTGGTTTCGCCGAAGGGCGACAGTGCTCCCTGTCGGTCGGCGGCGAGTTCGGTGACTGCGTGTTCGACGTCCGGCCACTCCGGGTCGATCCGGTTCTGCTTACGCTTGTCGTCCTTGCCCACGTCGTCCTCCATACACTCGACCAAACGACTGACCATAGTGTGCCCGATATCGGACGACGGGGGATATCGTGGTGACGATGGCCGCCCTCTCGCTCGCGGACTGGCTGCGTTCGCTTCCCGACGACGCTCTCGCCGCCCTTCTGAGAAGCAGGCGTGATCTCGCCACCCCGCCGCCCACGAATTCCGACGTCCTCGCCACCCGCGCGGGCACGGCCGGTTCGATCGCCCGGGCTTGCGAGAACCTCGACAACGCCACCCTGGCGGTCCTCGAAACACTGCTCGTCGCCGGTGCGGACAACGAACCCGTCGCCGTCGAACGACTCGGCGACCTCCTCGGCACCCTGCCACGCGACGCACTCGACCGGCTACGAGCCGCGGCACTCGCGTGGGGACCGGACGACGCCGTATCCGTGCCTCCCGCAGCACGCGACGTGTTCGGCCCCTTCCCCGCCGGGCTCGGCGCGTCGTCGGCCGAGCTGGCGACCCTCGGACCCGACGAGCTGTCCGCGCGGCTGGGCGAGCTCGGTGAGGACGAACGCGCGCTTTTGAACACGCTCTCCGCCGGCCCCCCGATCGGACGCACCCGGGACGCCACCGCCGACCTGCCGTTGGAAGAGGCCACGACGCCGGTACAGAAACTGCTCACCCGAGGACTGCTCATCCGCCGGGACGACCAGACGGTCGAACTCCCACGTGAGATAGGTCTCGCACTGCGTGGCGGGGCCGTGTTCGGCCCCGAGGCACTCGCCGAACCCGACCTACCCACCGACCCTCACCGACAATCCACCGTGGACACCACTGCGGCCGGGGAGGCCATGGAGTTCCTCCGGCACGCGGAAGCGCTGCTGCGCACGTGGTCCGAGCAGCCACCGCCGGTGCTGAAGTCGGGCGGGCTCGGTATCCGAGAACTGCGCAGGATCACCCGCGACCTGGGCATCGACGAACGCACCGCCGTGCTACTGGTGGAACTCGCCGTAGGCGCGGGACTCGTCGCCACCGACGAGAGCACCTCCCCGGAATGGGTCCCCACGACCTTGACCGACTCGTGGCTGTCCTCTCCCCCGTCAGGTCGCTGGCTCGCCCTCGCCCGGGCCTGGCTCGACCTACCCCGCCTGCCCGGTCTCATCGGCGGCAGGGACGCCCGGGACAAGGTGATCGTGCCCCTGTCGGAAGAGGCCCGACGTCCGACGGCGCCCACGATGCGCCGCCGGGTGCTGGACACACTCGCCGACCTTCCGAACGGAGCCGGGATCAAAAGCGTCGACGAACTCGTCGCGCTCCTGGCCTGGCACGCACCGCGTAAAGGCGGTCGGCTGCGGGACCAGCTGGTACGCGACACGATGTCCGAGGCCACCACGCTGGGGATCGTGGGCATGGGAGCACTGACCACGGCCGGCAGGGCGCTGCTGGAGGACGATCCGCACGAGGCGGCCGCGGCAATGGCCGACTCCATGCCGCAACCCGTGGACCACGTTCTGGTCCAGGCCGATCTCACCGTCGTGGCACCCGGGCCGCTGGAACCGGAGCTGGCTCGCCAGATCGAGGCCGTCGCCGACATCGAATCGGCGGGGCACGCGACGATGTACCGCGTCAGCGAGACCTCGGTGCGGCGGGCCCTCGACAGTGGACGCACCGCCGATGAACTGCACGAACTGTTCCGCACCCGGTCCCGCACCCCCGTACCGCAGTCGCTGTCGTACCTGATCGACGACGTCGCCCGCAGACACGGACGGTTGCGCGGCGGTGTGGCGGCGTCGTTTTTGCGCTGCGACGACGAGGTCCTGCTCTCCGAAGTCCTCCGCACCACGGCGGCCGGGGACCTGGGACTCCGCCGGATAGCGCCCACGGTGGTGGTGAGCCCCTACCCACTGGCCGAGGTCCTCGACGCACTGCGCAAAGCCGGATTCGCCCCGGCGGCCGAAGGGCCCGACGGGCGTGTGCTCGACCTACGGCCGAGCGGCAGGCGCATCCCCGCCCGTAACCGCCCCTCCAGAAGGACCGCGCCGGACGGACGCGCGGGACTGCCCGAAGACCAACTGGCGGCCGTGGTGGCACACGTACGTGCCGGGGACAAGGCTGCCCGCAGTCGCAAGGGCTCGGTCGTCCGGTTGCCGGGCGGCGGTGGAGCCGACACGTCGGCGACGATGGCGCTGCTGGCCAAGGCCGCGGCCGAACAGCGGGAGGTGTGGATCGGGTTCGTCGACTCACACGGCACCGCCACCCAGCGAGTCGTCACCCCGGTGCACGTGGGTGGTGGTCTATTGCAGAGCTCGTCGGGTGAACGCTACCCGCTGCACCGCATCACCTCCGCCGCCCTGGTGGAGGACTGAGGCGACGGCTCACTCGGGCTCGTTCGGGTTCGTTCGGGTCTGCGCCTCGGCCCACCGGTCCGCAGACGGCGCGGTCGGCGTGCTCACCGCGGTCGAGAAGTGCGGACGCGGCTACGCGACCTGCGGACACGGCTACGTAACCTGCGGACACGACTACGCAGCCTGCGGACACGGCTACGTAACCTGCGGACACGGTCGCTTATGGGTCACAGCGCGCGGAGTCCGTTGAGGATGCGCTCCATGAATTCCTGGGAACCCTTGTCCTCGAGAACGAATCCCGGACGCCTGATCTCCACGGCGTGTATCTGCGCCAGGTCGTCCACCAGCACCTTCACCACGCCCAACGGCAGTCTGGCGAACGCGGCGATCTCCGCCACCGAATGCACGTCCACACACAGATCGCAGATGAACCGCTGTTCCGGTGACTCCACACCCTCGTAGCGGCGGCCGCGGTCCGTGGTCACCACCAGCGCCTCCAGCGCCAGTTCCCTGGCCGGCCTGGTCCGACCGCCCGTCCGCGCGTACGGCCGCACCAACGACCGGTGCGTGAAGTGCGGTGGCGCGGGTGCCGTGCGCGGCCGCGCCGGGGCGGCCGGGACAGGCTGCGCTGCCTGCCCCGGAGTCCGCACCGACCCGGCGTGACTCGCCTGACCCGACTGCTGACGCACTCGCCTCGCCAGCTGCGTGACCCCGGACACGCTGCTCAAATCGAACCTGCTCGGGAGGTCGAACCCTTCTCTGTCGGTCGGTTTGTTGAGAGCCTCCCACTCCTCCACGCCGTCAGCCACGCACGTCACCCTGCAGCTGCGCCCGTAGTTCAGGAGTGAGTCGCTGGCCGACCCGGTCGACGAGAAGGGTCATCTCGTAGGCCACCGTGCCGATGTCGGCCGTGGGCGAGGCCAGCACGGCGAGACACGAGCCATCGCTGATCGACATGAGGAACAGGTAACCGTGCTCCATCTCGACCACAGTCTGATTGACCACGCCGCCCTCGAAGCATCGCGCCGCGCCGTACGTCAACGACACGAGGCCGGACGCCACAGCGGACAGTTGTTCGGCCCTCTCCCTGGGCAATCCCTGTGAGCTCGCGAGTAGAAGCCCGTCGGCCGAGACCACCACGGCGTGCGCCGCCCCTGGAACACGGCGCACGAAATCGGTGACCAGCCACCCGAAGTCGCCCTGGTGGGCTGATGCCGTCACTGTCCCTCCTAGCCTCCCGCCCGCTGTAGCGGCAAGACTATTAGTCAGGTCAATCCTGTCGAGGCCGAATCCCCCATCCGCCAGGTCGAATCACGCCGGTGGCCCAACGAATCACCCCGCCTGCAATGCCGTGTCGTGGGCGATCGCGTGCTGCACGATGGAGATGAGCACCTGCTTGGCCGACTCCCGATCCCGCGCGTCACAAGCCATGATCGGCACCGACGGCGAGATGGTGAGCGCGTGCCGCACGTCCTCGATCTGGTGGTGCAGCAGCCGGTCGAAGCAGTTGATCGCCACGATGTAGGGCAGTTTGCGGTTCTCGAAGAAGTCGATCGACGGGAACGCGTCGGCCAGCCTCCTGGTGTCGACCAGCACCACAGCACCGATCGCGCCGTAGGCGAGGTCGTCCCACATGAACCAGAACCGGTGCTGGCCCGGGGTGCCGAAGATGTAGAGGACCAAGTCGGAATCGAGCGTGATCCTGCCGAAGTCCATCGCGACCGTGGTGGTCATCTTGTTCGGCGTCTGCGACAGGTCGTCGACGGAGACGCTCGCCTCGGTCATGGACGCTTCGGTGGTCAACGGGTCGATCTCGGACACCGCTCCGACGAGCGTTGTCTTACCGACACCGAAACCACCGGCGACCACGATCTTGGCCGACTGGGTCGGGCCTGACGTCGCCGGCGCGGCAGCGGACACGTCAAATTCTCCGAAGCCCACTGAGAACCCTTTCCATGAACTCGATACTGGGCCGGTCTCCCACCATGGAGGAGGACGCGGAATGCACGAGCACAAGCCCGAGACCGGCAACGTCACCAACG
>JAJYTH010000038.1 GCA_021793175.1 Actinomycetes bacterium
CTGTCGACCTGATCGTGCCGCTCAAGGAACCGAGCAGGGGCAAGTCCCGGCTGAGGGACGGCCTGGGCTGTCCGGTGAGCGACCACCGGCACGCCGAACTCGTGCTCGCGTTCGCGTTCGACACACTTCGCGCAGCCACCGCCACGCCCGGTGTGCGCCGGGTGTTGGTCGTCACCTCCGCTCCTGTGGCATTGGCGGCGCTGCGGGAGCTCGGAGTGGACGTCGTGAACGAGAACGGCGAGCACGGCGAGAACGGCGGCACAGCCCAACACGGCGGCGGCGCGGACATCGGCCTGAACGCGGCCCTGCGCACCGGAGAGCGGGTACTGCGCGCCGAGGACCCGCAATGCGTCGTCGGCGCTCTACAGGCGGATCTGCCCGCTTTACGCCCCGACGAACTCGCCACCGCCCTCGCCGAAGCCGAAGGGCGCAGGGCGTTCATCGCCGATCGGCACGGCAGCGGCACCACACTGTTGTTGTCCGCGCCGGGGCAACGCCTCGACCCCCGCTTCGGACCGGGATCGGCTAGAGCCCACACGCTCTCGGGCGCGCTGCCGTTGACGGCACCACTGCCCTCGCTGCGCACCGACGTGGACACCCCCGGTGACCTCGACCACGCGCGCCTGTTGGGACTGGGACAGTGCACCCGAACCGTCCTCGACTGGACCTGTCTGCCGTCCTGAACAGGGGCGGGAAACCCCACGGATAAGGGACAATGGCCATGTGAGTGATGAGACCCAGGCATCTTCGGCTACCGGACCCGACCAGACCGACTTTGACCCGGGACGTCGGTCCGCCACCACCACGCCGCCGCCCGGGGCCAACACCGGACGCGCATATCCGATGCCGTCCGCACCTCCCGCCGCCACCGACATCGACCGTGGCGAGAACACGCTTCCCGACGACCGGTACTTCAACCGGGAGCTTTCGTGGCAGGACTTCAACGCGCGGGTCCTGGCACTGGCCGAGGACGAGTCCCAGCCGTTGCTGGAGCGCGCCAAGTTCCTCGCGATCTTCGCGTCCAACCTGGACGAGTTCTACATGGTGCGCGTCGCCGGGCTGAAGCGTCGCGAACAGACCGGCCTTCCCGTGCGCAGCGCCGACGGCCTCACTCCCTCCGAGCAGCTCTCCTACGTGGCCGAGCGGAACGCCGAGCTGGTGCAGCGGCACACCGTGGCGTTCGAGCAAGGGGTGCGGCCCGCGTTGGCCGAGGCCGGTATCCGCATCGTCGCCTGGGCCGACCTCGGGGTCGAGGAGCGGACCCGGATGTCGGCGTACTTCACCAAACAGGTCTTTCCCGTACTGACCCCGTTGGCCGTCGATCCGGCGCACCCCTTCCCCTACATCTCCGGCCTTTCGCTCAACCTCGCCGTCACGGTCCGCGATCCCGAGGACGGCACCGAAAGGTTCGCCAGGGTGAAGGTGCCCAACAACGTTCCCCGACTCGTCCGCATCGAGGAACGTCGCGATGCCCGCACAGCGACGTTCCTGCCTTTAGAGGAACTCATCGCGGCGCACCTGGACGAGTTGTTCAGCGGCATGCAGGTCAGCGAACACCACGTATTCCGGGTCACCCGCAACGCCGACTTCGAGGTCGAGGAGGACCGGGACGAGGACCTGCTCCAGGCGCTGGAACGGGAGCTCGCGCAACGCCGTTTCGGCCCGCCCGTGCGGCTGGAGGTCGCGAACGACATGAGCGAGCACGTGCTCGAACTCCTGCTGCGCGAACTGGAGGTCGATCCTCAGGACGTGGTGGAGATCCCCGGGCTGCTCGACCTCAGCTGCCTGAGCCAGCTGCACTCACTGAACCGCAAGGAACTCAAGCACCCGCCTTTCGTTCCCGCCACCCATCCCGCGTTCGGGGAACACGAGACGCCCAAGAGCGTGTTCGCGACGCTGCGCGAGGGCGATGTGCTGGTGCAGCACCCGTACCACGCGTTCTCCACGAGCGTGCAGCGGTTCATAGAGCAGGCGGCGGCCGACGACAAGGTACTGGCCATCAAGCAGACGCTGTACCGCACGTCCGGGGAATCGGGCGAGTCACCGATCGTGGACGCGCTCATCGACGCCGCCGAGGCGGGCAAACAGGTCGTGGCGCTGGTGGAGATCAAGGCACGCTTCGACGAACACGCCAACATCGCGTGGGCCCGCACGCTGGAACGCGCGGGTGTGCACGTGGTCTACGGCCTCGTCGGGCTCAAGACACACTGCAAGGTCGCGCTCGTCGTGCGTCAGGAAGGGAACACCATCCGACGCTACTGCCATGTCGGCAGCGGCAACTACAACGCCAGAACCGCGCGCCAGTACGAGGATCTCGGGCTGTTCACCGCCGATCCCGAGATCGGCACCGACCTGACCGACCTGTTCAACGTCCTCACCGGGTACTCCCGGCAGCAGACGTACCGCAACATCCTCACCTCCCCCAACGGCATCCGGCGGGGCCTGTTGGAGTTCATCGACAAGGAGATCTCCTTAGCCAAGGCGGACAAACCGGCCGGCGTGCGCATCAAGTGCAACTCGCTGGTCGACGAGCAGATCATCGACAGCCTCTACCGCGCCTCACAGGCCGGTGTCCCGGTCGAGGTGGTGGTACGGGGAATCTGCTCCCTCAAGCCCGGTGTGCCCGGCCTGAGCGACAACATCACCGTGCGCTCCATCCTCGGGCGGTTCCTCGAACACTCCCGCATCTTCCACTTCAGAGGAGCGAACACCCACTGGATCGGCAGCGCCGACATCATGCACCGCAACCTCGACCGCCGTATCGAAGCGCTCGTGCGCGTGACCGACTCGAAACTCACCGCACAGCTCGACACCGTGCTCGATTCCGCGTTGAACCCCATGACCCGGTGCTGGGTTCTTCAGCCCACAGGCGAATGGGTACCCTCTCCGACGGACAGCGGCCAAGTCCGCGACCATCAGATGGAAATGCTGCGCAAGCACGGAGCCTCAGGGTGAGCAAGGTCGTGAAAGCCGCGGGGGCGGCGCTGTGGCGTCGGACCTCCGCGGGGACCGAGATCGCAGTCGTACACAGGCCACACTACGACGACTGGTCACTGCCTAAAGGAAAACTGGACCCCGGAGAGACCTCTCCCGTCGCCGCCGTCCGGGAAATCGCCGAGGAGACCGGCTTCGACGCCGCTCTCGGACAGTTCCTCACCACCGTCGAATACAACGTGCGCGGGGCGCCGAAAAAGGTGGACTACTTCACGGCGCAGACGGTTTCCGGCAAGTTCGCCCCCAACGAGGAAGTGGACGAACTGCGTTGGCTTCCGCCGCACGAAGCGCGGTCTCTGCTGACCTACCCCAGCGATCGCGATGTCTGCGACCTCGCCGGGAGAATGCTTTCCGACATCGCCATCGTGCTGCTGGTGCGGCACGCCAAGGCGGGTAAACGGGAGGACTGGGCCGGAGACGACGATCTGCGCCCGCTTTCGAATGCGGGAATGCGGCAGGCCGAAGCGTTGCGGCCACTATTGGGCGCGTTTCGGCCCGAACGGGTCTACTCGGCGCCACGACTGCGATGTGTCCAGACGGTTCGCGCCGTGGCCGAGGACATCGGCGGTGAAGTACATATCGAACCGTCGATATCGGAAGAGGACTACTGCAAGGACAACAAAGCCGGAATCGAGTGGCTGCTTTCCGTAGCGGACTCGCACACCAGCGCGGTCGTGTGCAGCCAGGGCGGTGTCATTCCCGACCTTCTCGACACGCTGGCCCGGCGGAACGACCTCGAGCTGTCTCGAAAGCGGTCGGGTGACGTCCCGAGCAAAAAGGGTTCGGTGTGGGTTCTGTCATTCGACACCACTGCCGAGACCCCCAGGCTCGTCGGAGCCCACTATCTGCCCACAGCGCTGCCCGAGCCCTGCTGAATAGTGCTCTTTCTGAAACTCCGCTGACCCCTGAATACACCGGCAGGGCTTCCGCGCTCGAAGTGCGGAAAGCCCTGCCGGAGAATCGAACGCCGCGATGCGCGGCGTTCGGCATTACTTCTTCCTCGCGGCGGTGGTCTTCTTCGCCGGGGAAGTCCGCGATGTCGTCTTCGCGGTTGTCCTCGTAGTCGTCTTCGGCGCGGTCTTCGCCGTGGCCCGGGTGGTCTTGGCGGGAGTCTTCTTCGCCGTGGCCTTGGTCGTCTTGGTGGTGGTCTTCGGTGCCGCCTTGGACGTACTCGACTTCGTCGAAGCCGCCTTGCTGGTGGTCTTGCTCGTGGTCTTGCTCGCCGCCTTGGCGGTACTCGACTTCGTCGAAGCCGCCTTGGTCGCCTTGGTGGTGGTCTTCGGCGCGGCCTTGGTGGTACTCGCCTTGGTCGCCCTGGACGTGGTCTTCGGCGCCGCCTTGGTAGTGGTCGTCTTGGTCGCCTTGGCGGTGGTCTTCGGCGCGGCCTTGGCGGTACTCGCCTTGGTGGTGCTCGCCTTGGTCGCCCTGGTCGTCGTCTTCGGCGCCGCCTTGGTAGTGGTCGTCTTGGTCGCCCTGGTGGTGGTCTTCGGCGCGGCCTTGGTAGTGGTCGTCTTGGTCGCCCTGGTCGTCGTCTTCGGCGCCGCCTTGGTAGTGGTCGTCTTGGTCGCCCTGGTGGTGGTCTTCGGCGCGGCCTTGGTAGTGGTCGTCTTGGTCGCCCTGGTGGTGGTCTTCGGCGCGGCTGCCTTGCTCGTGGTGCTCTTGGTCGGAGCCGTGGCCTTCGTCGTCCGGGTAGAGGTGGTGCGTGTGGAAGTCGGGCGAGTGGCAGCCGTCTTCGACGTGCTGGTGGCCCGCTTCGTGGTGGCCCTGGGGAGTTTCCTCGCGCCGCTCACGACTTCCTTGAACGTCGTGCCCGGGCGGAAAGCAGGCACATTGGTCTTCTTCACACGCACGGTCTCACCCGTGCGCGGATTCCTCGCGGTACGGGCGGCACGGGCACGCTTCTCGAACACACCGAAGCCGGTGATGTTCACCTTCTCGCCCTTGTTGACCGTACGAATGATGATGTCGACGAGGTTGTCGACAGCCTGCGCAGCGACCTTCTTGTCGCCCAAGCGCTCGGCGAGCGCTTCGATGAGTTGGGCCTTGTTGGCCATTCAGTCCTCCAAGAAGAACTACGTGTTACCCGGCCACACCGGCCGACATGCGCACACGGTATTACCAACGCAGCACAAATTCCAAACGGCACGCGGATTTTTTCCTTATCGTGTGCGCGGTTACGCATCTTCAAGGCTCTGCGAACCCGTCGCGCGCCGTTCGGTGTGAGTGTTCGGCGGTTCCGTGGCCCGGGTACCGGGCCCCGGATTCCTTTTGCGCGGACAGGGAATCCGGGACCCTTCGTTCTACCTCGGAGTAGTGGTGGGTTTATGGACGGGCCTCTGCTTCTCGAAAGCTTCGATGTCATCGGCATGCCGAAGCGTCAGCGCAATGTCGTCGAGGCCTTCCATCAGCCGCCAACGGGTGTAGTCGTCGATCGAGAACCGGGCGACGAAGTCCTTCGCCCGCACGGTCTTGTCCCGCAGATCCACGGTCACCTCGGTGCCCGGCTCGGATTCCAGCAGCTTCCACAGCTGCTCGACATCCGCCTGCTCGCATTGAGCCGTCAGCAATCCCTGTTTGCCGGAGTTACCGCGGAAGATGTCGGCGAACCGGGACGAGATGACGACTCGGAATCCGTAGTCCATCAGCGCCCACACCGCGTGCTCACGCGACGATCCGGTGCCGAAGTCGGGCCCCGCGACGAGCACGGTGCCCCGGTTGTAGGGCTCGCGGTTCAGCACGAACTGCTCGTCGCCGCGCCAGCCCGCGAACAGGCCGTCCTCGAACCCGGTCCGGGACACCCGCTTGAGGTAGACGGCCGGGATGATCTGGTCAGTGTCCACGTTAGACGCACGCAGGGGCACCCCGACGCCGGTGTGTGTGGTGAACGGTTCCATGACGTTGCTCCTCGTCGCTGTTCAGTGGCAGTCGCTGTCAGATCGTCAATCGAGGTCCTCGGGCGAGGACAGAGTGCCGCGCACAGCGGTCGCAGCGGCCACGAGCGGCGACACCAGGTGGGTCCTGCCGCCCTTGCCCTGACGTCCCTCGAAGTTGCGGTTGGAGGTCGAGGCGCTGCGCTCCCCCGGCTTCAGCTGGTCCGGGTTCATGCCCAGACACATCGAGCAGCCGGCGGCACGCCACTCCGCACCCGCCTCCGTGAAGACCTCGTGCAGTCCCTCGTCCTCAGCGGCCTTGCGCACACGCATGGAACCGGGCACGACGAGCATCCGCACGCCGTCGGCCACCTTGCGGCCCCGCAGGACCTCAGCGGCGGCTCGAAGGTCCTCCAGACGGCCGTTGGTGCACGAACCGAGGAACACGGTGTCCACCGCGATGTCCCGCAACGGCGTGCCCGGCTTGAGATCCATATAGGACAGGGCCTTCTCGGCGGCGAGACGTTCGGTCTCGTCGGCCATCTTCTCGGGGTCGGGCACGGATTCCGACAGCGGCAGCCCCTGACCCGGGTTGGTACCCCAGGTCACGAACGGGGTCAGCTCGGAGGCGTCGAGGTGAACTTCGGCGTCGAACACAGCGTCGTCGTCGGTGCGCAGCTCACGCCACTCGGCGAGCGCGGCGTCCCAGTCGGCGCCCTGCGGGGCGTGCGGGCGGTCCTTCAAGTAGGCGAACGTCGTCTCGTCCGGTGCGATCATGCCCGCCCGGGCGCCGGCCTCGATGGACATGTTGCAGATGGTCATTCGGGCTTCCATCGACAACGACTCAATGGCGCTGCCCCGGTACTCGAGGACGTAGCCCTGCCCGCCGCCCGTACCGATCTTCGCGATGACGGCGAGGATGATGTCCTTGGCCGTGACCCCGGGGCGCAGCTGACCGTCCACGTTGATCGCCATGGTCTTGAACGGCCGCAGCGGCAGCGTCTGGGTGGCCAGCACGTGTTCCACCTCGGAGGTACCGATACCGAAGGCCATCGCCCCGAAAGCCCCGTGCGTGGACGTGTGGCTGTCGCCGCACACCACGGTCATTCCGGGCTGGGTGAGGCCGAGCTGGGGGCCGATGACGTGCACGATGCCCTGTTCGTCATCCCCCATCGGGTGCAACCGGATACCGAATTCCTCGCAGTTGCGCCGCAACGTCTCGACCTGCGTGCGTGACACCGGGTCGGCGATGGGCAGGTCAATGCCGATCGTGGGGACGTTGTGGTCCTCGGTGGCGATGGTGAGATCCGGACGCCGCACCTTCCGGCCCGCCAGGCGCAGACCGTCGAACGCCTGTGGACTGGTGACCTCGTGTACGAGATGCAGGTCGATGTAGAGCAGGTCGGGTTCGGCGCCCTCGCCGCGACGCACCGTGTGTGCGTCCCACACCTTTTCCGCCAGTGTGCGGCCCCGCTTTTCGGTCATCAGGGCTCCTCCGTGAACGTGTGTCGGAAAGCGAGCGGACTCACTTCGGGAAACATGGACTATCCCAGACTGCGAGATTATAGTATCGCTTTGTGGGACAACCCGATATTAGCAACAGCGCTGACTCACAGGTCCAGCAGAGCGGGATCGGCGTATTGGACAAAGCCGTATCCGTATTGCGCGCGATCGCGGAACAACCGTGCGGACTGGCGGAACTGTGCACGCGGACAGGACTTCCACGCGCGACGGCGCATCGGCTCGCGGTGGGTCTCGAAGTGCACCGAATGCTGCATCGAGGCCCGGACGGCCGTTGGCGCCCGGGACCCGCATTGGCGGAACTGGCGGGCGGGACGGTGGATCCGTTGCTCGACGCCGCCGGTGTGGTGCTCCCGAAATTGCGGGATCTGACAGGCGAAAGCGTGCAGTTGTATCGCCGGGACGGCGTCATACGCGTATGCGTGGCGGCGGCGGAACCGGCGAGCGGACTACGCGACACGGTGCCTGTGGGCGCACGGCTACCGATGACGGCCGGATCGGGCGCGAAAGTTCTGGCCGCGTGGGCGGATGCGCATACCCGGCAGGCCGTTCTCGCCGACGCCGTATTCGGCGAGCGCACATTGCTCGAGGTACGTCGCCGTGGTTGGGCGCAAAGCGTGGCGGAGCGGGAACCGGGTGTGGCGAGCGTGTCGGCCCCGGTACGGGACAGCGCAGGCAATGTAGTCGCGGCGGTCTCGGTGTCGGGCCCAGTGGACCGCATAGGCCGCCGCCCGGGTGCGAAGTGGGCCAGCGACCTCCTGCAGGCGGCCAACGCCCTTCAGGAACACCTGTAACGCGTGAAGAGCCCGCCGGCCGCACGAACCCCGCGGGCTCGAATTCGCGGACGACCGCGCAAGAGCGAGCCGAACCGTCTCGGCACCGCGCCTCGACCGACCCGCCGCGCCCAGCCGGAAAACCCCTCCCCGGCCGGGCGCGGACGGGGATACGAACAGGAAAACGGGCGCACAAGAAGTCCACGAACAAAAAGCCCTCTTCGCATTACCGCGAAGAGGGCTTTCGCTCTGTACCCCCGATGGGATTCGAACCCACGCTACCGGCGTGAGAGGCCGGCGTCCTAGGCCGCTAGACGACGGGGGCCTAACTGCGAAGTGCACCCTATCAGTTCGGATTTCGCTCCGCGCTGGGGTACCAGGACTCGAACCTAGACTAACTGAACCAGAATCAGTCGTGCTGCCAATTACACCATACCCCATCGGGCACCTCACCGAATCTCTCCGGATCGGCGCCGCTGGAAAGAAATACTAGAACATGCCCCTATAGGCCCAACAACCGGGGGTCCCAACATCAACGTTGGGCGGGCACCCCGATCCGAGCGAACTCGGAAACGAGCAGCTCAGGAAGGTCGGCGAGGGTCTGCAGAACGTGCACGCCGGGCGGGACGTCGGCCTCGACCCCGGCCGAACCGTGCCGATCGAGCCAGACGCCTCCGAGTCCGGCGTCACGGGCACCGACGGCATCGGTGGCGAGTTTGTCGCCGATGTGCACGGCGTTAGCGGGCTCACAACCCAGCGCGCAGCACACTTTGTGGAACATCACAGGATCGGGTTTGGCGACCCCCATTTCGCCGGCGATGGCGACGTGGTCGAAGAATTCACTCAACCCCAGGCGCGCGAGTTTGTCGCGTTGATGCGCACCCGAGGCGTTGGTCACAGCGGCGAGTTTCACCCCCGCCGCGACGAGCCATTCCAGACACGGCAACACGTCCTCGAACAACCGCCACGACTGACACAACACTTCCTTACGGCGCGCTTCGACTTCGCCGGCCACCGCCATGTCGATGTCCACGCCGAGCTCGGCGAGGAAAGCCCGCGTGCGGACGGTGTGCATGTCGGCGTAAGGAAGTTCACCGGACACGACCCGTGCCACATGGTCGTCCGTGATGCTTTCCCACAGCGGCCACATGTCGGCACGGCCGATGAGACTCTCAAGCGAGCTCCGACCGGCCGACGTGAAGTCGATGAGGGTGTCGTCGATGTCGAGGCACACCAACCGGAGTTCCGGCGGCGTCCAGGGCGGAGCACCGTCGAATTCGGAAACGGCATGCGAGATCGGTGGAAAGCCAAGCGCAGAAGCCACTCCGCGAGGCTAGGGCAGATTTCGCGCCACCAACTCTGCTGAGTAGGTGATAAAAACGCCTCTGTTTCGGTCCAGGACGTCTACGCTCAGTGGCCTGGCAGCGCGCGACGCAACCGCCCGAGTGAAATCTCGCGACCGAGCAGCTCCATCGACTCGTACAACGGAGGCGATACCGTGCGCCCGGTCACAGCGACGCGGACGGGAGCGAACGCCTTGCGAGGCTTGAGCCCGAGCCCTTCGACGAGGGCGTCCTTCAACGCCGCCTCGATGGCGTCGGTACGCCACTCGTCGAGCTGCTCCAGCGCCTCCACAGCGGCCCGCAACACGGGCTCGGAGTCGGCTCCGAGCGCCTTGGCGGCAGCGGCTTCCTCCGGCGCGAAGGTCTCCTCGTCGACGAACAGGAACCGCACCAGATCGACGGCGTCGGACAGCACCGTGACGCGTTCCTGCACCAGCGGCGCGATGACCCGGAACTTCTCGAGCTGGTCGTCGCCGGGCTGTTCGGGCAACACCCCCGCCTCGACCAGGTAGGGCACGGTGCGCTGGACGAAGTCCTCGACCGGCAGGGCGCGCACGTGTGTGCCGTTGATGGCCTCGGCCTTCTTGGGGTCGAACCGCGCCGGGTTGGCGCTGACCTTGGTGATCTCGAAGGCTTCGACGAGCTCGTCGACGGTGAAGACATCGCGGTCGTCGGCGATCGACCAACCGAGCAGGGCGAGGTAGTTCAACAGTCCTTCACGGATGAAACCCTGCTCGCGGTAGTTGAACAGGTTCGACTTCGGGTCGCGTTTGGACAGCTTCTTGTTGCCCTCGCCCATGACGTAGGGCAAGTGGCCGAACTCGGGGGTGAAGTCGGCGAGACCGACGCGCTGAAGCGCCTGGTACAGCGCGATCTGGCGCGGGGTCGACGGCAGCAGGTCCTCACCGCGCAGCACGTGGGTGATGCGCATGAGCGCGTCGTCGACCGGGTTGGTGAGCGTGTAGAGCGGCTGTCCGTTGGCCCGCACGAGCACGGGGTCGGGAATGGTGCCCGCCTTGAAGGTGATCTCACCGCGCACGAGGTCGTTCCAGGTGATGTCCTCGTCGGGCATCCGCAACCGCAGCACCGGCGACCGGCCTTCGGCGCGGTACCGCTCCTTCTGCTCGTCGGTGAGATCGCGATCGAAGTTGTCGTAGCCGAGCTTGGGATCCTGGCCGGCCTCACGGCGGCGCTGCTCGACTTCCTCGTTGGTGGAGAAGGCCTCGTACAGCTCACCCGCCTCCAACAGCTTGCGGGCGACGTCGTCGTAGATGTCGCCACGCTCGCTCTGCCGGTACGGACCGTAGTCGCCGCCGACCTCCGGGCCCTCGTCCCAGTCGAGTCCCAGCCACCGCAGCGCGTCGAGCAGCGCGGCGTAGGACTCCTCGCTGTCCCGGGAGGCATCGGTGTCCTCGATGCGGAACACGAGGGAACCGCCGTGGTGGCGCGCGAAGGCCCAGTTGAACAGGGCCGTGCGGATCAGCCCCACGTGCGGGATTCCGGTGGGCGACGGACAGAAGCGGGCGCGTACAGCCTTCGTCTCACTCATAGCAGTGTTCAGCGTATCTCCCTTGACGACGGCCGCGACTCCGTGCACGGTGAAATTATTCAACACATGATGAATTAAGGATGGCGGCGATGACCGAACACACGACCTGCGCCGTGATCGGCGGCGGCCCCGCCGGAATGGTCCTCGGGCTCCTGCTGGCCAGAGCCGGCGTCGACGTGACCGTTCTGGAGAAACACGCCGACTTCCTCCGGGACTTCCGGGGCGACACCGTGCACCCCTCCACTCTCCGTCTGCTCGACGACCTCGGCCTCGGGGAACGGTTCACGCGCCTGCCACAGACCACGCTGACCGAGATCGCCTTCCCGTCCGGCGACGGGGAACGCGTCGTGGTCGGCGACCTGAACCGGCTACGTCGAATCCGGTACCCCTATCCCTACATCGCCATTACCCCGCAATGGGATTTCCTCAACCTCCTGGCCGAAGCCGCCGCGGAGGAGACGACCTTCTCACTGCGCATGCGGGCCGAGGTCACCGAACTGGTGCGAGACGCCCGACGCGTGCGAGGCGTGCGTTACCGAGCCGACGACGGCACCACGAGGACGTTGCTGGCCGACGTGACCGTGGCCTGCGATGGGCGCTGGTCGTCGGCACGCACCCAGGCCGGCCTGCGCCCTCGCGAATCACCGGTGCCGCTCGACGTCTGGTGGTTCCGCCTCGGCCGCGAACCGGGAACAGGACCGCAGACACTCACCCCGACCATGCGGGACGGGCGTTTCGCCATCGTCATCCCCCGCCACGACTACTTCCAGATCGCCTACGTGGCGAAGAAGGGAATCGACCCGCTGCTCCGGCGACGCGGTATCGCCGCGTTCCGCGAAGAGATCGCCACGACACTGCCCGAACTGGCCGAACAGGTCGACGAGCTGACCACGATGGACCGGGTCAAACACCTGGACGTCCGGCTCAACCGGTTGCCCCGGTGGCACGTCGACGGACTGCTGTGCATCGGAGACGCCGCCCACGCCATGTCCCCGATCGGCGGAGTGGGCGTCAATCTCGCCGTGCAGGACGCCGTCGCCGCCGCCCGGGTACTGGCCGCCCCGCTACGGCGGGGGAAGGTCACCTCGGCGACCTTGGCTTCCGTGCGCCGCAGGCGACTGCTGCCGACCGTTGTCGTACAAGGCCTGCAACGCGCGTTGCACCACCTGATCATCGCGCCGGTCGTGGAAGGCAGACGGACAGGACCGCCAAAGCCGGTGCTGCGACTGCTGCGGCGAGCACCGTGGCTGTCGATCGTCCCGGCCTATCTCATCGGTGTGGGTCCCCGGCCGGAACGGGCCCCCGCTTTCGCGCGGAGACCGGCCACGTCCACGGCCGGGGACGACCTCAAGCGGCCTGAACCGGGTTCGTGAGCGTGCCTATGCCTTCGATGGTGATCGACACCTGCTGCCCGGCCTCGATGGGACCCACGCCCTCCGGCGTGCCGGTGAGGATCACGTCTCCCGGCAGCAGTGTCATCACCGACGACACGAAAGCGACGATGTCGGCGACCTTGTGCACCAACTCCGAGGTACGGGCGTTCTGTTTCACCACACCGTCCACCTCGGTGGTCAACGCGAGGTCCGACGGATCCACCCCCGTGGAGATCCACGGCCCGAGGGGGCAGAACGTGTCGAAGCCCTTGGCCCTGCCCCACTGTCCGTCGGATTGCTGAAAGTCCCGCGCGCTGACGTCGTTGGCGACGGTGTAGCCCAGGATGGCGGCGTGGGCCTTGTCGGCGGGGACGTTCTTGACGGGCTGGCCGATGACCACGGCGAGCTCGCCCTCGAAATCCACACGCGACGAAGCGGGCGGCAGTTTGATGGGCGCGTTCGGGCCGATGACGGTCGTCGACGGCTTGAGGAAGATCATCGGTTCGGCCGGAACCTCGTTGCCGAATTCCTCGGCGTGCTTGGCGTAGTTCCGACCCACCGCGATCACCTTCGTCGGCAGGATGGGCGCCAGCAGCCGGACGTCGGCCAGCGACCACCGCCTGCCGGTGAAGTTCGGTTTCCCGAACGGATGGTCGGCGATCTCCAGGACCTGTGCCGCGTCGTCGTTGTCGCCTTCTGCCTCGATCGAAACGAAGGCGACACCATCAGGATGAGCGATTCGAGCCAAACGCACGGCGCCATCCTAACGTGACACCGGCGTGTCCGCGCCCTGCGTAGCCTGTGTAGTCGTGTCCGCAGCCTGTGTAGTCGTGTCCGCAGCCTGCGCGCGTAGCGACTTGTGCACCAGCGCGTCACACAAGGCCAGCCAGCTCGCCTCGACGATGTTCGCGTGCACTCCCACGGTGGTCCACGTGCGCTCGCCGTCGCTGGATTCCACCAGCACGCGCGTCACGGCGTCGGTGCCCTGCTTGCCCGCGAGGATGCGCACCTTGTAGTCGGCCAACTCCACGCTGTCCAACCAGGACAGGTGCCCGCGCAGTGCCTGACGCAATGCCGCGTCGAGCGCGTGCACGGGACCGTTGCCCTCCGCCGTGGCGATCACCCGCTCACCGCCGACGTACACCTTGACCGTCGCCTCCGACATGACCTCCCCGTCGACCCGGTGTTCGAGCACCACGCGGTACGACTCCAACCGGAACGGCGCTTCAACGGGCACGTCCTCGGCCTCGGCACGCAGCAACAGCTCCAACGAGGCGTCCGCGGCCTCGAACGACCAACCCTCGGCCTCCAGCGCCTTCACCTTCTTCAACACACTGGAAGCCGCCTCGGGCTTGCCCGCGAGGTCCACCCCGAGTTGTGCGCCCTTGAGTTCGAGACTCGCCCGGCCCGCCATCTCGGTGACCAGCACGCGCATGTCATTGCCCACCACGGCCGGGTCGATGTGGTTGTACAGCAACGGATCGACCTTGATGGCGCTGGCGTGCAACCCCGCCTTGTGCGCGAACGCGGACGCCCCCACATAGGCCTGGTGCGTGTCGGGCGCGATGTTGGCGATCTCGGCGAGCGCGTGCGCGGTGCGGGTCAGCGCGGCGGCACCGCCTTCCGGGAGCACCGGCATCCCGAGCTTGGCCACCAGATTCCCCGCCACCACGAACAGGTCCGCATTGCCCGCACGCTCGCCGTAACCGTTGGCCGTGCATTGCACGTGTGTCGCTCCGGCCTGCACGGCCGCGATGCTGTTGGCCACCGCGCAGCCCGTGTCGTCCTGGCAGTGGATGCCGAGCCGCAACCCGGTGCGATCGGCCACCTCGCGGACAGTCTCCGCGATTCCCAGCGGAAGCTGGCCGCCGTTGGTGTCACACAGCACCACCACGTCGGCACCCGCCTGCCCCGCCGCGTCGAGGATCCGCAACGCCGTGTCCGGGTCGTACGCGTAGCCGTCGAAGAAGTGCTCGGCGTCCACGAAGACCCGCCGCCCCTCCGAGACGAGGAACGACACCGTGTCCCGCACCATCGCGCACGCCTCGTCGACGTCCACGCGCAACGCGCGCTCGATGTGCCGCACGTCCGATTTCGCCACCAGTGTCACCACCGGGGCCTGCGAGTCCAACAGAGCCCGAACCTGTGGGTCCTCGGTGACGGCCAGGCCCGCGCGCCGAGTGGAACCGAACGCCACCAACACCGCGTGCCGCAACGTCAGCTCCCCCGCGGCCGCACGCGCGAAGAACTCGGTGTCCTTCGGCATCGCGCCCGGCCACCCGCCTTCGATGAACCCGACACCGAGATCGTCCAACAGCCGGGCCACGGCGAACTTGTCGGCGATGGAATACGAAATACCCTCGCGCTGGGCGCCGTCACGCAGCGTCGTGTCGTACAGATGGAATTGATCGCCGAGCGGGGTACCTGCAGGTTCCGTGCGACTCACGGTGTCTCCTTGTGACGATGAACGGACCAACAAAAAAGACCCCTCGCGGCATGCGAGAGGTCTGCGCGTCGGGTACTGGCCTTGGCAGTACTACCCGACGCGCCTGCCGATAATGATCACGCGAGAGGTGGTCACGTCCGTCATCCTGCCACAGACACTCTCTGCCACGGCATCAAGGCCGTCCGTGGTCCCGAGGTTCGTCGCTTCGCCCGGTGCTGCGCCGTTCCGCCCCGGTCTCCTCGGCGTAACCGAGGTCCTGGCCCTCGACTCGACCGACGAACGTGCCGCTGTGTCCGGGACCGGTGGACGACGGGTTGTCGCCACGCTCGTCACCGGGCCTGCCGCCTGTGGCGCGCGCTCGCGACACGGCGGGATCGTCGGCGGCGTCGGCTTCCGGCGCACTGGAGGACACCGGTTCCCGACGCCCCAGCAGTTTCTTCAACCAGGTGCGCATACGCCCCGGGTACCACTGGAGGCCGTGCCCGAAAACAGTGGACACGGCCTTCTCCGGTGAGCGGTCAGCTCACCTGGCGGGTGTTGGAGGAGACGAGCGCGGCGAGCCGGTCGCCGATCGCCTGAGTGCTGCCCGGCGAGTTCTGGTCCCGGGTCGCGAGGTCGAACGCCACCGACGCCTCGATGCGGCGCGCGGCTTCCCTCTCTCCGAGGTGGTCGAGCAGCAGCGAGACGGAGAGCACGGCCGCGGTGGGATCGGCGAGGTTCTGTCCCGCGATGTCGGGAGCGCTGCCGTGCACGGGCTCGAACATGCTCGGGTTGCGGCGCGTGATGTCGAGGTTGCCGCTGGCCGCCAGGCCGATACCACCGGTGACGGCGGCGACGAGGTCGGTGATGATGTCGCCGAACAGGTTGTCGGTGACGATGACGTCGAACCGGCTGGGGTCGGTCACGAGGTGGATCGTCGCGGCGTCCACGTGCGAGTACGCCACAGTCACGTCGGGGTGCTTCAGCGACTCCTCCTCGACGATCCGCGACCACAGCGAACCGGCGTGTTCGAGGACGTTCGTCTTGTGCACCAGGGTGAGGTGTTTGCGCGGACGTCGCTCAGCGCGTTCGAAGGCGTCGGCCACCACTCGGCGGATACCGAATGCCGTGTTGACACTGACCTCGGTGGCGATCTCCTGCTCGGTGTCCTTGCGCAGAAGGCCCCCGTTGCCCGCGTACGGCCCTTCGGTGCCCTCGCGCACCACGACCATGTCCACCTCTCCCGGGGAGGCGAGGGGACCACGCACGCCCGGGTAGAGGCGGCCCGGGCGAAGGTTGACGTGGTGGTCGAGTTCGAAGCGCAGACGCAGCAGCAGACCACGTTCCAAGATGCCGCTGGGCACACTCGGATCACCGACGGCACCCAACAGGATGGCGTCGTGCTGGCGGAGTTCACTCAACACCGACTCGGGCAGCAATTCACCCGTGGCATGCCAACGAGATGCGCCGAGGTCGTACTTGGTGATCTCGGCATTCGGCACGACCTCGGTCAGCACCTTCAGCGCCTCGGTCACGACCTCAGGCCCGATCCCGTCACCGGGGATCACAGCGAGCCGCATCCACACACCTCCGTCAGTCAGGCACCCGGCGCTCCGGAAGCCCATCCGCGATCGAACTCCAGCGACGGCAGGTTACCGTTCGTGGATAGAACGTCGAAGCACGACCACCCATATGCTGCAGTCAAGCCGACATCTCGTCACTCGATCGTGTCACATGGACCACCGAAGCAAGCGCTTGAAAGCAGTGCATTTCACCACGGCGTCTCACCCACCGCTCCGGTCGATCCCGTTGTTCCATAGTGGAGCCCCGAGGACCCTCGGCACCCACATACACATGCGGCCGACCCCACCGGCTCTCACACTCGGGTCGCGATGGGGTCGGCCGCCGACGGACTCACGTCACTCGAAGTTGACCGCGCGGATCATCCTCGCGCCGACGGTGGCACCGATCGGTTCCAACATGTGACTGTTCACGGCGCGGTCGACACGCAGCAGCATCACCGCGTCGGAACGGTCGGTGGTCTGACTGATCTGCGCCGCCTCGATGTTGATCCCCGCCTCGCCGAGGAGCGTGCCGACCCGGCCCATGATGCCCGGGCGGTCCGGGTACTCCAGCAACAGCATGTTGCCCTCGGCGCGGATGTCGAAGTGCCGCCCGTTGACCTCGATCAGCTTGTGCACGTCGTCCTTGCCCGTGACCGCACCCGACACCGAATACGAGCTGCCGTCGGCGTGCACGGTGCGCACGGTGACCTGGCTGCGGTAGTTGGTGCTCTCCGGCTGGGTGGACACGTTCACCTGCACACCGAGCTCCTCGGCCAACCGCGGCGCGTTGACGAACGTGACCTGGTCCTCGACGACGCTCGAGAACACTCCCCGCAAGGCGGCGAGCTGGAGCACGCTGATGTCCTCGCTGGCCAGTTCACCGCTGGCGACCACGGAAACCGACGACGGGGCCTTGGCGCTGAACGCGGAGAGCACCGTGCCGAGCTTCTGGGTGAGCCCCAGGTACGGCCGCACCTCTTCGCTGACGGCCCCGCCGATGACGTTGACGGCGTCGGGCACGAAGTCGCCGCGCAACGCCAACAGGACGGAACGTGCCACGTCGGTGCCCGCCCGGTCCTGCGCCTCCCGCGTGGAGGCGCCGAGGTGCGGTGTGACGACGACGTTGGGCAGTTCGAACAGCGGGCTCGACGTCGTGGGTTCCTCGACGAACACGTCGATACCCGCACCCGCCACGCGGCCCTCACGCAGCGCTTCGGCCAGGGCGTTCTCGTCGACGAGACCACCGCGGGCGGCGTTGACCACGAGCACGCCGGGCTTGACCTTCGATAGCGCCGTGGCGCCGATGAGTCCCTTGGTCTCCGGCGTCTTCGGCAGGTGGATGGTGATGATGTCGGCGCGCTCCAGCAACTCGTCCAGCGACACCAGCTCGGCACCCAGCTGCGCGGCCCGCGCGGCGGAGACGTACGGGTCGTAGGCGAGCAGCTTCGTGTCGAACGCGGCGAGCCGCGAGGCGACGAGCTGGCCGATCTTGCCGAAGCCCACGACACCGACCGTCTTGCCGGACAACTCCGTGCCCGTGAACGCGCTGCGCTTCCACTCACCGCCCCGCAGGCTCTGGTCGGCGGCCGGGATGTTGCGGGCCACCGACAGCAGCAGCGCGACGGCGTGTTCGGCGGCCGACACGATGTTGGAGGTGGGCGCGTTCACCACGAGCACGCCGTGTTCGGTGGCCTCGGCCACGTCGACGTTGTCGAGGCCGACCCCGGCGCGGGCGACGACCTTGAGCTTCGCGGCCTCAGCCAGGACCTCCTTGTCGACCTTCGTGGCGGATCGCACCAGGAGCGCGTCGGCCTCCTTCACCGCTTGCAACAGCGCGGGACGGTCCGTTCCGTCCACGTGCCGGACCTCGACCTCGTCACCGAACACGCTGACTGCGGATGGAGCGAGTTTCTCGGCGAGGAGAACGACGGGCTGGCTGGAATTGCTCACGATGCGCCTTTCGTCTCATAGAAGATTGGGGCCATTGCAGACGCGCTCACTGGCAGGCCACGACACTGTGTCCTCGGGTTTCGAAGTCTAGACCCGAGAAGCCCCTGAATCGCAATGCGTCCATGGAAGGAGTTGGGCACAGCGGTGTGAGCGCTGGGTGATCTTCGCAACGCAACCGCGGTGCAACCGCATCACAGACGCCCGGAGAGAACGTGGCCCTGCGCCTGTGCCCTTTTCAGTTTCGGCGATCGAACTCCCCGTCCCTCACTCCAAGGAGAAAGGCATCCCATTCGGACGGCGTGAAGACCAGGACCGCGCCGTCGGAGCCCGCGCCCTGACGCAACACCGCATAGGTGGTGGTGTCGCTGTGAGTGACGAAGGCGTATTCCAGTGCGCTGCCGGCCCGGTCGTCGCGGGGAGACCCGGGGAGCCGATGCCAGCTCACCGAGGAAAGGTCGAGTTCGTCGCGGACGAGAAATTTGTCGTCGATATCGCGGGGGTCGTTCCTCATGGGGGGCCACGGTAAGACATCCCCGCCGTTTCCGAAGAGCGTGTTCGACAGGAGATCCCCGGGGGCCACTGGGCCCCCGGGGATGAGTATTGCCTGGTCAGGCGGTCTCGGTGATCGGCCGGTCCACCCAGGACATCAGGCCGCGGAGCTTACGACCAGTTTCCTCGATCGAGTGCTTCTCACCCGCCTCCTGCAGCTTGGTGAAGTTCGGACGGCCCTTCTCGTCCTCGCCGACCCATTCCTTGGCGAAGGTGCCGTCCTGGACCTCGCGCAGGATCGCCTTCATGTTCTCCTTGACCTCGGGCGTGATGACCCGCGGGCCGCGCGTGAGGTCGCCGTACTCGGCGGTGTCGGAGATCGAGTAACGCATGCGTGCGATGCCGCCCTCGTACATAAGGTCGACGATGAGCTTGAGCTCGTGCAGCACCTCGAAGTACGCGATCTCCGGCGCGTAGCCCGCCTCGGTCAGCACCTCGAAGCCGGTCTGCACGAGAGCGGACGCGCCACCGCACAGCACGGCCTGCTCACCGAACAGGTCCGTCTCGGTCTCCTCGGCGAACGTGGTCTTGATGACGCCGGCACGGGCACCGCCGATGGCCGCTGCGTACGACAGGGCCAGCGCCTGCGCGTTCCCGCTCGGGTCCTGCTCGACCGCGATCAGGCACGGCACACCCTTGCCGTCCACGAACTGCCGGCGTACCAGGTGCCCCGGGCCCTTGGGGGCGACCATGGCGACGTCCACATTGGCGGGAGGCTTGATGAGGCCGTAGCGGATGTTGAAGCCGTGCCCGAAGAACAGAGCGTCGCCGTCCTTGAGGTTCGGCGCGACGTCCTGCTCGTAGATGCTCCGCTGCTTGGTGTCCGGGGCGAGGATCATGATGAGGTCGGCCTCGGCGGCCGCCTCGGCGGTCGTGAGGACACGCAGACCCTCTTCCTCGGCCTTGGCCCGCGACTTCGACCCCTCGGGAAGCCCGATGCGGACGTCGACACCGGAATCACGCAGGCTCAACGCGTGCGCGTGGCCCTGACTTCCATACCCGATCACGGCGACTTTACGGCCCTGAATGATGCCGAGGTCGGCGTCGGCGTCGTAGAAGATTTCGACTGACATGAAGTGTGGTACTTCCTTTCGATTGAAGAACTGGGCAAGCGGAGGGCGTCAGCGGGCCGCCGTCGCCGTGATGGAGCGGGCGCCCCTGCCCACCGCGACCATGCCCGACTGCACAAGTTCACGCACGCCGTAGGGCTCCAGCATGCGCAACAGTGCGTTGATCTTGTCGCTGGTTCCCGTGGCTTCTATCGTCAGCGCCTCCGGGGACACGTCGACGACCTTGGCTCGGAAGAGCTGCACGGTCTCCAGCACCTGACTGCGCACCGTGGCGTCGGCCCTCACCTTCACGAGCAGCAGTTCACGCTGCACCGACTGCGCAGGGCTGAGCTCCACGATCTTGATGACATTGACCAGCTTGTTGAGCTGCTTGGTCACCTGTTCGAGTGGTTGTTCCTCGACGGCGACCACGATCGTCATCCGGGACACCTCGGGGTTCTCCGTGGGCCCGACGGCGAGGGATTCGATGTTGAAACCACGGCGGGAGAACAGACCGGACACCCTGGCGAGCACGCCGGGAACGTTCTCCACCAGGACGCTCAGAGTATGGTGGGTCATGGACGCGCGTGCTCCCTCCGGTCGTTGGTGCTCAGTGTTCGCTCCGTTCGCTTCACGGCACTCATTGCGACACCTCGTCGTCGTCGAACAGAGGCCGGATCCCTCGTGCAGCCATGATCTCGTCGTTGCTCGTTCCCGCCGCCACCATCGGCCAGACCTGTGCGTCCTTGCCGACGACGAAGTCGATCACAACAGGACGGTCGTTGATCTCCATCGCCCTGCGGATGACGTCGTCGACCCCGTCCCTGGTCTCACACCGCAGCCCCGCGCACCCGAGTGCCTCGGCGAGCAACGCGAAGTCCGGGATGCGGTGCTTGTGGGTGCCCAGGTCGGTGTTCGAGTAACGCTCGGAGTAGAACAGGTTCTGCCACTGGCGCACCATGCCGAGGTTGCCGTTGTTGATGACGGCGACCTTGATGGGCAGGCCTTCGATGGCGCACGTGGCCAGTTCCTGGTTGGTCATCTGGAAACAGCCGTCGCCGTCGATGGCCCACACCTGAGTGTCAGGCTGGCCGAGCTTGGCGCCCATCGCGGCCGGGACGGCATAGCCCATCGTGCCGAGACCACCGGAGTTGATCCACGTTCTCGGCTTCTCGTACTTGATGAACTGTGCCGCCCACATCTGGTGCTGCCCGACCCCGGCCGTGTAGATGGCGTCGGGGCCCACGAGCTGTCCGATGCGCTCGATGACGTACTGCGGGGCCAACGTTCCGTCGGACGGCCACTCGTACCCGGCGGGGAACGTCTTCCGCCACGAGTCGAGCTGCGCCCACCATCCGGACAGGTCCTCGGTCTCCCCGTTCGCGGCCTCGACCTTCACCGCCGCGATCAACTCGGTGATGATCTCGGCGCAGTCACCGACGATCGGCACGTCGGCCTTGCGGTTCTTCGAGATCTCCGCCGGGTCGATGTCGGCGTGCACGACCGTAGCCTCGGGGGCGAACGTGTCCAACCTGCCGGTGACCCGGTCGTCGAACCGCGCGCCCAGCGCCACGAGCAGGTCCGCCCGCTGCATGGCCGCGACCGCCGCCACCGAGCCGTGCATGCCCGGCATACCCAGGTGCTGAGGGTGGGAGTCGGGGAACGCACCGCGCGCCATCAGCGTCGTCACCACGGGGATACCGGTGAGCTCGGCCAGCTCCCGCAGCTGCTTCGAGGCCCTGGCTTTGAGCACGCCGCCGCCGACGTAGAGCACCGGGCGCTCAGCCTGCCTGATCAACCGCGCGGCTTCCCTGACCTGCTTGCCGTGAGGGCGCAGTGTCGGCCGGTAACCGGGCAGCCGCACCTCCGGCGGCCACGCGAACGACGTCGTCTCCTGCAACACGTCCTTGGGGATGTCCACCAGGACCGGGCCCGGACGTCCGGTGCTGGCCAGGTGGAACGCCTCGGTGATCACCCTGGGGATGTCGGCCGGGTCGGTGACCAGGAAGTTGTGCTTGGTGATCGGCATGGTGATGCCGCAGATGTCGGCTTCCTGGAACGCGTCACTGCCGATGAGCGCACGGGTCTGCTGCCCCGTGATGGCCACCACGGGAACCGAGTCCATGTAGGCGTCCGCCAGCGGCGTCACAAGGTTGGTCGCACCGGGGCCCGACGTCGCCATGCACACGCCGACCTTGCCGGTGGCCTGCGCATAACCGGTCGCCGCGTGACCCGCGCCCTGCTCGTGCCGCACGAGGACGTGCCGGACCTTCGTGGAGTCGAGCAAGGGATCGTACGCGGGGAGAATCGTGCCACCGGGAATGCCGAAGACCGCCTCTACGCCGATGGCCTCGAGAGACCGCACGAGAGACTGCGCGCCCGTTACCCGAACGGGTGTACCTGTGGGGGGCGCGGGCTTGGGGCGGGGTCCGGAGTGGCCGGGCGACACCGAATTCGGTGTCGACTCGGCGGTGGTGTCCGATCGCGAGGTGGCGCTTGTCATCGGTTCTCGCCTCGTGAGTGTCGGTTTGTGGTTGGTCGGGGTTTTCGGTTGTCTCATCGGTGGCAGAAGAGCACTCGATACGCCGCTTACGCATTAAAAAACCCCCGCCGACCATGAGTGGTCGCACGAGGGTCGCGCGTCGACGCAGAGACTTCCCCTACGCGTCGACGCGCTGGGGAAGTACGAGAGCAATCTGCGGTGTCACGACCACGACGTTAGTCACTTCAGACGAGAAGTGTCAACTCTGCGGGATAGTGATCCCGGATACTGGACTCTCCGACAGTCGGACGGCCCCAGATGGCACCACCTTCGAGCTGCGGTGCACCATCGAAGTGTGGTGGGAGGAAGGCAGGAACCGACTATGACCTCGACGACCCCGACAGCCCCGGCGACTTCGACGCAGACAGCGCAGACAGCGCAGACAGCGCAGCGCGACGGCCATGTTCACGGCCCTATCCACGACGGGGACACGGACACCGCTCGGCAAGGGAAGAGGGCCGTGTTCCGCATCCCGGGAACCGCACTGATCGGCGTACTGATGCTCTTCATGTGCATGTTCCCGTTCGCAGCGGGCCTGCCTTACCTACTGGTACTGCTGCTCGTGCCCATCGTGCTGGCCGTGTGGATCATCCGCACCCGCACCGACGCCACGGAGAAGGGTCTCACCGTGCGGACCCTGCGCAGCACCCGCGAGCTGCCGTGGGAGTCGATCAAGGGCTTCACCATCACCCCGAAGTCCACGATCATCGCGGTGCTCGACGACGACACCACCGTGCCGTTGCCCTCCGTGCGTACCCGCCACTTGCCGGTGCTGTCGCTCGTCAGCGGCGGCCGGATCCCCGACCCGTCGGGCGTGCTCGACCGGACCGAAGAGGACGAAGAGGACCCCGCCGGCTCCGACACCGAGTCCGCCAAGTCCGACGCCGGCTCGGGCGGAGGCGAGAGCGACCGGAGCACCTCCGGCACCGAGCGGACGGCCGAGTAGCGGGGCGCCGACCGGCGGCGGTACACCGACAAGGCGGGCGTACGCTTGAAATATGCCTGCTCTCCGCTCCCGAACCACGACCCACGGCCGCAACGCCGCGGGAGCTCGCTCCCTGTGGCGTGCCACCGGTATGACCGACAGCGACTTCGGCAAGCCGATCGTCGCCATCGCCAACTCCTACACCCAGTTCGTGCCGGGACACGTACATCTCAAGGACCTCGGTGACGTCGTCGCCGAGGCCGTGCGTGAAGCCGGCGGCGTGCCCCGCGAGTTCCACACCATCGCGGTGGACGACGGCATCGCCATGGGGCACAGCGGAATGCTGTACTCACTGCCCTCCCGCGAGATCATCGCCGACTCGGTCGAGTACATGGTCAACGCTCACCAGGCCGACGCGCTGGTGTGCATCTCGAACTGCGACAAGATCACCCCGGGGATGCTCAACGCCGCCATGCGGATCAACATCCCGACGGTGTTCGTCTCGGGCGGCCCCATGGAGGCCGGTAAGGCCGTGGTCGTCGACGGTGTCGCGCACGCACCGACCGACCTCATCACAGCCATCTCCGCGTCGGCCAACTCCTCGGTCGACGACGAGGGGCTGTCCATCGTCGAACGCTCGGCGTGCCCGACGTGCGGTTCGTGTTCGGGCATGTTCACCGCCAACTCGATGAACTGCCTCACCGAGGCTCTGGGGCTGTCGCTGCCCGGCAACGGGTCCACACTGGCCACCCACGCCGCGCGGAGGGAGTTGTTCACCGACGCCGGACGCACGGTGGTCGAGCTGGCCCGACGCTGGTACGAGAACGACGACGAATCGGCGCTGCCGCGTTCCATCGCGAGCAAACAGGCTTTCGAGAACGCCATGGCGCTCGACATGGCGATGGGCGGTTCCACCAACACCGTGCTGCACATCCTCGCCGCCGCACAGGAAGGCGAGATCGACTTCACTCTCGACGATATCGACCGCATCGGGCGCGAAGTGCCGTGTCTGTCCAAGGTCGCGCCCAACTCCGACTACCACATGGAGGACGTGCACCGTGCGGGCGGCATCCCCGCCATCCTCGGCGAGTTGCACCGCGGCGGGTTCCTCAACGCCGACGTGCACGCCGTGCACGCCTCCTCCTTGGAGGAATGGTTGTCCACGTGGGACATCCGGAGTGGTTCCGCATCGGAGCGCGCTCTCGAACTCTTCCACGCCGCGCCGGGCGGGGTGCGCACCACGGAGGCGTTCTCCACGAACAACCGGTGGTCGTCGCTCGACACCGACGCGGAGAACGGCTGCATCCGCAATGTCGCGCACGCCTACACCGCCAGCGGTGGGCTCACCGTGTTGCGCGGCAACCTCGCCGAGAACGGCGCCGTGATCAAGTCGGCGGGTATCGACGAGGAGCTGTGGCGTTTCTCCGGCCCCGCACGGGTGGTGGAAAGTCAGGAGGAAGCCGTCTCGGCCATCCTCAACAAGGAAGTGCAGCCCGGCGAGGTGATCGTCGTCCGCTACGAGGGTCCGGCCGGCGGCCCGGGCATGCAGGAGATGTTGCATCCGACCGCGTTCCTCAAGGGCGCGGGCCTGGGCAAGGTGTGTGCGCTCATCACCGACGGCCGCTTCTCGGGCGGATCGTCGGGCATCTCGGTGGGGCACATCTCCCCCGAGGCCGCCGCGGGCGGCAACATCGGCCTGGTCGAAAACGGCGACGAGATCCTCATCGACGTGCACGAGCGCAAGCTCGAACTGCTCGTCGACGACGAGGTGCTCGCCGAACGAAGGGCCAAGATGGAGGCATCGGAGCGGCCCTGGCAACCCGCCGAACGGGAGCGGCCGGTGACCGCCGCGCTGCGCGCCTACGCGCGTATGGCCACGTCCGCCGACACCGGCGCCGTGCGTAACCCCGACAAGTGATCAGGTGGGGGGGCGAAAGCCGGTCGTGCTTTCGCCCCCCACCGGTCAACGGAACAACAGGATGGCGGCGGCCGAAGTGGCCGCCGCCAACACCAACGCCGCCAGGCCGAACGGCCACGGCCTGCGGCGCCACGGTGTGTTCTTGTCGATCGCGATCCGACCCGCCCCCGTGAACAGCAACGCGAACGCGGTGAACGCAATGAGCAGGTCGAACTCGAAACCGCCCGTAGCGGCGAAGAACCCGCTGTCGAGCTTGCCGTAGACCGCGTTGGCCATCACGCCGAGCACGGCGGCGGCGCCGAGAGGCGTGAAGAAACCGAGTACCAGCAGCGCGCCGCCACCGACCTCCGCCAGCGCGGTCACCCATGCCAACAACGTGGTGGGGCCGGTGAAGCCCATCGACGTGAGCGCCTGCGCGAACCCATCGGTACCGGGTCCGTCGAACAGGCCGAACTTCTGCAGCCCGTGAGCGATCATCAACCCGCCGAGCGAGATCCGGAGCACGAACAGACCGAAGTCGATCCCGCCGTGCAACTGTTCGGCCGGGCGGTCGCCGTCTGAGCCCGTGCGGGCGCCGAACGGCTCCGCGGCGGTGGAGCCGCCGGTGCCCGACGTGTCGGCGAGGAAAGCCGCTGTAGGGCCGTCGGAACCGTCGTTCGCGTGGTGCGCGCTGTGAACCGTCATGCGCAGTCAGCGTAGAGTAATCACCGATTTCGATCTTCCCGAAACGGGAACCGAAGCCGCGGTCAGCGCGTCACATCTGAAAGCTCGTCGACCGACTGGGGGATGCACCATGCCGAACGGCGGCGGACATCATGTCGAGCCCGCGGAGCTGCGAGGCTGCGCGGACCTGCTGGGCCAGCAGGCGGACCATCTCGCGGCCATCGGCCGCCATGCCACTGAGAAGGGCGGCGACACCAGCGGCTACACCGGACTGCTGGCCCTGCTCGCGCCCGTGGTGACCGGTGTGGTCGGCCTGTACGCCGACACACTGGACTTCGCCAGCGGCAAGATGGGCGAGGTCCGCGACAACCTTCTCACCGCGGCCGACACCTACGAAGCCCGCGACGAGGCGTCGAAGGCCGAGATGGACCGGCTGGGCAGCCTGGTCGACGGCGCCGGTGACGTGACCGTGGGGAGCGCCTGATGACGGCGGCGTACAGCGAAGTCGAGAAGCCGCTGGATCTGCTCGGCGAAGAACCCAAGCCGTCAGGCGGTTCGGTCGAGGACGCGATCAACGACGCCGGAATCCAGGTGCAGGCCGTCAACTGGGTGTGGCAGAAGGTCGTGGGCCAGGACCTCGTGTCCTCGATCATCACGCCGATCACCGGCGACTTCGAGAAGATCGGTCTCGCCGCGGCGCAGTGGGACAACGTACGTAAAGCGCTGCAGGCGGTACGCAAGAACATCAACGCCGGGGCGGAGGAGTTGCAACCGTCCTGGTCGGGCCCGGCCGCGGAGAGTTTCTCCAATCTGATCAGTGTCACCTGGACCGTGGGGCTGGAGGCCGACGCCCAGGCCGCGAGGTTGATCGGCGTAGCGCTGAGCAAGGTGGCCGACGGTTCCAAACGCGCCTGCGATCAGGCACTGAAACTGATCGAGAAGCTGGTCAACAAGCTGATCGAGGCGGCGGCGATGCTGCCGATCCCGGTGGTCGGCTGGGGCCGGGCGGTCAAACTCGTCTTCGACGGCATCCAGATCTACAACGCCATCATGGACTTGATCGAGGGCATCAAGTCCATGATCGAGGGCGCTAGTGAGGTCATCAAAGGCATCGTGGCGACGGGCACCGCACTGTCACAGTTGGGCAGTGCGGACAGCATCAGCGACGTGATGAACGTCGCAACCGACGTGCACGAAGGCGTCACCCAGATCAAGGACGGCGCGAGCCAGGTCAAGGACGGCGCGACACAGGCGTCCAGCGCGGCCGGCGATCTCCGCACCTCGACCTCCAGCGCGTCGGAGAACGCACGTGGGCTCGCCGACGAACGCGCCAGCGCGCGGGAACAGAACACCACCTCCAGCAGCAGCAACACCGACACCTCCACGTCCGGCACCGGCAACGGAAACCGACCCGGCAGAAGTAACGCGCTGCAGAACTCCGGTGGCGACGGCGAGAGCCCAGCACGGCCACAGGATCCGGAGACCACCCGCACACCGGAACAGAACCGGGTCTGCGAGAACGATCCCGTGGACGTGTCCTCCGGTGAGGTCGTGCTGAGCCAGACCGATGTCGAACTCCCCGGTGCCTTGCCGCTGGTGATCAAACGCACGCATGTGTCGTCCTACCGTGCGGGTCGCTTCTACGGCCGTTCCTGGGCGTCGACGTTCGATCAACGGCTGGAGTTCGACGACGACGGCGTCGTTTTCGTCGCCGACGACGGCATGATCCTGGTCTATCCCGAGGTCCCCGAAGACGGCGAAGTACTTCCCGTCACCGGCCCGCGGTGGCCCTTGGCCGCCACGACCGATGGCTGGTGCGTCACCGACCGCACGTCCGGTCAGATACTGCATTTCGCGGCGGGAGACAATCCCGTTCGCCGGTTGACCGCTGTCACCGATCGGAACGGCAACCGCTTCGACCTCGATCGCAATGCCATCGGCTGTGTCACCGCCGTCCGGCACAGCGGCGGTTACCACATCGAGGTCGACACCGAGCGAGACCGCATCACCGAACTGCGGCTTCGCCACAGGGCCGAGGCAGCGGCCACGACCTGTCTGGTCCGCTACCGCTACGACGATGCCGGCCTGTTGACCGAAGTGGTCAACTCGTCCGGACGGTCTTTGCGGTTCTCCTACGACGACCAGTCCCGGCTCGTCCGTTGGACCGATCGAAACGGACACTGGTACCACTACTTCTACGACGACGCCGGCCGTTGCGTCGCCAACCACAGTTCGAGCAAGTACCTCAGCGGCACGTTCGCCTACGACACCGATAACCGGATCACCCGGTTCACCGACGCTCTCGGCCACAGCACCGTTTACCAGCTCGACGCCAAGGGCAACGTCATCGCCGAGACCGACCCGCTCGGACACACCACGACCAGTGAGTGGGACGAACACAACAGACTGGTCTCCCGCACCGATCCGCTGGGCCGCACCGTCAGCTACACCTACGACGACGACGGCAACCTCACCAGCGTCAGCGGACCGGACGGGACACAGTCGCGCGCCGAGTACAACGAGCTGGGACTGCCCACCGTCGTGGTCGACCCCGACGGTGCGTTGTGGCGACAGTCCTACGACGACCGCGGAAACCGGGTATCGCTCACGGACCCGACCGGTGCGACGACCCGCTACTCCTACGACGAGCGGGGCAACGCGACCGCCGTCACCGACGCGCTCGGCCAGACCCGCCGTATCGACTACAACCCCGCCGGATTGCCGCTCACGGTGACAGACCCCTCGGGGGCGACACGTCGCTTCGAACGGGACCACTTCGGACGCATCACAGCGATCATCGACGAAGTGGGTGCCATCACGCGGTTCGGCTGGACCGTCGAAGGCAAACGGGCGTGGCGGACCCAGCCGGACGGCGCCACCGACCGCTGGGAATACGACGGTGAAGGCAACGAGATCGCGCACGTGGACCCCTCGGGCCTGACGAGGCGGACCAGCTACACCCAGTTCGACCTCCCCGCCTCCGTCACCGACCCGGACGGCAACACCCTCACCTACACCTACGATCCGTTGCTCCGCCTGATCGCGGTCACCAACGCACACGGCCAGACGTGGCGCTACGAACGGGACGCCGCGGGCAACGTGGTGCGCGAGATCGACTACGACGGCCGGGAGATCCGCTACTCCTACGACGAAACCGGGCAGTTGACGAGCAGGGTCAACGGCGCGGGAGAGACGACCACGTTCCGCAGGGACGCCTCCGGCCGGGTCGTCGAACGGCGCGCCCAGGACAGGGTGTCGACCTTCGAGTACGACCCGATGGGCAGGATGCTGTCCGCGACCAGTCCCGACGCCACCGTGCGCTACCAACGAGACGCGCGTGGTCGAGTACTCAGCGAGCAGATCAACGGCCGCACGGTGACGTCTCGTTACGACGCGCTGGGAAGGCGGGTCCACCGCCGCACGCCGGCCGAAATCGAGAGCACGTGGTCCTACGACGCCCGAGGGTGTCCTCGGGAACTCCGGATGGCGGACCGGGTGATCACCTTCGGTTTCGACGGGGCGGGCCGTGAGATCGAACGCCGACTCGACAACGGCGCCACGATCGCACAGCAATGGGATCGCAACGGCCGCCTGATCGACCAATCGATCTCGATCGCCGACGGAGCACCGACAGTGCCCCCGCGCTACCGGTTGCTGCAGCAACGGTTGTACCGCTACGGGCCGGACGGCTCCCCGCAGGCCGTGGACGACAAATCCACCGGCACGGTCCGGCTTCAGCTCGACAGGACCGGGCGCGTGAGGCAGGTGACCGGCCCGGCCGGGCAGGAACGGTATTCCTACGACAGCGCGGGCAACATCCGGGACGCGAGCTGGCACACCCCGGGCGGTCACGGCCAACACTCGTATGCCTACGACGGCACCAGGCTGACCGCCGCGGGCAACGTCCGATACACCTACGACCAGCAGGGCCGCGTCATCGCCAAGGTGCGGCACGAAGCGGGTGGTACGGCGCTTCGGTGGCGCTACAGCTGGAACGCCGAGGACCGTCTGGAGGAGGTCGTCACACCGGACGGCTCTCGCTGGCGCTACCTCTACGACGCTCTCGGCAGGCGCGTCGCCAAGCACAAGCTCACCCCCGACGGCTCCACCGTCGTGGAGCGCACGGAGTTCGTCTGGGACGGCGTGCGGCTCGCAGAGCAGATACTCGCGGGCGTCGACGCGACGACGTGGGAATGGCATCCTCGCCGGTTCCGGCCCCTCACCCAGATCCGGCGCCGGTTGTCCCCCTCGCAACAACAGTGGGTCGGCGGCGACTTCCACGCGGTGATCACCGACGGCATCGGCACGTCGACGGAGCTGCTGGACGGCTCCGGCAACCTCGCGTGGCGCAGCCGCACCACGCTCTGGGGGAAAACGGTCATCAAGCACCACGGCACCGCGTCGACGCCGTGGCGTTTCCCCGGCCAGTACAGCGATCCGGAGACCGGGCTCCACTACAACTACCACCGCTACTACGACCCGGACACCGGACGCTACGTCTCCCCGGACCCGCTCGGGCTCAAACCTTCCCCGAATCACTACGCATATGTGGTGAACCCGCTGCGGTGGCTCGATCCGCTCGGGCTCATGAGTTGTGGTGACGACGCGGTGACCCTCTACCGCAATGTCGACGGCAGGGAGTTCGACGCGATCGCCGAAACCGGCCGCTTCGAATCCGGAGGCGGTAGTTCGGAAGGCAAGTGGTTCGCGCTCAACGGTGAACACGCCGACCGGTGGGGGGAAGTGCTCAACCAGGGCGACGGTGTGACGATGGAGACCAACGTCCCGCCGTCCGTGGTCGACGACCTGCACCGTCACCCGGGCGACAACCTGGACGGCATCGGGCCCGCCGTGTACGCCGACGCCGATCAGCTCGAGCAGATCAACCAGCAAGGCGATGGAATCAGAATCTGGGAAGGTAAAGGCGGACATGCTTGAAAACATCGAGAACCCGCTCGCCCTCGCCACCGTGACATGGCTTTCCCCCGAGCAGGGCGGGCGGCGTTCCGGTCCTCCGTCGGCCCCGGTCTATGCGTCGACGACGACGTTTCGGACCGGCGATGCGGTCGAATCGGAGCCGGGTTGGCCCGCCACCGACCCCAGAACCGTCAGCGTTCTGTTGCAACGGGTCGATTCGACGCCGCAGACCACCGAGGTCGCCAAGGTCGGCTTCCTCGCCCCCGACCTGGCTCGGCCGTACCTCCACGAAGGCGCTGAGCTGGTCATCCTGGAGGGGCCGAAGCAGGTCGCCCACGCCGTCATCACCGAGGTACTGATCGAGGACGAGCAAGCATGACGCGACTAGGCACGCGGCGCGCGCATCCTGCGCGGCCTCGCCGCGCAAGCTCAGCGGACCGCCTGTCCAGCACCCGGTGCACGAAGCGATCGCGATGATCTCTCGGACCGAACGGGCCGAGCTGTTCAAGACGGCGGGCATGACTCTGCTCGGCGAGGCGTGGGAGGTCGCGGGCGTGACGCCGGAAAACGCCACCCGTTCGGTCATACACCTGGATGTCCGACCGGACGTCCGAGTCGATCACGAGACGGCGGACAGCGTGGCAAGGACCGAGCGAATCTGGTGGGACATCGCCCGTGACGTCGGCGTTCTCACCGACGACGACGCCTTCTACCTCAGCCCCACCTGCCCGGGCGCGTTCAGGTTGCCGTGGGCCCGGGTCCGCACCGCGGTACACGGCGGGTTCCTCCGCGCGCTGTGGGCGGAATTCGGCTCACTGGAATTCGTCGCCGTCTGTCCCACCGGCTCGGCGGTGGTCGGCGTGTTCGAAGAAGAAGGCGAGAACTGGATCGTCACGTCAAGCAGTCGACCCTGACGCTCACTCGTCCCGGTGTCGACTTCGACTCGTTAGGGGTTCATCATGACCGGTCCCGATCTTTCCCGGAATCCGCAGATCGCCGCGGCGATGGCGCAGCTCGAACAAGCGGAACTCGGACTCGACCGCAGTATCAGCAAGGCCAAACAGCTGGAAACCAAGATCCCGAAGAGCGGGCTGTCTCAGCAGGACATCGAGCAGATCTCCGAACACGCCCGCAGCAAGGACGCTCCCAAGGAGCTGCGTGAGCTCCAGGCCCGGATCGACAAGGGCGATCTGTCCTGGAACGACATCGCCGCCGGCCGTTTCCTCGACGATCCGCAGGTCCGCAAGGCGCTGGAAGGCGGCGTCGAGGGCATGCGCCAGGCGTACGTGATGATCCAGGAGGGTCACGCTCTCGACGACATCATCGAACCAGGCGGCCCGCCGTCGGCGATCACGTCCGAGTCCGACTCGACTCCCAGGCCCACCCGTGAGGGTGGCGACCCGGACGACGACGACTACTTCGACGGGCCGGTGCTGCGCTGACGATCGGGCGATCCGCACGGCCACGGCGACTTCTCCGCCGCAGTCGAGGTCGAGCCGGGGCGGCTTGTCAGTGCCCGGGGCGACGAGTGTCCTGCCGCGCGGATCGCTTCCCACCGCACAGTACCGCAAGCGCCGAGGTCGGGGCGTCACTTCGAATCGACGTTGCTCAGTACTCGCCCCGGACGAGGTTGTTCGGCAACTCGCCCAACACGTACCGTTCGATCTCCGCCGCCGCGACCACATA
>JAJYTH010000144.1 GCA_021793175.1 Actinomycetes bacterium
GGCGGTGTCGCGGGCGGTATCGAGACGAATCTGCCGACGATCCTGCTGGGGGTCACCATGCAGGGCCCGCACGACTTCGGTGACCTCTCCGTCGCCGACATCTGCAACGAGAACGACGGCATCTGCAACTCCACCAACATGATCACCAACCTGGCGGCGTTCGCCAACGGTCTCGTCGGCTACGCCAGCGGCGACCACGGCTACCTCCTGGACCCCGCGGCCGATCTCGGCCAGGGCCGGGTACTGCACCGGCAGCCGCAGCGCGTGCCGTACGGTGCACCGCTGCCGATCCCGGTGGGCACACCGTGGCAGATCCAGCAGCTGCTCGGTGACGCCCCGGGTGCTCTGGACGCGGTGCGCACGGCCCGCGACCAGCTCACCGGGATCGTGGGGCAGGAGACCCTCGACCGTCTGGCCGAGACCTCGCCCTGGTACAAATTGATCCAGTCCGCTTAGGACCCCAGCACGCAGGCCGCTCCCGGATTTCCTCCGCGAGCGGCCTGTTCACGTGCGGGGCAGTGAGCGATGCACGAATCGGCGGACCAGCTCGTCGAGGTCGACGTCGTGCAGCACGTCGGGCAGGGTCAGGTGTTCGAGGAGCAGCCCCGTCATCGCGTAGTACAGCAGCACGGCGGTGAGGTCGTCGCCCGGTAGATCGCCCTCGCGGCGGCCCCGGACGGTGGCGTCGAGGTTGTCACGCAGCGTCTTGGTGAGTATGACCTCCAGTTCGGGGCGGCGAGTGGCTTCCAGGCGTAGTTCCACGAGCGCGAGCCAGCCCGCGCGGTCGTCGGAGATGCGCTGCAGTAGCAGGTTCATGAGCTGGGCCAACCGTGCTTCCGGGTCGGTCTCGGCGCTGTCGGCGTCCTCGGCGGCCACCCGTAGGTGGATGCGTTCCGCGGCCTGGCGTAGCAGGTCGTCGCGGTTGGCGAAGTAGTTGGACGCGGTGCCCCTCGGTACGCCCGCCTCGGTGTCCACCGCTTTGAAGGTGAGTCCTCGCGTGCCTTCTCTGGCCAGGACGTCGATCGCGGCGTCGATGAGGGCGATGCGCCGCTGCGGATTGGTGACCATTCGACCTCCAGGGCCGCATATCGATTGACAACCACTACGAACATAGTACTACAGTTAAAGTACTTGGTTCGTAGTGGTTAAAGGAGGTGCGGATGCGGAAACTGACCTACCTCGTCGCCTCGACCATCGACGGTTTCATCACCGGCCCGGACAACGGCAACCCGGACTTCTTCCTGTTGGAGGGCGACCACGCGCAACCGTTGTGCGAGAAGTATCCCGACATGTACCCCACGCACGCACGGCGAATACTCGGGATGGAGAACACACCAACCGGCACTTCGACACCGTGCTGCAAGGCCGGGGCAGCTACGAGATCGACGAACTCGTCGTCAAACTACACCCGGTGGTGGTCGGCGACGGGATTCCGTTGTTCCACGGCGCGGAATTCGCGCCCGAGCAGTACGACCTCGCCCATTCGCAGGCGTACGACAGCGGCGTCGTCGTGCTCACCTACCGCAAACGCGTGGCCTGACCCCTCACACGCCCGTGGCGCCGTCGAGGCGTTCGCGGATCAGGTCGGCGTGCCCGCAGTGGCGCGCGTATTCGGCGATCATGTGCTGGTAGATCCAGCGCAGCGACACCACATCACCCGGCACGAACGGGTACGGCACTGTGTCGTCGAGCGAGTGTTGCGCGCAGTTCTTCCGCGCCACGGCCACTTCGGTCTCCCACCTCGCGCGCGCGTCGGCGAACGAGGTGTCCTCGGACAAGGCGAAACCCTCGTCGTGGCCGTCACCGGAACGCCCGTAGATCGACGGAACGTCCTTGCCCAGCAGTATCCGCTGAAACCACGCTCGCTCCACCTCCGCCAGATGTTGTACGAGCCCTTGCAACGTCAACGGGGACGGCGGCACCGACGCCGTGCGCAGCTGTTCGTCCTCGAGGCCTTCGGCCTTGAGGACCAGCGTGGTGCGATAGAAGTCGAGCCAGCTCTCCAGCATGGTGCGTTCGTCGGCGGTGTGGGGCGGCCTGCGTCGCTCGGTGGTCATGGCGGCGATGCTGCCATGAGGGGCGGACATTTCCGGGGTCACGCCGAGGGGTGCGCCTGCAACAACCGCGGTGAAGCGTTGAAACCGTGCCGACAGTACGCCGAGATGGCACGGAAGCTGGAATGCACGGTCACCCGTTCCACCCCGAGCTCACCGGCCAGAGCCAGAACGGCGTCGATGAGCCGACCGCCGAACCCCGAGGCACGTTCACCGGGCACCACGTAGACGCATTGCACATCCCCGGACCTCCGTGTCGGCGACTGTGGTGTGGGCACACGCTGCACCAGAGCCAACCACGCCATGCCGATCACGACGTCGCCGCGCACGAGCACCAGACACCGGTGCGTGGGCGCGTTCTCCCGCGCCCACGCGACGAAGTGCTCCACGAACTCCTCGTGTGAGACGGCGGGAGAGTCCCCGTTCTCCAACAACCATTCCCACCGCAACGCGGCGACGGCGGGAAGATCCGCCGACACGGCGGGACGGATGATGACGTCGTCCATTCAACGGATTGTCGCAGAAAGACACAGAAATTCCCGACACACGACGTCCTTGCCCGGCCCGCGCGTGTGCCGACTCCGACACCCACCGCTACAGCGACGCGAGGACCTCCCGGACAGCCGTGATGACGTTCTGCTGCAACTCCACGGGAAGTGACGGATACATCGGCAACGAGAAGATCTCGCCGGACAGTCGCTCGGTGACCGGCAGCGAACCCCTCTCGTAGCCCAGGTGCGCGAAACCGCTCATGGTGTGCACAGGCCACGGATAACTGATGTTGAGGCAGATGTCGTAGCGCTGTTTGAGCGCGGCGATGATGTCGTCTCGGCGCGGATGCCGCACCACGTACAGGTAGTAGACGTGCTCGTTACCCTCAGTCGTCCTCGGCAGGAGAAGGTCGGTGCCACCCAAGCCTTCCTCGTAGCGTTTCGCGACAGCACGCCGTCCCGCCACGTAGCTGTCGAGTCTGCGCAGCTTGCGGCGCAGAATCTCCGCGTGCACCTCGTCGAGCCTGCTGTTGTGACCCGGGGTCCGCACGACATGGTTGGCCTGCTCCATGCCGTAGTAACGCAGGCTCCGCAGACTCGCCTCGATCTCGGCCGACGAGGTGAGGACCGCGCCACCGTCACCGTAGGCGCCGAGGACCTTGGTGGGATAGAAGGAGAACGCGGCCACATCACCCAACGAACCCGCGATGCGACCGTGGTGCCGCGCCCCGTGTGCCTGCGCGCAGTCCTCCAGAAGTACGAGGCCGTACTGCGTGGCCAGCCGGTGTAGCGGCTCCATGTCGACACACTGTCCGTAGAGGTGCACGGGCAACAGACATTTCGTCCGCTCGGTGATCGCGGTCTCGACCAAGCTGGTGTCCATGAGGAAGTCCTCCTCACGGATGTCCACGAACACCGGCGTGGCACCGACGGCGTCGATCGCGACCACGGTGGGCGCGGCGGTGTTCGACACCGTGATCACCTCGTCGCCGGGACCGACGCCGAGCGCCCGCAACGCCAACACAAGGGCATTGGTGCCGTTGTCGACACCGACACAATGGTCGACGCCGTGATAGGCCGCGTACTCCTCCTCGAAGTGCCGGACACTCGCGCCCAGCACCAGCTGCCCCGACTCGAAAACCGTCTCGACAGCATCGAGGATGTCCGCGCGCTCGTGCTGATATTCAGGAAGATAATCCCACACGTAAGTGGTCACGGCTCGCCCCACCCGCCTCGGAAAGATCAACAAACGAGCTCAGAACAGCACGCGCGCCCCATTGTTGGCAACCCCGTCCACCGGTTCGTCGCCGCACCGTTGCAGAACACGCTGCCATCGCGGCGCGGCGGGGCGGCGTGGCCGGGTGAGCGGCGGCTGGTCCTGTGAGGACGGGTCACTGTGGACCGGATGTCCCGTTGAGTTCGGAGCAACCGATCCAGGCTGGAAGAGTGCCTGCCGCAAGGACAGAACAACCTCGTCGGCTCCACGCAAGCGTCGAATGCGACCTCGCCCCCGCCGATGCCTAGTTCCCGCAATACAGGTGACGGCTCCTCACCGGGGTCGAGCGCTTACCGCGGTCTTCGCGTTCGCACGAACCAACGCGTTGCCTCGACGGGCTCAGGGCACCCTACGGCGAACGGGCCGAGGCGGATACAAGTCGGACGCACCATGGCGACACCGATCGGTGCGGCTTTCCTGAGCGGAGCCGGTCAGCGACGTACTCTGGGGCAGGACTGTTCGTTTTCTCGCAGGGGTTTCCCGTGACATACCGAGGAAACCCACCGCCTGTCGAGGAGGAGTTACCGTGGCCGAGAACTGGCACATCGGCAACGCCGTCGACGACGGCGCGGACACGCGGGGCTGGTTCGTCGGCCACTTCACCGACCCCTCGAAAGGTGTCCGATCCAGCACGGATGTCGAAGTCAAATGGGCCAACCACCCCAAGGGTGACAAACGCCCCGAATGGACCTCGGGCGACCAGCGCGCCACGCTCGTGCTGCTCATCAGCGGTCGCTTCCGGGTCGACTCCACCGAAGGCGCGGCCACCCTCACGAAGCAAGGCGACTACGTGATGTGGGGGCCGGGCATCGATCACTCGTGGGAAGCGCTCGAAGCATCGACCGTGCTCGCTGTGCGTTGGCCGTCCTCGCCCGTGTGAACGAAAGGCCTTTGGTGTTGGGACGGTAGTCGGCTCCGAGACCGTCATGCGGATGAGGGTGGAAAAGCCGTAATCCGCTGATGCATGGTTGGGCGTGGGCGCGAGTGGTGCCGTGCGAAGGGCATTTGCCCCGGCCTGGGCGACCCGGAGAGGATTCGAGCCTATGACACCCCGTTTTAGGGGCCGTTACACGCCTGAAGTCGGGTGTAGCCGGGCGCAGTGTGACGGTTATTGCCCAGGTAAAAGGGGCCTGAGAAGCTGAGGGAGTATCGCGGAGTTCCAGCTGATCGCCGCTGATCCACATCTTCTCCATATAGGTCCGATAGGCATGTTCAGCTCGATCGTGGGAAATCAGCTTGTTCGTGCCTGGCTCAGTGCCTTTCGTGCTCACGGTGTGGCCGTATGCGATTGCGACTCGCGGGGTAGGACACCGTAGTGGATTGCCAGGTCTGAGAACGCATCTCCGAGCCGACGAGGCGCACGGTCTACGAGGCGTCGCCTCGTCGCTGTCCCCAGTGGCTGGTACCTCACCCAGTCCGGCGCCAGGTCCCGAGCTGCCTTCAGGTACGCCAGTGCGTCGCGGTCCTGCCGCGCCTGAGCGGAGGCCGCAGCAAGTCGTAGCCGGTGCCCCGCTTCCCAGAAGGCCGGCACATCGCCGGTGGGCGCGGGTGCTGTTTTGGCTTGCTGGAGGGCCAGCTCTGCCTCTCCTGCTCGCGCCGTGTGGTCGATGCGCTGTAGGGCGGCAACGCGCGGGCCGAAGATGGCTGCTTCGGTGGCGTGGTCGGTGCGCGCACGTGTCGCTGCGGCTTGCGCTTCGGCGAGTAGGTCGTCCGCGCGAGCCACATTGCCTGTGGAGAGCGCCGCGGTGGCGGCGTTGAAGAGGAGATTGCCGAAAACACCTGCTCGTTGTGGGTCCTGGTCGAGCATGTTCGGTTGGATCCGCTCTGCTGCGGCGACGGCTATGCGTTCAGCTTCGGCAAACCGTTGTTGTCGGACGAGTGTCCACGCCAGGTAACGCATTGAGATCGCGATCTCTATGTCTGGCGCGTCGGCCTCCCGAGCGGCGTGTAATGCTCGCTCGGCCGAGGTCCATGCAAGGTCATCAAGCCCCATGCGACTGGCAAGACCAGCACCTAGCCGATATGCCGTGGACAACACTCGATGCGCCCCGGCTTCCTCGTCAGGACCGGAAGCTCGGGCAAGTCGTCGTGCGTCAATCAGAACGGACGGCAGAGCGTCTGATTGGCTTGTTTCCGCGGACCGGCCATGTAGTTGTCCTGGGCGCCCCCGAGAGGATTCGAACCTCTGACACCCGCTTTAGGAGAGCGGTGCTCTATCCCCTGAGCTACGGGGGCCGGTGAGTCGTCTGGGTTCCGCGACTCTGCGCACAGCTTAGCGCGTCGCCTGTCCACCTTGTGAGCGGGACCTTGACTGGAGGCGGGTAGCTCACTGTAATACCTCCACTACGTGTCAGTAACTTGCGTGGACAGGGCGCGGGAAGCGCTCCGTCGGCAGCCGGAGGCGCCGTTGATCAAAGTG
>JAJYTH010000145.1 GCA_021793175.1 Actinomycetes bacterium
CGATGCCGTCGGCGCGCAGTTCGGCGGCCAGGCCCACCGTGACCAGACTCATCGAGTACTTGGCGATGCTGTAGGCGAGGTGCCCTGTCTCGAACCACTTCTCCTCGAGCCGGATCGGTGGCGACAGGGTGAGGATGTGCGGGTTGTCGGCGCGGCGCAGGTGCGGGATCGCCGTGCGGGACAGCAGGAACGAGCCACGGGCGTTGATGTCCTGCATGAGGTCGTAGCGCTTCATCGGAATATGTTCCGACGGGGTGAGGTCGATGGCGCTGGCGTTGTTGACCACGATGTCGATGCCGCCGAACTGCTCCACCGTGCGCTCGACCGCCGACACCACGGCCTCGTCGTCACGAACGTCGCCCACGATCGGCAGTGCCTGCCCACCCGCGTCCTCGATCGCCTTCGCAGCCGTGTGGACGGTCCCGGGCAACTTCGGGTGCGGCTCGGCGGTCTTGGCGAGCAACGCCACATTGGCGCCGTCCCGCGCGGCACGCACGGCGATGGCCTCCCCGATGCCCCGGCTCCCCCCGGACATGATGATGGTCTTTCCGACCAACGTGGTCACGTGTGACTCCTTCCTGAGATCTTCACGACGTCAGTACGACTTGGGCAGTCCGAGACTGTGTTGGGCCACGAAGTTGAGGACCATCTCCCGGCTCACGGGAGCGATCCGGCCCACCCGTACCGCGGCCAACATCGTGCCCAAACCGTACTCGGAGGCCAGTCCATTGCCGCCGTGGACCTGCACTGACTGGTCGACGGCGCGCACGGCGACCTCGGCCCCGGCGTACTTGGCCATGTTGGCGGCCTCGCCCGCCGCACCGTCGTCCCCGGAGTCGTAGATCGCCGCGGCTTTCTGGGTCATGAGTTTGGCGAGTTCCAACTCGATCTTGATCTCGGCCAACGGGTGCGCCAGTCCCTGGTGTGTGCCGATGGGTGCGCCGAAGACGCTGCGTTGCTGTGCGTAGGTCACCGCCTTGTCGAGCGCGTAGCGGGCGATCCCGACCGAGAAGGAAGCACCCATGATGCGTTCCGGGTTCAGTCCCGCGAACAGTTGGGCTAAAGCGGCGTCCTCGGAACCGACGAGCGCGTCACCGGGTAGACGCACGTCGTCGAGGACAAGCTCGAACTGTTTGTCCGCCGACACCAGATCCATCGGAATGGCCCGGTACTCGAAATTCGGGGCATCGGTGGGCACGATGAACAACGCGGGTTTGAGCCTGCCCGTCCGCGCGTCCTCGGTGCGGCCCACCACGAGCACCGCGTCGGCCTCATCCACGCCGGAGATGAACACCTTGCGTCCGCGCAGCACCCAGTCGCTACCGTCCCGGCGAGCGGTGGTGGTGATGCGGTGGGAGTTCGAACCCGCGTCGGGTTCGGTGATGGCAAACGACATCCGCACCTGGCCGGTGGCGAAGCCGGGCAGCCAATGGGCTTTCTGCTCGTCGGTGCCGAAACGTGCGATCACCGTCGCGCAGATCGCCGGTGACACCACCATGAGCAGCATGGGTGTGCCCGCGGCGCAGAACTCCTCGCACACCGCCGCCAGATCACCGATTCCCGCTCCGCCACCACCGTAGGCTTCGGGCACCGAGACACCAAGGTAGCCGAGTCTGCCCGCCTCGTCCCACAGTTCGCTGGTGTGGCCGCCGCTGCGGGCCTTTTCCAGGTAGTACTCGTGACCGTACTTCGCGGCGAGTTCGGCCACGGCTTTCCGCAGCGCCTGCCGTTCCGACGATTCGGTGAAGTTCACGCTGACTCCTTCGCTGCTTCGGCGGTGGCGGACCCGTCTCGCTCTTCGTCGGGTGTCACGACGGCCAACACCACGCCCTGTTCCACCTGGGTTCCTTCGACGGCGGTGAGCTCGGTGACCCGGCCTTCGGCCGGTGCGGCCACGCGATGCTCCATCTTCATCGCCTCCAAGCACAGCAGTGGTTGTCCGGCACGTACCCGGTCTCCCACCGACACGACGACCCGGGTGACCGTGCCCGGCATCGGAGCGACCAGCGAACCCGTGGCGAGTTCGGCTTCCGGGCCGGAGAAACGTGGCACCGGAGTGAGGTTCACCGCGCCCAGTGCCGAGTCCACGGTGACCAGACCGGGGTAGCGGGCGATGTCGAACGCGCGCCGCACACCGTCCCGGCGCAGTACGACGCGATCCGGTGTGGCCTCCACGATCTCGACGTCCGGGTCGTCCTCGGCGACCGGTCCGGATCGAGCGGCGGTGTAGCGGACGCGATGCTCGGTCTCACCGTGCCGGTAGATCTTCACCTGCGGCGCCGAGGGCACGTTGCGCCATGCCGCCGGGAGTGAGGCCAACACTTTCGCCCGTGCCCGGTTGTGGGCGACATCGGCGAACGCGGCGGCCAACACCGACAGTCGCACGGTCGCCTCAGCGGGCGTGGCGTCGGTGACGGCTCGGTGCCGAGTGAGAAAGCCCGTGTCGGTGTTCCCGGCGAGGAACTCCGGATGCCGCAACACCGCCACCAGCAGATCCCGGTTCGTCACAAGACCGTGGATGCGTGCCGAGGCCAAAGCTCCGGCCAGCATCCGGGCGGTCGTGGCCCGATCGGGCCCCCATGCGATCACCTTGGCCAGCATCGGGTCGTAGTGCACTCCGACCACGGATCCGTCGACCACTCCTGCGTCGAGCCGGACGCCGTGCCGATCGGGCACCGTGAACTCCGCCCGCACATCGCGCACCGCGAACCGGTGCAGTGTGCCACTCTGGGGACGCCAGTCCGCGGCCGGGTCCTCGGCGTAGAGACGGGCCTCGATCGCGTGTCCCCGTACCTGCGGCGGTTCTCCGACGAGCGCTTCTCCTTCGGCGATACGAAGCTGTAGTGCCACGAGGTCGAGTCCGGTGACGCATTCGGTGACCGGATGTTCGACCTGGAGTCGGGTGTTCATCTCCAGGAAGAAGAACTCGCCGTCGGAGGTGACGAGGAACTCGACGGTTCCCGCGCCGATGTAGTCGACCGCGCGCGCCACCGTGCGAGCGGCCTCGCACAGCCGCTCGCGCAAAGCGGGGTTCACGGCCGGTGACGGGGCCTCCTCCACGACCTTCTGGTGTCGGCGTTGGATGGAGCATTCACGCTCACCGAGCGCCCAGACGGTGCCGTGGGAATCGGCCAACACCTGGATCTCGATATGCCGACCGTGTTCGAGGTAGCGCTCACAGAACACGGTCGGATCCCCGAACGCCGATTCCGCCTCCGCGCGCGCACTCTCCACGGCCTCCGCCAGTGCCTCCCGGTCGCGCACCACCCGCATACCGCGGCCACCGCCTCCCGCGGAAGCCTTGATCAGCACGGGGAATTCGTCGTCGGTCACGGTGTCGGGGTCGAGTTCTGCCAGCACGGGCACTCCGGCGGAGGCCACGACGCGTTTCGACTCGACCTTCGACCCCATGAGTTCGATGCTGTCCGGCGACGGGCCGACCCAGGTCAGTCCCGCAGCCGATACCGCGCGGGCGAACTCGGCGTTCTCCGAGAGGAACCCGTAGCCGGGATGCACGGCGTCGGCACCCGCGTCGAGGGCTGCGGTCACCACCGCCTCCGCACGCAGGTAGGTGTCCGCGGGGGCCACGCCGGGCAGTCGCACGGCCGCGTCGGCGGCGGCGACGTGGGGGCTGTCGGCGTCGGCGTCCGAATACACCGCCACGGTGCCGATCCCCTGCTGTCGGCAGGTACGGAACACCCGCAGCGCGATCTCACCACGGTTGGCGACCAGCAGATTCGTTATCACAGCGACCTCACATCCGGAAGACACCGAAACCGGTGCCGTCGAACCGGGCACCCTGGACGACCTGGGAGTGCACGGCGGACAGGCACAGCCCCAGCACGGTGCGCGTGTCCCTCGGGTCGATCACCCCGTCGTCGTAGAGTCGGCCCGACAAAAACAGCGGCAGCGATTCCGCCTCCACCTGTGCTTCGACGGCGGCGCGTAACGCGGCGTCCCCTTCCTCGTCGTAGGCCTGGCCGCGGGCCTGCGCGGCGTTGCGCGCGACGATGGAGAGCACCCCGGCGAGCTGCTGTGGCCCCATCACCGCTGATTTCGCGCTGGGCCAGGCGAACAGGAAACGAGGATCATAGGCGCGCCCACACATGCCGTAGTGTCCGGCGCCGTAGGACGCTCCCAGGAGGACCGAAAGATGCGGGACCCGGCTGTTGGAGACCGCGTTGATCATCATGGCGCCGTGTTTGATGATGCCGCCCTGCTCGTAGTCGGCACCCACCATGTAGCCCGTGGTGTTGTGGAGGAACAGCAGCGGTGTGTCGGTCTGATTGGCGAGCTGGATGAATTGCGCGGCCTTCTGTGACTCCTCGCTGAACAACACGCCTTGCGCGTTGGCGAGCACCCCCACCGGATACCCGTGTATCCGCGCCCATCCGGTGACCAGACTCGGTCCGTAGAGCGGTTTGAACTCGTCGAAGGCGGAGTCGTCCACCACTCTGGCCAGGACGTCCCGGGGGTCGAAGGGCACTTTGAGGTCGTCGGGCACGATCCCGAGCAGTTCTTCGGGGTCGTAGCGGGGCGGTGTCGGCTTCTCCGGCGTGGGACCCAGCTTGCGCCAGTTCAGCCGGTGCACGATCCGTCTGCCGATCCGAACGGCGTCGACCTCGTCGCGGGCCAGGTAGTCGGCCAAACCGGAGGTGCGGGCGTGCATGGCCGCCCCACCCAGCGATTCGTCGTCGGAATCCTCGCCGGTGGCCATCTTCACCAGCGGTGGCCCGCCGAGGAACACCTTCGACCGGCCTTCCACCATCACCACGTGGTCGGACATGCCGGGCACGTAGGCGCCTCCGGCCGTGGAGTTGCCGAACACGAGCGCCATCGTGGGAATACCGGCGGCCGACAGCCGGGTGAGGTCCCGGAATAACCGCCCGCCGGGGATGAAGATCTCCTTCTGACTCGGCAGGTCGGCACCGCCCGACTCCACCAGGTTGATCACGGGCAGCCGATTGGCGAGTGCGATGTCGGACGCGCGGAAGATCTTGCGCACGGTCCACGGATTACTGGCTCCGCCCCTCACGGTGGGGTCGTTTCCGATGATCATGCATTCGACGCCTTCGACGACGCCGATGCCGGTGACCACGCTGGCTCCCACCGGATAGTCGCTGCCCCACCCCGCCAGTGGGGAGAGCTCCAAAAACGGCGAGTCGGGATCGAGTAGCAGCTCGATACGCTCGCGTACGAGCAGTTTGCCGCGCCGCCGGTGTCTGTCGACGTACTTCTGCCCGCCTCCGGCCACGGCTTTGGCGTGTTCGGCTTCGATTTCGGCGAGCTTGTCCAGCATGGCCGCCCGATAGCCGACGTACCGGGGGTCGGTGACATCGACAGTGGATTTCAGAATCGTCATGAGGTGAATCCGAGTCGTTTGGCCGCCAACGTCGTCATGATCTCGGTGGTGCCACCGCCGATGCCGAGGATGCGCATGTCCCGATAATGTCTCTCCACTTCGGACTCACGCGAGTAGCCGAGTCCGCCGTGGAGCTGGACGGCCTTGTCGACGACCCACGATCCCGCCTCGACGGCGGTGTTCTTGGCGAAGCACGTCTGGGCGATCACTTCCTCACCCACGGCATGGCGTACCGCCACCTGGCGGACGTAGGTGCGGGCGACGTCGATCCGGCGGGCCATCTCGGCGAGTGTGTGCTGCACGGTCTGTCGTGAGATCAGTGGTCTGCCGAACGTCTCCCGCAGGCGGCACCACTCCACCGTGAGGTCCAGCGCGCGCTGCGCGGTGGCGTACGCCTGCACGGCCAGCGTGAGCCGCTCGGCGACGAACTGGACGGCGATCTGACCGAAGGCGCTGTTCTCGGCCCCTACCAGATGCGAGGCGGGAACCCGCACGTCGTCGAACGACAGCTCGGCGGTGTCGGAACAGTGCCAACCCATCTTCTCCAACCTGCGGTTCACGGAGAAGCCGGGCGTGCCCTTCTCGATCACCAGTAGGGACAGCCCGTGCGCACCGGATTCTCCCGTTCGTACGGCGGTGGTGACGAAATCGGCGCGGCAACCGGAGGTGATGAACGTCTTCGCCCCGTTGACGACGTAGTGGTCGCCGTCGCGCACCGCCGTGGTCCGCAACGACGCCACGTCCGACCCCCCGTCGGGTTCGGTGATCGCCAACG
>JAJYTH010000146.1 GCA_021793175.1 Actinomycetes bacterium
GGGAGGACAGTTTGTCCTCCCTCTCCTTGTTCCTGCACTTTTTCTTTCCTTGTTTTTCGCAAGTCATACGATCTTGTGGTTGATTTAGCGCCCGCTCGAATTGTTGCGGGCGCTTTTTGTCTGTTCATTGATTCGGTCGTGTGCTGATCAACGTTGCACACAGCGCTCCAAGAGCGCACACGACGCCGGTTATGGCGAAGATTTCGGTGTACTGAGTGACCATGGCCTCGCTCACCGCGTCGGTATAAGCGTCCATGGCCGCTTGGAATGCTTCGTCGGACGAATACAGCATCGGCAACGGCACATCGAGCGAGGCCGTCATGCTGTGGAACCGGTGCAGTCCCCACGCCGACAGTGCGGCGATCCCCACCAGCATGCCGGTCATCCTGGCCACCACGACGCCGGCTGACGCGACACCGTGTTGCTCCTCAGACGTGACCCGCAATACGGCTGAGGACAGCGGAGCGATAACCAGCCCCAGACCCAGGCCGACGATGGCGAGATCGGTGTCCATGCGCGGAAGGAGAAAAATCCCGAGCACGTGTGGATCGGACTGCACGTCGGCCGTCCACGCCGACATGAGCCAAAACCCGACGGCCGAGACAAGCATGCCGCACACAGCGACCCAGCGCTCCCCGAACCGTGACGTCAACACACCGCCGACAAGTGCGCCCACGGGCAGTGCCACAAGGAAACGCAACAGCAGCAGCACGCCGCCTTCATCGTCGAGTCCGAGCAGAGTCTGAACGAACAAATCCACGTCGACGAGAGTCACCATAAGAGCGGCACCCGCCGCGAGGCTCACGCCGAGAGCCGCGAGGAACGGCCTCATCCGTATCCGTGTGGGATCGATCAGCCGATTGTTCGCCTTGGCCTGGTGAACAAGGAATGCGACGAAAGTGACCGCGGCAGTAACGAGAACAGGGATCCCCCACCCAGGCAGCACCTGCTCACCGGGTTCAGGGTTGTAGAGGCCGACGACCAGAAGACCCAGAGTGGCGGCGAGCAGGCCACCACCCAGCACATCGACAGGTGCGGTGCGGCGTGGCTGTGTCGAGGGCACGGAGAAATGCACCGCCACCATTGCGAGCAGCGCCAGCGGCACGTTGACCCAGAACACTCCGCGCCAACCAGTGGCGGCCGCGAGCACGATGCCGTAAACGGGCCCCAGCACGCTGCCCAGTTCCTGGGCGGCCCCCACAGCGCCCAGCACGGTGGCACGACGCCGATAAGACCAGAGGTCGGCGGCCAAAGCCATGGTGACCGGCAACAAGGCGCCGCCTGCGACGCCGAGGACGACCCGGCCCGTGACGACAAGCGGGAGATCCGGCGCGGCGGCTGTCAGCACCGAACCGATCGTGAACATGCCGAGACACACCTGGAGCAGGCGTTTACGACCGAAGCGGTCGGATGCCTGGCCCAACAAGGGCATGGCGGCGACATAGCCGAGGAGATATCCGGTGACGATCGGCGTCAACCGTTCCAGTCGGTTCACCGGGATCTGCAGATCCTCCATGATCTGCCGAAAGAGGCCGATGACGACGTAGGTGTCGAGAGCTCCCAACAGGACGGCGAGACCGCCGGCGCCGATGGCGAGCGAACGCCCCCGCCGGGGAACGACGGTCTCGGTCACGCCGGTGGCTCCACGGTCACAGGCGCGTTCACCTCGGACAGTGTGATGTCCACGGACGCCTCGTCGCTCAATGTCGCGCTGGCCTTGACGGGCAAGTGTTCGTCGTCCGCGCTCAGCCAGAACGTCACGTCGGCGTCACCGTCGGCACCGGGTACCACCCCGGAGAGGACGTCCTTGGCCAAGCTGCCGCTGACCTTGTACGTCGACACGCCGTCCAGCTCGTCCGTTCCTTCGGTGCGAGGCTCACGCAAGCTCGTGAGTAGTTTCGCCACGCCACGCTCGGGATCGAGGACCGCGGACGGATCGTAGATCGAGGAGCTGAGCGCCGCCGGGATCTCTTGGTAACCGCCGGTCGGGCCTTTCAAATGCAGTGTGTCGTCGACGAGGACGAAAGACACCTCGACGAGTTGTCCGACCTGTTCGATGGTGCCGGTGCCCTGGGCTTCGCCGCTGCGTGTGAGGTCACCGTCGAGGCTTCGTACTGCCAGCCCCGGGATCGTGCCGGTGACCTCGATGGTGAAGTGAGTGCTCTCGATATCGCGGGTCGCCGCGGCGGCGTCACGAATCAGCGTGGACGCGTCGGGCAAAGGCCCACTAGGGGCGTCGTCGGAACCACATGCGGTTGTGGTGAGGGCGACCAGGAGCGCGCACGCGCCCACGAGGATTCGGCGCAACGTCATGGTCGAATCGTAGGCACACCCGCCGACTCGCCGAGGCAATACGCCTCTGGAGGAAAGTGCGGTACTCGTCACTCCGAAAGACCAGCGGCGATGGTCGCACCCAGCTCCCAACACGCGGCCAGATCTTCCTTGCTCGGCTCTCCGTGCACCACCACGGCGGGTGTGGCCTTGTCCCAACCCAGTCCCGTGGTGACGCTGTCGATCGACCTGGTGGCGCCTTCGGTTCCCTGGTTGCCGTGCACGTAGTAGCCGAACGGGCGTTTTCGAGTCGCCTCCAGGCACGGGTAGTACACCGTGTCGAAGAAATGCTTCAACGCCCCGGACATGTAACCGAGGTTCGCCGGAGTCCCGAGCAGGTATCCGTCGGCGGCGAGGACGTCCGAAGCGGTGGCCGACAAAGCGGGTTCGCGGACGACGTCGACGCCGGTGATCTCAGGATCCGTCGCACCCGACACCACGGCCTCCAGCATGGTCTGAAGGTGTGGGGAAGGGGTGTGGTGAACGATCAACAACGTGGCCACGGACCCGAGAGTGCCCTCGCGCGTCCGGGTCCGCAACCTGCTTGCCGTAGAGACCACGCGTGAGAGGCGAATGGCACGAATGCCACCGTGTCCCGCGCTCTTCAGGTGCGGTCTCGGTCAGGGTTCGCCTTCACGAACTGTGGACACGGCTACGCAGGCTGCGGACACGATTGTGGGTTGGTTTATTGTGCGGCGAGGAGGCGTGACACGTCGTCGCGCAGGGCGGCAAGGGTTTCGTATGCCGCGCGACGGGCCTCGGTGAGCTGTTCTGGAGGGGGCGCGGGTGCCGTCACCTCCAAATAGGCCTTCACCTTCGGTTCCGTTCCGGACAGTCGCACGATGACACGGACCCGATCACCGCTGAGCTTGAGCGCGTCGGCCTCCGGCAGTTCTTCGGTGGTGACCGGGACACCCGCGAGTTCGGCCGGAGGCTGTGAGCGCAACCGTTCCATCACCGTCGCCCGTTCGGACAGATCGGTGAACCGGGGTGCCACCTGGCCGGTGACCGACACACCGTGTCGCAGTGTCAGCTCGTCGAGCAGGTCGAACAGGGTGCGGCCCCGACTCTTCGCCTCGGCTGCGACATCCGCGGCGAACACGGCGGTGGCGATACCGTCCTTGTCCTTCACGAAATCGGGATTCACACACACGCCGAGCGCTTCCTCGTAGGCGTAGACCAGACGTTCGCCCGCCCTCAGAAGCCACTTGAACCCGGTGAGCGTGCGCGCATGACGTGCTCCGTGGGCGGCGGCGACGTCGGCGAGCATGGAGGACGACACCAGCGTCGTGGCGACGAGGGGATCGGGCACGTCGGTGCGGGCCAGCAGTCGATCGCCGAGCAGCACACCGGCTTCGTCTCCGTGGAGCATGTGCCACGTCCCGTCGGCAGCACGTGCGCCGAGTGCACAGCGGTCGGCGTCGGGGTCGAGCGCGATCGCGAGATCGGCGTCGACATCGGACGCCAGTTCCAGCAACAGGTCGGTGGCGCCTTTCTCCTCCGGATTGGGGAAGGCGACGGTGGGGAAGTCGGGGTTGGGCTCGGCCTGTTCCTCGACCAGGTGGACGTCGGTGAAGCCGGCGAGTCGCAGAGCTTCGACCGCGACGTCGCCTCCGACCCCGTGCAACGGCGTGAGGGCGATGCGCACGTCTCGGTTCGGACTTGTGGCCAACGCGGCGACGCGGTCGAGATAGCCCTGCAGCACGTCGTCGCCGAGTGTGCGGGCGCCTCGGCCCCGGGGCACGGACACCGCGCCGGGGGCAGCCGAGATCCGCTGTTCGATCTCGGTGTCGGCGGGCGGGATGATCTGGATCCCGGTGTGGTCGAACACCTTGTAGCCGTTGTCTGCGGGCGGATTGTGGGACGCGGTGATCTGCACGCCCGCACAGGCGCCGAGCGCGAGCGTGGCGTAGGCAAGTACGGGAGTGGGCAGCGGACGTGGCAGCACGTGCACGTCGAACCCGGCGCCGTCGAGGACCTCGGCCGTGGCCGAGGCGAACCGCTCGGAACCGTGTCGTGCGTCCCTGCCGATGACGACCGTGCCTTCAGGATGGGTCTGTGCCAGCCACGCTGCAAGACCCGCTGTGGTGCGGATGACCACGGCCGTGTTCATGCCGTTCGGGCCGGCCCTCACCGGGCCGCGAAGTCCTGCCGTGCCGAAGGCGAGGGGGCCTGCCATGCGATCGTCGAGGTCGACCACCGCGTCCGGGTCGCCTGTCATCGCGCGAGCCAGCAGGTCCTGCAGCTCTGCGCGGGTGTCGTCGTCGACGTCGTCGGCGATCCAGCGGAACGTCGTGTCCCGGAGCTGGGTCGTCAGCCGGGGCGGTTTCTGCTGCATCACGTCATAGTGGCAAGGTGACCGGCTCCGGGGGCAGCCGCCCCGCGTGACGAACCCCACAATCCACTTTTCTGCAATGTGCTTTCTTCGCTTTGCAGAAATATTCGACGAGCAGCGATGTCGAGTTCTTTTTCCTCATAATCGGCGCATTTTTACCCCAGTACTGAATGGGTGCGCTATGCGGAACACGATCGAGTTATTGCCGTCGAGGATGTCCTTCGCCAGATTCGGTGATGCGCCGACGTTTCGGCGCATCACCCTCACCTGACGAAATTCGGGCGAATGCCCTCTGCGTGAAAGGAGCCGACCATGGCGGAATTCAGAGAGATCGCCGACGTGCCGGTTGTGACCGGCGGTTGGGCGACGGACAAGTGAATTCCGCGTTTTCAGGCCCGCGTGACGAGTTCCCGAAGCAGTCCGCCCATCCGCTCGGCGGAGGCCCGGCCCGCTTCGAGGACTTCCTGGTGATCCAGGGGCTCGCCGGTTATGCCCGCCGCGAGGTTGGTGACGAGTGACAGCCCGAACACCTCGACGCCCTCCGCGCGGGCCGCGATGGCTTCCAACACGGTCGACATGCCCACCAGGTCCGCGCCGAGCGTTCGCAGCATGCGGATCTCGGCGGGTGTCTCGAAGTGCGGCCCGGGCAGTCCGGCGTAGATACCTTCGGCCAGAGACGGGTCGATCTCCTTGGCGACCGCGCGTAGCCGATGCGAGTACAGATCCACGAGATCGACGAAGTTCGCGCCCGTGATGGGCGAGGTGGCGGTCATGTTGAGGTGGTCGGCGATGATGACCGGCTGGCCGACCTGGAAGCCGTCGCGCAGTCCGCCCGCGGCGTTGGTCAACAGTACGGTGCGCACACCGGCGGCGGCCGCCGTGCGCACACTGTGGACGACCCTGGCCACTCCTTTGCCTTCGTAGAGGTGGGTGCGACCGAGGAGCACCAGGATCCGTTTGTCGCCGATCGTGACGACACGTGCGGTACTACCGTGGCCCACGGCGCTGGGGGTCTCGAATCCCGGTAGTTCACCGAGGGGGATCTCCGCTTCCGGCTCGCCGATGATGTCGGCCGCGGGACGCCAGCCGGAGCCGAGGACCACGGCGATGTCGAACGCTTCGACACCGGTGCGGTCGGTCAGCACGGATGCCGCTGTGGCGGCAAGGTCACGGGGTTGGGTGTCGCTGGAGTTCACGGTCGTGCAGCTTAGGCCCCGACGACCTGTTCGTGGACGACCGGACGATTCGACGAAGTGATGGTTCGGCGAGAAACGGCCGGGGACCGCTGGAGCTGCAGGGGCGTGGATGGTGGAGCTGACCGGTCCGGTACCGAGGTCCTGTACGCACGACAGGTGCTGCGTATGGGGACGCGGTGTCGGATCAGGCATCACGGTGCTGTAGTTCCTGTGCTGGAGGAC
>JAJYTH010000147.1 GCA_021793175.1 Actinomycetes bacterium
GCGCCGATGCTGCGCGAGGCGTGCGAGATGTCGACGACGAGGACGACGGGGGTGCGGGTGAGTGTCGCGACGTGAGCCGTCGACGCGAAACCCGTCCCGCCGACCCGCCCGTCGAACAGGCCCATGACCCCCTCCACCACGGCGACGTCCGCGCCGCGCGCGCCGTGCAGAAGCAGCGGCGCCACCAGGGACTCTCCGACCAGGTGCGGATCGAGATTGCGTCCGGGACGGCCGGTGGCGAGTGCGTGGTAGCCGGGATCGATGTAGTCGGGCCCCACCTTGTGGCCGGAGACCGCGAGTCCCTGCCGTGTCAGAGCGGCCATGAGGCCGGTGGCGAGGGTGGTCTTTCCGTGGCCTGAGGCGGGAGCCGCGACGAGAACGCGCGGAAGTCTCACCACTCTATGCCCCGCTGGCCCTTCTGCCCGACGTCCATCGGATGTTTGACGTGCTGCATCTCGGTGACGAGGTCGGCGGCCTCGACCAAACGTGGGTCCGCGTTCCGACCGGTCACGACCACGTGCTGGCGGCCGGGCCGGTTCGTCAGGGTCTCCACCACGTCGTCGACATCGACCCAGCCCCACTGCATCGGATAGGTGAACTCGTCGAGCACGTAGAGCTGGTGGCGTTCGGCGGCGAGTCGACGTTTGATCTCGGCCCAGCCCTCGGCCGCCGCGGTGGCGTGGTCTTCCTCTGTTCCGGCCTTACGGCTCCACGACCAGCCCGAGCCCATCTTGTGCCACTCGACGGGCCCGCCTTCGCCGGTCTCGGCGTGCAGGGCGGCGAGTCGCTCGAGGACGGTCTGCTCACCGATACGCCACTTGGCCGACTTCACGAACTGGAACACCCCGATGTCCCAGCCCTGGTTCCAGGCGCGCAGCGCCAGCCCGAACGCGGCGGTCGATTTCCCCTTGCCGTTGCCGGTGTGCACCATCAGCAGCGGTCGGTGACGTCGCTGGCGGGTGGTGAGGCCGTCGTTCGGAACGAACAGGGGTTTGCCCTTGGGCATCAGGCCACCTCCCGGCGCGGGGCGGTGACGCTGCGAACGACGTCGGTGAGTCCGTCGGCGGTGACCTCGCCCAACGGGATGTGCTCGGCGTGAAGATGGTCAGCGAGTCGTGCGGCCAGTCCCATCCGGAAGCGGCCGGTCTCGCAGTCGACCACCGCGCTGTAGACACCGGTGGCGGCGAGATGCCGGGCCATGGTGTGAGCCCGGCCCAACGGGTCGGGTCCGGAGGTGGCCCGGCCATCGGTCACCACCACCAACAGCGGTCTGCGTGTCGGATCGCGGAGCGCCTCCCGCCGCAACAGTTCCGCCGAGCATTCCAAACCCTCGGCCAAGGGGGTGCGTCCCCCGGCGGGCAGGTCGGCGAGTCTGCGGGAGGCGACGTCCACCGAGTTCGTGGGCGGCAGTGTCACCTCGGCGGTGTGTCGGCGGAAGGTCACCAACGCCACTTTGTCACGGCGTCGATAGGCGTCCAGCAACAGCGAGAGAACAGCTGTTTTGACCTGTGCCATGCGACGACGGGCGGCCATCGAGCCGGAGGCGTCGACGCACAGCAGCACCAGATTCGACTCCCGGCCCAGGGTTTCGGCGCGGCGTAGGTCGCCGGGTGTGACGATCAGGCCACGCCCATCGGTGAGGCCGCCGCGCAGTCGTTGGTGTGGTGCGGCCGCGGTGATGGTGCCCACCAGGTGGAGGCGACCTTGTGCATTGCCGTCACGTCGTGGCCCGATCACCGCGCCTTGTGGGGTGCGGGCGCGTGATCGGCGTCCGGATTGGCCTTCCCCGGTGCCACGGACGACGAGGAGCGGTGCCCGGCCCGGTCGACCTGCCGCCGCGACGGACGTACCGGCTGATGAGGCGGACTGCTCTGAGGACGGGGATTCCTCCGGCTCGTTCGACCCGTTCCGTTCGTTCCGACCAGGCATGTCGCCTGACGGTGGCGCGGATTGCGTACCGTCACCGGCGTTGGTCGTGTCTTGATCGTCGGCGTCGGCACCACCGCCGGGGCCATCGGGGCCCGGTCCGTCAGGCCCGGGGTCGTCGGGGCCGAGCAGCTCGTCGAGTCGTTCCTCGTCGAGTCCCGGTTCGTCGAAGGGATTGCGGCGGCGCCGGTGCGGCAGTGCGAGCCTAGCCGCAGCGCGGACATCGTCGCGCGTGATGTGGCTTCGCCCCTGCCAAGCGGCGTGAGCCGCGGCGGCGCGGGCGGTCACGAGGTCGGCGCGCAGACCGTCGACGTCGAAAGCGGCGCAGATCTCGGCGATGGTCGTGAGCGTGTCGTCGTCCAACACCACGGTGTCGACCAGGCCTCGGGCGGCGGCTAGACGTTCGCGGAGGGCGTCTTGTTCGGCTTCCCACCGTTCGGCGAAGCCGGCCGGATCGGCGTCGAAGGCGAGGCGCCGCCGGACGACTTCGGCGCGGGTGGTGGGGTCTCGGGGCGCGGCGACTTCGACGGTCAGGCCGAACCGGTCGAGCAGTTGGGGGCGGAGTTCCCCTTCCTCGGGGTTCATCGTGCCGATGAGCACGAACCGGGCGGCGTGTTCGACTGAGAGGCCGTCCCGTTCGACGCTCAAACGGCCGGTGGCCGCCGCGTCCAGCAGCAGATCGACGAGGTGATCAGGCAGCAGGTTGATCTCGTCGACGTAGAGCAGGCCGCGATGGGCGCGGGCGAGGAGGCCTGGTTCGAATTCCACGACGCCCTCACGTAGGGCCTTGTTCAGGTGCAAAGTCCCGGTGACCCGGTCGTCACCGGCGCCCGTAGGGAGTTCGACGAGTCGCGCGGGACGGGTGACCACAGTCGTGTCCGGCCCGAACGGACCGTCGGGGGAGATCTCGTCGGGATCGTCCGGGTCGACGGAGAATCGGTCTTCCTCGTAGACGGCCACCGGCGGCAGGATCTCGGCGAGGCCGCGCACCGTCGTCGTCTTCGCCGTGCCCTTCTCTCCACGTATCAGGACACCGCCGATGAACGGGTCGATCGCGGTGAGTGCGAGGGCGAGTGTCATGTCGTCGGAGCCGACGACGGCGGAAAAAGGGTACTGCACAGGCATGTAGGGCTCCCGCTCGAACTGCCGTGTGTTTCCCGGAACACGGTTGTGCCCGGGGTCGGTTCGAGGCCGGTCTTCGGACTTCCCAGGTCAGTGCCTGGGTCACCGCAGCGGGCCCTGTGCCGGACTTTCACCGGACTTCCCAGATTCTCCCCGTGGCGTGAGCCGTGGGGCACCTCGAGCCGCGGCGATCACCTTAGCCGCACTGGACGGTGTTGGGGAGTCGGGTTCCTGTGAGTACACGCACAGTCGAGCGTGGGCGCTTCGAGTGACTCTTCCGGCCGTCTCCGACTGTCTTGAGCGGATGCGCGTGGTGTCGGGAGGCATTCGAGTCAGCGTTCGGTGGTCCTGTTTTTCGAGTGTCCGGCTTTGGTTTCTCGGAGAGTCGACGATGAGCGGGGTGCCGCAATGGCCTGGAACTCATGGGGTCCGGTGCTTCGTCCGGACGCCCTGGCGGCAGGTGTTGTCCGGTCATCCCGGCTGGAGGTACCCGGTGGGTTTCGAACGAAACCGACCACTCGATCCACAGAAGTCGGCGAGCTGCTCCCGAGGGTGCGGCAGCTCTTTCCACCTCGCTCCTTCGGCTTGGATGTGATCTATCTCGCACTCCCTTGATGTTTGGACGTCCTACTATCTCGGTGGGTCGCGACACCTCGGCTCGATTGTTGTGACGGCGCTTTCGGTGAGCCTGTGTGATTGGTGTGACGGACATAGCTGATGCAGAGAAGGTCCTGATCGTCGACGGTGTGCGAACGCCGGTCGGTGGTTTCGGGGAGCGTTCAAGGACGTCGATGCGTACAAGCTCGGTGGGGTCGCGGGCAAGGCCGCATTGCAGCGAGCGGGTGTCGTCCCGGAGGACATCGACGAGGTCGTGATGGGATGCATCGGCCAGGTCGGCCCCGACGCCTACAACGCCCGCCGGGTGGCGATCGAGTCCGGCCTGCCGAAACAGACCCCCGCGTACACGGTCAACCGGCTCTGCGGTTCGGGCCTGCAGGCGGTGTGGTCGGCGGCGATGCAACTGCGTTGGGGCGGCGCCGACATCCACATGGCGTGACGGCGGAGAACGTCGCCCGGAAGTACGGGGTGTCGCGCGAGGCGCGGGACGAGTTCGCGTGCGCGTCGCAGCGACGCGCCGCGACGGAGGCCGCCAAGTCGGTGTTCGCTGAGGAGATCACGCCGGTCGAGGTCGGTGGCCGCAAACCGTTCACCGTGACCGAGGACGGGCACCCGAAGCCGGAGACGACGCTGGCGAAGCTGCGCCCGGCGTTCGAGAAGGGCGGTTTGGTGACGGCGGGTAACGCCTCGGGCATCAACGACGGTGCCGCGGCGCTCGTTCTGGCCCGGGAATCCGTGGCCACGCAGCGAGGACTGACTGGGCTGGTGAGTCTCGAAGCGGTGGCGACCGCGGCGATGGAGCCGGAGCTGATGGGCTACGCTCCCGTGTTGGTGTTGAACAAACTGTTCGAGATGACCGGCACGGCACCCCACGGTACCCTCGGACATCGACACCATCGAGTTGAACGAGGCGTTCGCGTCCCAGGCGGTCGCCGTGGTCCGGGACGCCAAGCTAGATCCGGAGAAGGTCAATCCGTACGGAGGTGCGATCGCGCTGGGTCATCCGGTGGTGCCACGGGCGCGGTCCTGACGTTGCGGGTCGCCAAGGATCTGGTCCGCCGGGATCTGGAGCTGGGGTCGTCACGATGTGCATCGGTGGCGGTCAGGCGCTCGCCGCGTTGTTCCGGCGGGTGTGACATGGCCGAGTTCGTGGCTTACTCCGTCACCGACGGCGTCGCGCGGATGGAACTGAACCGTCCCGACGCGGCCAACGCCCTGGACTTGCCGTTGGCACGTCAGTTGCGAGCCACGGCCGTGCGGGCCGGCGAGGATGACGTCCGTGCCGTATTGGTCACGGGCTCGGGTTCCCGGTTCTGTGCGGTTGTCACGTAATTTCCTCGCCCGCCGCGATCGTCCACTCGCAGAACGTCGTTCCGGTCCGACCATCGCTGATCCTCTGGCCGACCACGTCGAGTAGCGCACCGCATTCGCGAGACGGGGCCGCCCATGTGATCGTCTCGCACCGGGGCATCCCAACCCGGGCCGTGGAGGGTTAGCGGCGGGTCAGGAATTCCTCGATCTCGGAGCCGGACGGGGCCGTGGCCGGTCCGTGCCGGAGCACGGAGATCGCTGCCGCCGCGTTCGCACGCCTTGCAGCGGAGGCGAGGTCGGCACCGTCGAGCAGAGCCGCCGCGAGCACACCGCAATGAGTGTCGCCCGCGCCGTTGGTGTCGACCGGGGTGACCGGGAACCCCGGGATGTGCCGGGCCTCGCCGTTTCGTGCGAGTGCACAGCCCGCCGGCCCGTCCCGCACGATCGCCGCCGCACCGGAACCGAGGCGCTTCGTCAACGAGGATGCCGCCGACACGGCATCGGCAAGCCCGGTCAATTCGCGGGCTTCGCGCGCGTTGCAGCTTAGAATGTCCACCCTGGACAACACTGGGGTCAGGACGTCGGTGGGTATCTCACCGACCAACGGTCCCGGGTCGAACAGCACCGTGGCCACGGACACGTCGGGCAGCCAGCCGAGCAGTGCGGCGCGGTTCGATTCGTGCAGGAGGCTGTAGCCGCTGAGGTAGAGCACGTCTTCGGTGGTGACCTCGACGGTTTTCAACAGGTCAGGCGGGAGTCCGGCTTCCGCGCCGGTTCCGGTGACGAAAGTGCGTTCGCCGTCGTCGTCGACCAGGACCACGCACACTCCCGTGTCCCTGTCCTCGGTGGGAGGTTGGGCGATGGTGATGCCCTCCCCTCGAAGCGCCGCGCGTGCCTGGTCGCCGAACCTGCCGCTGCCGTGGGCTCCGGCGTAGAGGACGCGGGCCCCGTCCCTGGCGGCGGCGGCCATCACGTTGAAGCCGCCGCCGGGCAGGAGTGTGGTGGTCGAGGCGAGAACGTCCCAGATCGG
>JAJYTH010000039.1 GCA_021793175.1 Actinomycetes bacterium
AAGGAGCTTGCCGTGCGTCGTCTCGCGGCCCTCGCCGCCGTCGCCGCCATCGGTGCGACCGTCCTCGTCACCGGGCCTTCGGCCCAACCAGCTCTCGCCTATCCACCCACACCGCCCGGTGAAGCGGTCACCCGCGACCACCTCACCCAACTCACCGTCGCCCCCGACGACTCCATGGACGGCTACGACCGCGACCTCTTCCCACACTGGTCCTCCCAAAACGGTACCTGCGACACCCGGGAAACCGTGTTGCAGCGGGACGGCACGAACGTCACGGTCGATGACGACTGCAGCCCGACCGGCGGCAGTTGGTACAGCGTGTACGACGCCCAGTGGGTCTCCGACAGCTCCGACGTGCACATCGACCACGTCGTCCCCCTGGCCGAGGCATGGCGCACCGGGGCACGCGACTGGAGCGACAGCGAACGTGAGTCGTTCGCCAACGACCTCGGGTCGTCACAGCTCATCGCCGTCTCGGGATCGAGCAACATGTCCAAAGGCGATTCCGGGCCGGAGCAGTGGCGTCCGGACAACACCGGCTACTGGTGCATGTACGCGCGGTCGTGGGTCGATGTGAAGTACCGCTACGACCTCACCGTCAGCGAGGACGAGGTCGCCGCTTTGAACGACTTGCTGAACAGCTGCTGAACGACAACTTGACCACGGGGTCGTGTGATGCCTCCCGCGTCACCCCGGCCCGCATTGCGAAGGCCACCTTCCACTGCACCACGTGCAGGGAAGGTGGCCTTCCTCCACCCCCGGGTTGGAGCTATCCGGTCAGTTCTCCGCGCGAGCCCACGCCTTCGTCAGGGCGACCTTTCCGCCCGTCTGCAACAACGCACCCGCGTACAACCGGGCCGCGAGCATGGTGACCACCACGACCGTGGCAGCGAGCACGCCCAGTGACGCCAACGCCTCCCAGGTCTGTGCCTCCCCGGTGAACGCCCGCACCGGCATCGCCACGGCCGCCGAGAACGGCACGTACGACATCACGGTCATCACCACCGCGTTCTCCGACAACATCAGCACCGCGAAGTACGGCCCCATGACGAGCAGCATCACCAGACCCATGCTCGTGCTGAGGTCCTCCTGCCTGCTCACGACCGCGCCCGAGACCGCCCACATCGCGGCCAGCAGCAAAAAGCCCAAGCACATGAACGGCACGAACCAACCGAGCGCGGGCAAAAGCACCGACAACAGTTCCCCGTGGTCTCCGATGCTCAGCGCGATCGGCGCCGCGATCGCCACCACGACGACCTGCCCGAGCGTCAGCAGCGCATGCCCCAGGATCTTGCCCGCCAGCAGCGCCCGCACCGGAACCGTCGCCACGAGGATCTCGACGATACGGGTCTGTTTCTCCGTCACCGTGCTCTGGGCGATGGCCACTCCGCCGATGCCGAACATGACGAACAGCAGCGCGAACGCCATGATGACCAGCGCACGTTCCCCCTGACCGACGTCGGAAGTCTCCAACAGGTCCACGGGCGGCACCGTGCCCAACGCCGTGACGACCTCCGAGGGCGGGGACGACAGCGCGACCACCCGCACCCCCGTGGCCGACTGCCCCGTGGTGTCCGGCACCACTGCGGCGTCGACCTCCTCCTCCCGAACGAGGTCCTGCGCGGCGGCGACGTCCTCCGCGGGAACGACCTCGACGTCGGCCTGCTCCAGCACCGCGTTCACCGAGGAGTCCACCACGGCGACGCTCGTGCTCCCCGTGAACAGCTTCGGCAGGACGGAGGCCGCGAACAAGGCCACGACGATCATGCCGAGGCCGATCCAGAAACCCTTCGTGCGGACGTATGTCTTGATCTCTCGCTCGGCCACCAGCCACGTCGCCGTGGCGAACGACGCGCCGCCCTCGGGCTTCTCACTCGCGTCACCGGTGCGGTGCTGCGGTTCCTGCGTGGTGACGCTCATCAGATGACCTCCTTGAAGATTTCGTCCAGCGAAGGCAGCACAGGCGTGAAACTGCGCACCGCGCCCCGATCCAGCGCCGCCCGCAACACGTCCTGGTCACCGGGCCCGCCACTGTCCAATTCGAACACAGCACGGGGGCCGTCCAGGTCGAGGATCCGCACCCCGGGCAGGTCACGCAGCCATCCCGCGTCGTTGTCGACCACGAGCTCGTACCGCGAGCCGCCGTAACGAGAGCGCAGTTCCTCGCGGTCACCGTGAGCCGCGATCCGCCCTCCCGAAATGATCACCAGGTCGTCGCAGAGCTGCTCGACGATCGCGAGCTGGTGGCTGGAGAACAACACGGGCACGCCCTCGGCGGCCCGCTCACGCAGCACGCTCAACACCGTGTCGACGGCGATGGGGTCGAGCCCGGAGAACGGCTCGTCGAGGATCAGCAGCGCGGGATCATGCACCAGTGCCGCTGCCACCTGGACGCGCTGCTGGTTACCGAGCGACAGGTCTTCCAGCTTGTCGTTCGCCCGTCCCCCCAGGTCCAACTGTTCGAGCAGGCGCTTGGTGTTGCGACGTGCCGTGGCGCGGTCCAGACCGTGCAGCTGGCCGAGCCACTCGACCTGCTCGCCGATCTTCATCTTCGGATACAACCCACGCTCTTCCGGCATGTAACCGAAACGCTGGCGCAGTGACGGGGTCACCGAGCTGCCGTTCCACGTCACCGACCCTCCGTGAGGGGCGAGCACCCCGAGGATGATGCGCATCGTGGTCGTCTTGCCCGCGCCGTTGGCGCCGAGGAAGCCCGTCATTCGGCCCGGGCGCACCTCGAACGACACGTCGTCGAGCACCCGGTTCTCACCGAACCGGCGGCTGATCCCTGTCACTGTCAACATGCCGGTCAGTCAAGCAGGAATCGAACACCGTGTCGTCCAACCGGGGGACGATTGCTCCCTCCTCCGAGGGAGGGACACGACAATCAAGCGCTACCGGGAGTGACGATTCCGTTCTCGTAGGCGAACACGACGGCGTGGGTGCGGTCCCGCAGATTCAACTTGGTGAGAATGCGGGACACATGTGTCTTCACAGTGGTCTCGCCGAGGAACAGCTGTTGGGCGATCTCCGCGTTGCTCGCCCCCTTGGCGAGCAACGACAACACCTCGAACTCCCGGTCGGTGAGCTCCTCCGGACGACTCGGCGGCCCGGCTACCGCCATCGGCGTGGAGAACCGCGCGATCACCCGACGGGTGACCTCGGGCGACAGCAACGCGTCACCACGCGCGACGATCCGAACGGACTCGATCAAATCCTCCGGCGAGGCGTTTTTGAGCAGGAACCCGCTCGCTCCCGCACGCAACGCCTCGAACAGGTAGTCCTCCCGGTCGAACGTCGTGAGGATGATGACCTTCGTCGGGTGGGCGGCCCCGGAGGAACCGAGCAGCCGGCGGGTCGCCTCCAGGCCGTCGAGCCTCGGCATCTGGACGTCCATGAGGACGACGTCCGCCCGCTCGCGCGTGGCGACCTCGACCGCTTCCCGACCGTCCCCGGCCTCGCCGACCACCTCGATACCTTCGCCGGAGGACAGGATCACCCGGAACCCGGCGCGCACGAGGTGCTGGTCGTCCGCGAGTACGACCCGCAACGGCCTGTCGTCGTCGCCTTTCGCGGGCACCGCTTCGTCGGTCACCGGGTCGGTCACCAGCTGCTGTCCTCCTCGGCCACGCCGTTTTCCGTCCACCCTTTGCTCACCTGTGGGCGGGGGAACCTCGCGCGAACACGGTACCCCTCCTGCCGCCGCGGCCCCGTCTCCAGTTCACCGCCGTGCACGGCGACGCGCTCGCGCATCCCCAGCAGTCCGAGGCCGGTGCCCTGCTTCCGCCCCGGGCCGGAGGGGCCGCGCCCGTCATCGGTGATCTCCACTTCGAGGCCGACGTCGAGATAGCGCAGGCGCACTTCCACCGAGCGGGCCGCGGCGTGTTTGACCACGTTCGTCAACGCCTCCTGCACCACCCGGTAGGCCGTCAAAGCCACACCGTCCGACACGGGATAGGGCTCGCCGTAGATCGCGAACGTGGCTTCCAGCTCGGCCGATCGCGTGTGCTCCACGAGATCGGGCAGCTCGGTCAGTCCGGGAGAAGCGGCGTGTGACGTGTCGTCGGTGTCCTCGGACCGCTCCTCGGATCCGGGGTCTGCTCGGAGCACGCCGAGCAGACCCCGCAGTTCGTCGATGGCGGTACGGGCCGTCTGCTCGACCGTGTCCAACGCCGTTCGCGCGAGCTCGGGATCGGTGTCGAGCACTCGACGTGCCGCCCCGGCCTGGATCCCCATCACCGACACGTGGTGCGCCACGACATCGTGCAGATCCCGGGCGATGCGGACGCGTTCGGCCACGATCGCCCCGCGAGTGTTCTCCTCCTGCGACAACCGCAGCTGCTGCGCCTGGTCCTCCAACTCGGCCTGGCGACGGGCCGACAGCCACGCCACCTCGCCGAAGAAGTAGGCGGACAGGAAGAACACCAGGTTGAAGACGATGTTGTAGAGCACGGCGGCCAACACCGGATCCAACGGACCCGGTGCGGTCGGAAAGGGCTCGGGGGCGAACAACTCCTTGACGATCGACAGCCCGAGCCAGCAGAACATCACCACGATGACGCCGACACGCGACCACCGCGCCGCGGCCCGATTACGTTCCCATGCCCCGACGGTGTAGATGGCGAGGAACAAGGCGATGGACGGCACCAGATTGTCGCCGAGCTGCCGGGCCTGCACGAAGATGAACAGGACACTGACCACGGCGAGTACGGCCAGCGGATAGCGGCGACGCACGACCAACGGCGCGGTGACGGCCGCGCCCAACAGCAGCTGTTCACCCAGCGATGGGGCCTGACCGAACGCGAGAAACCCCATGCTGTTGACCAGCAGGAGCGTGAACTCGGCTCCGGCGAGCACTGCCAGCGCACTCCATATGTCGCGACGTTGCTGCCGAGGAGTGGGAAGTGGGCGTCGCCACTGCTGCCAAACCGGTTCGCTGTCCTCGCTCGCCCTTGCCACGTGAGTCAACGTAGCAAGGGCGCCGAAGCACTCCCGTGGACGCCGGAGCCCGTGCGGGTCACCGTGCCTCGCCGAACGCGGCGGAGGTCACGTCAGCGCGTTCCCGCACCACGCGATCCCCGTAGGCGGCGGGCCGCACGACCTCCAACACCAGGCAGAACTGACCGGACAGGCCGTATCGCGACAGCAACGTTCGATAGTTCTCCGACAGATACCGCGCGGCGGCCCGGTTGGTGATGGCGGTCTGTCCGCAGACGGTGAACAACGGCTTGCGGCTTCGGCCGGTGTCGACCTTGGCGAGCGCCACGAACTCGACCTCCCCCGGCACACGCGTGAACACCTCACCACCCACGCGCAAATGCAACGCGTCGCCTGCCTCCGCGTACGGGTCCATCGACACCCCCGGGAGGAAGGTCTCCAGGTGTGCGCTCATCCGCGTGTTCGCCTCGGGCCCACCGACACAGAACTCCGTGGCGGAATGGAAGGTGTCGTCGAACAGGACGTTCTGTCCCTGGACTTTGAGCACGACGTTCGCCCCGCACTCCCGGGCCACGGTGGCGATCTCGACGATGGCGGCGACGTCGAGCTGATTCACGCTGTACGGCGAGGACGAAGCGGCGTGGCGGGGTGCCACGATCACACACTCGGCCCGCTCCTCCAAACCGAAGAATCGCCGACGACGAGCATCACGCCGACGACGCCGCACCCGTTGGAACAACCACACCGCGGTCCCGGCGATCACGCTGGCGAGCAGGTTGATGGACAGATCCCCGATGTTGGACTCCATCGACCCTCCCTAGCCCGTGCGCGATCACAGTAGTGGATCACTGTGACCACGGGGCGTCATACCGGGACGACCCCCGCGACGATGGCCACGAGCAGGCCCGCGACGAGGCACCAGAGCGCGGGGGTGACGTGGCGGAACTTGCGTCGCGCGACGACGCTGACCGCCCACGTCTGTTCGGCGATGGCTCTCGAGAGGCGTTCCTCGTCCGCCAACAGTTCCTGTGACGCGGCGACATAGTCGGCGGGCCGCGCGTAGCTTGCGGCGATGGTCTCGAAGTGCAGCAGCCCAGATCCCGTCGAGACCACCGTCTCCGGCGACCCCGCGGCACGCAGGCGAGGCGCGAACACCCGCAACGCCAGCACGATGGCCACGCACACGAGTCCGAGCGAAGTGAGCAGCAACGCCACCCGCCACGGATGTCGAGACCACTCCGCGTGTGGCGGAATCCCCGCCAGCACCAATCCCGCGAGCACACCACCCGCCGTGATCACCACACCGGCCTTGGTGTCGGCGACCTTCACCCAGTCACCGGCGATCGTCAGTGTCTTCCACCCGTCTTCCGTGTTGGTCACGTCGGAAGTCTGCTGGGATCGGCGCGTGCGGCCAAGTCGGTTCCCGCCCGACCGCCCGAGATTGCTCTGAACGAGGGGAATTGGGGCGAAGTGGTCGCGCCGCCATCTCTGTACCGGTACCTGACACAGTGTGTGCCACCAGACGGTCACTCCACGTGGATTCGCCGCCTTGCTCGGACCTCGGCGTTGGGCCGCGCTCCTGGACGCGGGGCACCTGCGCAGTTATCGCCCCGGCGCGGCCCTACTGCGGCAGGGGGACAACGGCGGCTTCGTCCTCGCGGTGAGCAACGGCCGGATCGCCGTTTTCGGTGGTGATGCCGACGGCGGTGAGGTGTTGCTCGCTCTGCGCGGTGCCGGCGATCTGATCGGCGAGCTGGCTCTGGCTTCCGGCTCTCGCACCGCCACAGTGAAAGCCGTGGACCGGTGTACCGCCCACGCGATCGCCGCACCCGTCTTCCAGTCGTTTCTGAACACGCACGACGCGCACGCGGCGTACTCCGAATACCTGGCCGCCAAGCTGTCCGAGACGGTCCCGCACTCGGTTCGGCAGGCCCATCGCAGCCCTTTCACCCGCGTATGCCGCCTGTTGTGGGATCTGCTGGTCCTGGAGGGGAACACGCCCTCGTCGGCACGTCGAGTGCCGCTGTCGCAGGAAGCTTTGGCCAAAGCACTCGGGCTGGCCCGCAGCACCGTCGCGGAACAGATAGCGGAACTGCGCCGGACGGGGGTCCTGGGGCCGGGGCCGCGCCTCGTCGTCTCCGACCCCGCCGCCCTCGCCCGACACACCGACATCGAGACGGGAAAGTGATCAGCACCACATCTCGACTGTCCGGCGGCGGACAGTCCGCGACCACCTGTTCCGGCCACTCTCGACACGTTCGTTCTCACCCGCCCGAGCGAAAGGCGACGACATGACCGAGCTCGCCACAGCACGCACCGAAGTCACCGAGCTGCCCGACTACCGCGCCCTGTTCATCGTGGACATGCGCGGGTTCGGCAGTGTTCCCGGACGCGACCACGCGCAGGTGACCCAAGCGATCCCCGGCCTGCTGCGGCACGCGTTCCAACATTGCGGACTCGACTGGCTCTGGGAGAAGGCCCTTTTCCAAGGCACCACAGGCGACGGCTACTTCCTCTGCTTTGGCAGCCGGTACGTCCCGTTCCTGTTGAATCCGTTACTTGCCGCGCTCCAGGACGTGCTCGAATTCCAGAACTCCCTCCTCCCCCATCCGATCCGGATGCGAGTGAGTGTCAACGTCGGCCCCCTGACCGACACCGACGCCGAGTCGATCAGCCGCGGCAGCGGTGCCACCCGTGTGGAGACGCATCGCCTGCTGGACTCTTCCGCGGTGCGCTCGGTGTTGGACGCTTCCGGCCCGGAGACCTGCGTGGCGGCGATCGTTCCGGAGCGGGTGATCGACGACGTCGTCGCCGCCGGGTACAGCGCCGAAGGTACGAGCCTCTACCACCGGGTGGAGGCGAAGGAGAAAGAATACCGGGGCGTGGCCTACCTACGGGTTCCGAAACCGTCGGGCGGACTGCTGGCCCACGGATTCGAACCCCACCGCGACACCGATCCGGACACCGAAGACGATCGAGCGACACCGGAGACCGACCACGTCACCGCCACAACCACGGTCACGCACGTCGACGGACCGGTGGCACAGGGCGGAAGTCGGATCACCACCGGGATCGACGCCTCGGGTAGCGGCAACACCGTGACCACCGTGCACGGCGACCAGCACCAGGGTCCGCGCTACGAGGGCGACGGGCAGGTCCACATCGGCGGTGACAACGCGGGCGTCATCAGGCAGACCACGAAGGGCAGGCGCGCCCGATGACCGCCACAGCACCGCGCACGACACCGTGGGGTACACGCACCGAAGGCGACGGCCAGACGCATGTCGGCCGGGACAACCACGGCACGATAATCCAGCTGTTCGGGGCATCGGACGACACGCTGTCCGTCGAACTCCGACGGATGCTGCAGGAACCGGTCACACCACGCCTGTTGCAGCAGGACACTCTCACACCGGTCGAGGAGACCTTCGTCCCTCCTCCGGAATACTCCTCGCTGAGGAACGCGCTGAGCACCAACCGCACCGTGATGCTCAGCGGCGAACCGGGCACCGGGCGTCGCACGACGGCATTGATGCTGTTGCGATCCGTCATCCCGGCCGACGGGAACTGTCGCGAGATCTCCGCCGAGTACGACGACGAATCGACACCCGACCTGGATCTGGGCGATGTGGAGGAAAACGACGGGCTACTACTCGACCTGTCGTCGTCCACCGCCGAGAACGCCGACCGCCTGCTGACGGCCGTGCAGCAGGAACGGCAACACCTCGACGAGAAGAAGTGCCATCTCGTCGTCCTCGTCTCCCGCGACATCTCCGTACGGCTTTCCGAGCCCTGGAGACAATTCGTCCGGAAACTCGATCCACCACCGGTGCGTCCGGTGTTGGCCAGACACCTGGCCGCCCACGGTGTCGAACACTCCGCGCACGAACTCGAAGGCCTGATCGGTGAGCTGACCACCAGACGCATGGCCGACCTCGCCGAGCTGGCGGCGCTCGCCGCCGCCGAACGCGGCCGCGACCCGCGAGGATCGTTCGGGAAGTGGACTCAACAGGCCCGCACCGCCATCAGTGACAAAGCCACCGAGGTGTCCCGGTGGCTCGACTCCCACCCGAACGGATACGACCGGGCGTTGATCCTCGCGGCGGCCATGCTGGAAGGCGCTTCGACCGACGCCGTGTGGGCGGCCCGCAAAGCCTTGCACAAAATAGTTCGGTTCCCAGAGCCGGACACACATTCCCTGGAACGCCAGGGGTTGAGCGGACATCTCGACACGGTGGGCTTCGAGGTCGACCGGCACCGGAAGGTCCGTTTTCGCAGAACTGACTTCCACCACCGCCACGTGCGCGACTACTTCTGGGCCGACCACCCGGAGCTGCGTGCACCACTGCGGCAGTGGGTGGAACGCCTGGCCGGTCACCGGGTACTGGCACCGACCGAACGCATCACCCTCGCCCTGCGTTTCACCGAGCAGTGCCTCGCGGTCGGTCGTCCCGATCACGTGACTTCCGTGGCGGCGGCATGGGCGAGTCCGTCGAACGACGTCCCGGAAAACCTGCTCGACTGCATACACGCGATGCTTCGGGCCGGCCTCCTCGACGAACGGCACGGCGCGCATTTCCGACGGCGCGTCCGCGAATGGGCCCAACGCAGAACCGACCTGTCCGCACGATTCCACCTTCTGCTGGTGCGCTTGAGTGCCGAGGTCATCGCTCCTCTGTATCCCGACCAGGCGGTGGTGCGCCTGCACCATCTCGCGCATCATTCGAACCCCGACGTGGCCGACCACGCCGGTGACATGCTCGAAAACCTCGCCCACGACCGGCTGTTCCTGCGCCGCGTCGTACACCGGTTCGGAGAAACGCTCGAAAAACGACGTCTTCGAGATGTGGAGCTGTTCTTTTCGATCATCGCCCCCCGCCGTCTGCTCGACAGACGAGAACGCGGCAGGCCTCTGCTCGACGATCGCGTGGTCCGCGGCCAGTTGGTCCACTGCTGGCGCCTCGTGCAACGCCACGCCCTCGACGCCTGGGGAAGCGGTGCGCACTCCTGGCTCACCGCGGTACTCGACACCGACGACCGGAATTCGGTGCTGGATCTACTGGTGGACGCGGCCGGGGGTGACGGACTCGCCGTGAGCCGTCTCGAACACGCCGCGACGGCATGGGCACGCAAGCTCCCGGCCGACCGTCATCGCGACGGCAGGGACCTCCTCACCGAACTGGTCCACCGTCTCGACACCAGCCAGAACCTGCACTTCCTCGCCTCACAAGGAGAACCACGCTAGATGGACAGCCTCGCAAACCGCATCGCCGCCATCGGAGGAGTGGTCGCCGGCGGCACGATCATCGTTCTCGGCCTTGTCCTGGGCTGGGCGACCTGGGTGTGGTTGCCGTTCGCAGCCGTCCTCGCCACGGTGACCGTGGTCGTGCTGCGCTCGGCCCTGCACGAACGCGAACTCAACGCCTCCACGCCCCTCCGACAGCACGTTCCCCCACCGACGCCCGTTCCGCCGTCGGGCCCCACGCCACGGCGGGAAACCATCTCCGAACTCCCGCTGCCCAGCCAGGAGCAGGACTACCGCTTCCTGTTCTCCGCCACCGTGCTGTGGGAACGGCAACCACACGTCCCCGCCATGACAACCGACTTCGGCGCGGCCGCCAAACAGTTCGTGATCACACGTGCGGCCGGGCTGACTCAGCAGCACCATCCCGAAGACTCCACCATGGCCACGACGAATCTGAGTTCTTACCTGGCTGAGAGACAACAGGTGGTCAACGGCCACTACGTCTGGGCCACCGACGTCACACTTAAATTGTCCACAGAGGACTCAGAACGGCTCGCACGGATGGCGAAGCTGCGTAAGGACCGGGCACTGTGGGAACAGGAGCGTGCCCACGAACTCAGCCTGCGCGACTACATCGGCAAGGAGGTACTGCGTGATCCCGGCACGGCGGTGCTGTGGTGGTTCGCCCGTAATCTGCAGGACCCCGACGGGCTCACCAAGACGGTGAACGATATCGAGAAACTACGGCGACTGACATCCGCCGCACACGCCACCCACGTTCCGCCGTGGGATCAGGAACCGTTCACCCCGCCTCACCACGAGAACGGACAGGCATCCCTTTTCACCCCGCCCGCCGTGGTCGAGGGCACCACCGCCGAACCCGATCCCACCCTCCGCCTGGTCGACGCGGTGGAGCAGCTCACGGACAACACCGAACCCGCCTTGCGCTCAACCCTCCACCGACGCCTGGTGCAGCTTTTCCACGCCCAGGGTCTCACCGCGACGGCGGACGAGATCGCCCGGCGGTTCGACGTGGTCGTCGAACGCCCGACCGAGGACGTCGACCGACCATCCGAAACCGACGGCCGTTCCCCGGACAGCGGTGAGGACCGGACCCCCAACGGAGATCGGTCACCCGGTGACGACGAGCAGCCACCGGGCAGCGACGGTGAGCCCACCGATTCGCTCCCCCACCCGCCGCCCTCGCTGTGATCCACGTTCACGGACGGTAATTACAACGTTCGTCGGTACTCTCGGCCGCTCGCTTCATGGAACCGTGCACCCGACCAGTTCGAACTGCGCGCAGAAACGAGGTCGGGGCATGCGTACTCGAACCGGGCGGTGGCTTGCGGTCGCCCTCACAGCGACGGTCGTGGTCGTGGGGGCTCCCGCGTCGGCCGAAGCACCGTTCGACGACTACTACTCCGGAACCGAAGGACTCACCGGCGAGGCGCTGAAGGACGCCTTGCACGACATCATCAGTGATGCCGAGCAACTGTCCTACGGCGAGATCTGGGACGGCATCAAGGCCACGGACGAGGACCCAGCGAATCCGAACAACGTCGTTCTGCTCTACAGCGGCGAGTCCCGCTCGAAGAACTCCAACGGCGGCAACGTGGGTGACTGGAACCGGGAACACGTGTGGGCCAAGTCCCACGGTGGTTTCGGCACCTCAGGCCCGGGCGCCGACCTGCACCACCTGCGGCCCACCGACGTCCAGGTGAACAGCATCCGTGGCAACAAGGACTTCGACAACGGTGGCGACCCCGTGGACGGCGCCCCCGACAACTACACCGACAACGACTCGTTCGAACCGCGGGACGAGGTGAAGGGCGATGTCGCCCGGATGTTGATGTACATGGCGGTCCGGTACGAGGGCAACGACGGTTACTCTGATCTGGAACTCAACGACCAGGTCGGTAACGGTTCCGCGCCGTACCACGGTCGGATATCGGTGCTGTTGGAGTGGCACGAGGCCGACCCGGTGGACGACTTCGAACGCAACCGCAACGAGGTCATCTACGAGCAGTTCCAGCACAACCGCAACCCGTTCATCGACCATCCCGAGTGGGCGGGCGAGATCTGGGGTTAAAGCTCGACATCCGGAACATTTCACGCTTTCGCCGTGCGGAGACGTGTTCTCGCGTGTTTCGGTTTCGGCGGAGCTCCCGGCAGGAACTGGATGCGGCGTCGCGCCGCCACGTCCTCCACCCAGCCGAACAGGAACACGGCACCCGCCGTCAACAGCACGGCGAGCGTGAAATGTTCCACCCGCGAGTACTCGCCCCACCACGACACGAGGGGCGCGGCGAGGTAGATGGCCACGTTGTGCCACAGATACACCGTGACCGCGCGGGAGTTGAGCACGGTGACGAGTCGGTTCAGCGCGGGCACGCGGTCGAGCAGACGCAGCGACGGTGACACACGCAGCGCCACGAGCACGAAGCCCGCGCTCACCAACGCCTGTCCCAACGGGATCTCGTTGAGGTCGTAGGAACCCCACGCGGGATGGGTCGCGGCCCACCACAGTCCTGCCGATATCGACAACGCCGCCACCGTCACGAGCACCCCGGCACGGGCACGGGCGAGCAGTCCGTCCCGATGCGCGAAGCCGAGCACCCAACAGGCACCGAATGTGCAGAAGTCGAGCACGCCCTGCCCCACGTCGCCCATTCCGGACAGTGGTGAGCCGAGCACCACGTCAGCGGCGACGACGGCGAGAGGTGTCAGCGTGGTGACGAACGGTCGACGGCGGAACAGTCGCAGCAACACCGGGGTCAACAGCACGAACCACAGGTAGGCGCGCACGTACCACAGAACGATCGCCGCGTCCCGGCCCAACCCCCAATCGCTGTGGGGCGGATCGAGAACGGGGAAGATCCACAGCGCGAGTTCCGGCCAACGCAGTGCATCACCGGCCCAGCTTTCCTCTGTGGCCGCGCTCCAGCCGAACATCAGCATCAACGGCACCATCACGACGGCCAGCCCCCACAGTGGGGGCAACAGCCTGATGATCCGCCGGCCGACGACGTCCACGGCCGGCTGGTTGTTCATCGACCTGGCCGCCAACGACCCACCGATGGCGAACATGACGCCCATCGCGGGGAACACCATGCTCAGCCAGGGCCAGCCCACCGTGTGGTATAGCATCACCCGCCCCAGCGCGGCCGCCCGGAGTACATCGAGCCAGCGCTCGCGGACCCGAGGTTTCCCGGGTGAGGACGAGGAAGTCGGAGCGTCCGCCACAGTCTCCGCGGTCGCGGTGGCCCTCCCGTCCTCGGACGTGGACCTCGGGGCCGGAACGGTCGCTTCCGGGGTACGCATGGCCGGGAACCGCGCGGTGCCGGCGCGACGCATGTACTGCCACCGCACGCGCACACCCGAGGCCGCGGCGGCGAGCGACTGCACCAGCACCACGTACATCAACTGCCGGTAGATCAGTTGCTGAGCGGGCAGCAACCACAACACCGTCTTACGTTCGCCGTCCAGGCGGAAGGCGAACGCCGCCGCGGCCGCTTGTATACCGAGCATGGTCGACCAGAGCAGCACCGTGGTCCACGGGTCGAGGAACAACACCCCGTACACGAGGAAGACGTCGAGCACCGGGGCGATCATGGGTAGCAGAACCTGGAAACACATCACGTGCAGCAGCCCGAACCGGCCCAATCTGCCCGCGGCTCCGCGCTGCACGATGCTCTTTCGGTGTTTCCACAGAGCCTGCAGCGTGCCGTACGTCCAGCGGAACCGTTGCCGCCACAGCTGACGCACGGTGGTCGGGGCCTCCGTCCACGTCACGGCCTTCTCCTGGAACACCGTGTGCCAGCCGGCTCGACCGATGCTGATGGTGAGGTCGGTGTCCTCGGCGAGGGTCTGCGCACTCAGCCCGCCTACCTGAAGCAGTGCCGAGCGTCGGAACGCACCTCCCGCGCCGGGCACGGTCGGCATCGAACGCATGACATCGTGGACTCGCCGGTCGACGTTGAATCCGACAACGTACTCGATGTGTTGCAGCCGGGCCAGCAGCGTCTCCCGGTTGGCGATCTTGACGTTGCCCGAGACCGCACCGACCTCCGGGTCGGCGAACGGCTGCACCAGTTCGTGCACCGTGGTCGGTTCGAACACGGTGTCACCGTCGACCATGACGATGAGCTCGTGACTCGCGGCGGCGATACCCGTGTTGAGCGCGGCGGCCTTGCCCCGGTTCGGTCGCCGCAGCACCCGGACACCCGGCAGTTTGAGTGCCTCCACGAGGTCGGCGGTGCCGTCGGTGGACCCGTCGTCGACCACGATGATCTCGACCGGTTGGGTGCTCGCGGCCGCCGATCTGACGGTGGCCTCGATGTTGGCGGCCTCGTTGTACGCGGGCACGATCACCGACACTGGATCGGTGACCGGCGGCCCCCACCGAGAACGTCGACGTCTGTGTCTCGCGGCGTGCCCGCGTGCCACCACGACGAGCAGAAGCAGGCGCAGCACCGTGAGCGCGCCCACCACGACCAGCAGCCACTTCAACACGGTCACCACGGCCAGGGCCCCGTTGACGAGGAGAACGAAAGCGGAGCCCGAGGCACGGTCCTCCGCCGACGCGGGGTCGGCGCGGTCGGTGCCGATCACGTCGGTGATGGTGGTGAATCGGTAGCCCTGTTCCTTGAGCTGAGGAATGAGCACGTCGAGGGCGGCTACTGTCTGTGACCGGTCGCCCCCGGCATCGTGCAGCAGCACCACTCCGCCCTGGCCGTCCGGCGGTGTCGCGTTGCGCACGATGGCATCGACGCCCGGCCGTTGCCAGTCGGCACTGTCGATGTCGCTGAACACGCTGACATAGCCGAGTTCCCCCGCTTTGCGCACCACATCGTAGGCGGGATTGTCGAGGGCTTCCGTCGTCGACGAGTACGGAGGCCGAAACAGTCGCGTAGTCACTCCGGCCGCGCCTGCGAGCACCATCTGGGTCTGGTCCAGTTCGCGTTCGACCCGCCACGAGGAAACCTGCGCGAGATCTGGGTGGGTGAACGTGTGCACGCCGAGTTCGGAACCGGACTCGTGGATGTCGCGGACCAGCTCCGGATGACGTGCGGCCATCGATCCGACCACGAAGAAGGTGGCGGGCACGTCGTGTTTGTTCAGTACTTCGAGGATCTGTGGTGTCCACACCGGATCGGGTCCGTCGTCGAAAGTCAGGGCCACGGTGTGTGGCGGCATCGCCGTGGACGCCACCGAATCGTCCTGGGCGTGCACGAGTGTGCCCCCGTTGAGCACCGCGCTCGGCACGTCCGACTGACTTTCGAATTCCCGTTCGGGTTTGGCGTCGTTGCCGATCTCCGACATGGCCCACCCAGCGATGAGCAGCGTCAGGACGAACAACAGGCCGATGACACCCGCGACGATCCACGATCCTCGGACTCGCATGACTGTGTTCCCCTCACCGGTCCCGCAGCTGCTGCGGACCCGTCAGGGAATCGTCGAGTATCGAGAACCATTCCTCCGTGGAGAAGGTGTGCCGTGGCGGCACTTCCATCGGGGCAGGGCTTTCCTCTGCGAGTTGGGGCTCGGTGCCATCGGCGCTGTCGGTGTCCTCCTCCGCGCCTTCGGCGCCGTCTTCTCCACCGGCGTATCCCACGCCATCGTCGGCGGTGTTCTCCCCGGTGCTCTCCTCGGTGTTGTCGGCGGTGTTCTCCTCGCTGTTCTCCCCGGTGCTCTCCTCGACACCGTCCTCTCCACCGGCGTGTCCCTCAACACCCTCGGCGTCGCTTCCGTCGGTCTCCGTACCGCCGGGCTCCACCTCGAAGGTGCCGTCGGCTTCTCCCTCGGAGCCCCCCTCGGCCTCGGTCCCGGTGAACTCCATGGCGCCGCTGTGGGTGTCTTGGAGCTCCCTGTTTTCGCTGTTCGTGCCGTCGAGCTCGGCACCACTGGCCTCGGTGCCGGTTCCTGACTCCTCACCGCCTCCGGCGTGGATCTCCTCGAACGGAGCCGTGTCGAGAGCGTCATCGAGTGGTTCGGAGGGCTCCGGAACGAGCGGGGACGGCTCGGACGGCACCTGTTCACCAAGCACGTCGTCCCTGGCCCGTTCCCTCGAAGGTTCGAGGTCTCCGCGGCCCCCGGCGGCACCGTTTCGGACATCGCCTGGTTGCAGGGAAAAAACATCGCTCATCGCGCCGGAGGAAACGATCTCCCTGCCCGGTAGCGCGAGTGAGTTGGTCGCCGATGACGGCCGCTCGGAGAAAAGCAGCCCGCACGTGACCACGGCGACGACGCCCGTCCCCGTCGTCACACCGGCCGTCAACCGCAACCACATCCGCCGCCGTCCCCGGGGGTCGAGGAAAATGGGTTGGTCGACATGCGCCGAATCGCTCTCGGCGGCTTTGGAGTCGGTCACGATGCGTTCCTCCTGCTGAGTCGTGAAGCGATCGCTGACGGGCGGCCGAATGAATGCCTGCGGTGGCCGTGGAGGCCCTCGAGGGAACTCGAAAACCTCCGGGTGACCAGGAAAAAACAGCGCAACGGCAGAGACGATGAGAACGAATGCGACCAACACAGCGTAGGCAGTGAAGTCGGCGAAAACGGTGAAGACAGTGAAGACAGCGGAGACAGCGGAGACACTGCACCGGTCAGCGGAGTCGAGGGCGACAGCGCTGCTACCCAGCGGCCGGCGAACCCCGAAAGACACCTCTGCCGTTCCTTTCCTGCCCGTCTCCAACACTACGGGCCACAATTTTGAAACGCTGTGTAGTCACCTGAAAGCGCCCATCGGCGCCCTCGACCGCGATGAGCCGAACTCGGCAACCGTCCAAGATGGCCGATATGAATCACGTCCCCACGAAGGTGTCGCAAGCACCCGCACGCGCGGACACGCTTATATCTACGGACCATCCAGAGGCGGAGTTAACGCCCTTTCCGAGGGAAAATAAGACTTGATATGTCCACTAAGGACAGAAATAAATCTGTTTTGGACACAGAGAAACCACCTTGCCCGCCTGAACGGGCAAGGTGGTTTCTCAATTCTCTCGGTTGTCGAAGCCTCAGCGCGGCGTCTCGGTACTGCGCCCGCCCGCGCCCAACGCCAGACCCAACCCAGTCATGCCGATGGCGAGGCCGAGGTGAAGCCAGTTGTCGGCATTGTTGAGCGGAACGAAGTTCGCCGTGGACTCACTCCCGACGATCAAGCCGTACACCCACAGCGCCAGGTAGATCAATCCACCGCCGATCAGGAACGTGCGTGCCGCACCCGCTGAGCGCATCATGCTCAACCCGGCGACTCCGAACAGCAGGTGCACGATGTTGTGCAGAATCGACACCTGGAAGATGCCGAACAGCATCGCCTGGGATTCGTGCCCGGCGAACTGCATGGTGCTGTAATTGGTCGTGATTCCGGGGATGAACCCCAAGATGCCGACCAACAGGAACACCGCACCGACCAAGCCCGCAGCCGTCTGCACCGCTGGGCGTGACCGCATCCCTGCCGTCGCGCGCCAGGGGTGCGCGGATGAGTAACTCATTCGTCCCTCCCTCCTCGGGCAATTGAGGAGTTCCCTCACGCATGGGTTTCACACCCGGCGCGGAGCAAAAAATCCGTCCCCGGTCGAACATGTTCACCGACCCGAGTGACACACCACCGGGTCGCACAGCGGTCGCGAGCGTCACGGCTTGAGGACGACCTTGGTATAGCCCGGCTCACGGCGGTCGAACCGGGCGTAGGCATCGGGTGCCTCGTCCAGGGGACGCCGCTGCGACACCACGAAGCTCGGCTCGGCCCTACCCGCGATGATGAGGTCCCGCAGCTGCCGGTTGTAGGCCTTCACGTTGGTCTGCCCGGTAGCCATCCGCAGACCCTTCTCGAAGAACTTGCCGACGCTGATGAGCAACCGGCCGTTGCGTGCGTCCTCCGTCGGTCCACCGGGATCCTTCGGCACATAGAGCCCCACCACACCCAGCGAACCGGTGGGCCGCACCGCTTCGACGAGATCGTTGAGCACTACGGAGGGCTGTTCCTCACCCTCGGGCACCGTGGCCTGGTAGCCCACCGCGTCGATGCCCCTGTCCACACCGCCTCCCGTACTGTCGACGATCTGTTCAGCGGCACTTCCCTTGGTGAAGTCGATCGGGGTCGCGCCGATCTCCTCGGCCACCCTCAGACGGTCGGGCACCTTGTCCGCCACGAACACCTGAGAAGCACCGCGCAGGATCGACGAGTACGCCGCCATCAACCCAACGGGTCCTCCACCGAACACGGCGACGGTGTCGCCCGGTGCCACACCGGCGAGCTCCGTCGCGTGGTAGCCGGTGGGGAAGATGTCGGCGAGCATCGCGAAGTCGTCCTCGTGCTCCCTGCCGGGTGGAAGTTTCAAGCAGTTGAAGTCCGCGAACGGCACGCGCAGGTATTCGGCCTGGCCGCCCTTGTACGGCCCCATGCCGACGTAGCCGTAGGCTCCGCCCGCGAACCCGGGGTTCACCGTCAAGCAGAACCCGGTCTTCCCCGCCAGGCAGTTACGGCAGAAGCCGCATGCGACGTTGAACGGCATGACGACTCGGTCGCCCTTCTGCAGGCTCGTGACGCCTGGGCCGATCTCTTCCACCACGCCCATGTTCTCGTGGCCGAACACGATTCCGGGTTCGGCGACCGTTCGGCCCTCGTACATGTGTAGGTCGGACCCACAGATCGCGGTCGTGGTGACTCGAACGATCACGTCGGTCGTAGCTTCGATCTTCGGGTCCTCGACTTGCTCCACCTGGACCTCGTTGGGCCCCTTGTAAACCACTGCCTTCATGATGCCCTCCTGCTCGCACAGCGCTGTTGCCGCTGTTGTCTGCCGCTGCTGTCGCTTTCCGACTACCCGAGGAGCGACAAGACATGCGGCTTCCACCCCGAACCTGTTCGCAGCAGACAGGAGGGCGAATCAGCGCCGGAAGAAGCCTGAATCACCCGGCCCGAGAACAGCACGAGAACACCCGTCACGAATTCGGCCGTGGCGGGTGTTTTCAGCCGCTATCGGTGATCAGTCGATGACAAAAAGTCGATATTCGAGGACCGCGAACGCCGAGGATGGGCTCAGTCGACCAGAATGGGGAGTTTCTCCACGCTGTAGACGGCCGAGGTCTTGCGGAACTCAAGATCTTCCACGGGCACGGCCAACCGCATCGACGGAAAACGCCGGACCAAGGCCGGGTAAGCGGCACGCAACTCCATGCGGGCCAACTCCGCGCCGACGCAGCGATGCACGCCGTAGCCGAACGCGAGGTGCGACATCGGCGGCCGAGTACCGTCGAAGATCTCCAGGCCCTGGCCCAGTTTCTCGTCGCGGTTGGCGCCGCTCAACGACACGATCGCCATGTCACCCTGTTTGATGGTCACGCCGCCGACCTCGACGTCCTCACGCGCGAACCGGGGAAACGCCACCTGCACCACCGCGAGGTAACGCAACAGTTCCTCGACGAATCCGTGCACCGGCTCGTCATCGTCGTGGATGCGTTTGAACATCTCCCGGTCCTGTAACAGCACGAGCGCACCGAGTGACAACATGCTGGCGGTGGTCTCGAAACCACCCGTGAGCACCCCGTCAGCCAGCCCGGCGAGTTCCCGGTCCTCGATCTCGTCACCGTGCTCTTTGATGATCATGCCGAGAAGGCCGTCGCCCGGGTTCTCCCGCTCCTTACGGACCACGGTCAGCAAGTACTCCAGCGACTCGGAGATGGCCCCGAGGGAAGCGGCCGCACCGCCGAAGAGGTCGAAGCGCTGGACCGCCAGGTGCTGGAACTCGGCACGGTCGGAGTACGGCACTCCGAGGAGCTCGCAGATCACCAACGACGGGATGGGCAGCGCGAACTCCTCCACAAGATCGACCGGCCCGTCGGCCTCGGCGATCACGTCGAGACGTTCGTTCACGATCGTCTCGATCTCCGGCTTGAGTCGCGCCAGCCGCCGCATCGTGAACTCCGGCGTCAGCAACTTGCGCAGACGCGTGTGCACGGGTGGGTCGGAGAACCCGAGACCGCCCGGATTGTCCTCGGCCCGCGCACTGGTCTTGCCGACGAGGTTGGTGAAGTCGTTACTGAACGTCTTGGCGTCCCCGAGGACGGCCTTGGCCTCGTCGTAACCCGTCACCAGCCACACGTTCAGGCCGAACGGCACCGGCAGCTTGCTCACCGGTTCCTCTGCCCGCTTACGCCCCAGTTCGGGCACCGGGTCCAGGCCGTCGCGGCGCAGTGGCATCAGCACATCGTCCGGCAACAGAGCGATCTTCGACAGGTCGAGACCTTTTTTCTGCACCCGCGCGAAGTAACGACGCGTGAACCACGACGTAATTCGAGAACGGAGATTCCCCACGGAGGGAAACAGTAGCAATCCCCACCCGCTTCACGGCGTCATCTTGATGAAAAAGCCGATGCAACGTGACCTTCGAGAACCCCTGGGAAGGATTCGGGCCGGGACTTTCGCCGTGACCGGGGTTTCCCCGCTTCCCGTCCGCATCCGGCGGACGGAAAGCGGGCTCAAACCCTTCGGGAAACGGACGTCACGCCGCCCCGGGAACGTGGACCTGGACGTCAGCCAGCAACTTCGGCACCAGCTCGTCCAGCTCCATCCTGCGCTCGACACCTTCCAGCTGTGTCGGCGTGGTACGGGTCGCCACCCGCGGCGGCGACAGCAGACTGCAACAATCCTCGTCGGGCAGCTTCGAGATCTCGGCCGTGCCGATGCGGCGGGCCTCAGCGATGATCTCGTCCTTGTCCCAGGCCACCAGAGGACGCAACAGCGGCAACGACGCGGCCTGCTCCACGGTCGCCATGTTCGCCAACGTCTGGCTGGACACCTGGCCCAGGCTGTCGCCGACGACCAGTGCCTGCGCGCCGAGATCCCGAGCGAGCGCGTCGGCGGTATGGACCATGAGCCTGCGCTGGGCGATGATCTGAAGATCACCCGCCCCGGCCGTGGCCAACGCTCGCTGCGCATTCCCGATGGGGATCACGTGCAGCCGCGAGTCGCCCTGGAACCGGTCGAGTTCCCGCACCAGCGCGTACGCCTTGTAGGTCGACGACGGCCCGGTCAGCGGCGCGCCCGTGAAGTGCACGAAGTCACAGCGCAGCCCGCGCCGCATGGCGCGGTACGCGGCGACCGGCGAGTCGTAGCCGCCCGACAGCAGAACCAGCGCGCGCCCGCTGGCGCCCACGGGCAGTCCACCCTGACCACGCTGCTTCTCCAACGAGACGAACACCTCGCGGTGATCGACCTCGATGGTGATCTCCACCTCGGGGTTGGTCAGGTCGACGGGCCAACCCCACTCCTCGACCACCTTGCTGCCGACGTGCGCGGCGAGCCGGTCCGAACCCATCGGGAAGGTCTTGTCCCTACGGCGGGCGCGGACCGCGAACCGGCGAGCACCGGACTGTTCGGGACTGCCGAACCGCTCCTGCAACGCCTGCGACACGGTCGCCACGGTGTCGTCGACCGAATGCCCGGCGCGAAACGCGGGCTGCACGACGTTGACACCGATCACTCGGTGCGCCCGCTCGACGAGCTCATCGAGCGGCGCACCGGACAACACCACCACACCCGGTCGCTGGGAGATCCGGACAGGAGCGGACGCCCCGTCCATCGCATGCTGCAACGCCTCGCGCAGATGATCCTCGAACCTGCCGCGATTACGTCCTTTGAGCATGAGTTCGCCGTACTTCAGCAGCACGCACGGCCGAGCCATCCGCTCACCTCCTTCGAGTGCCCGGTCATCCCCGCGACGATACCGGTCCTCACCTTGTGGTCGACACGGTCGGTCCGGCAACGCGCTGTACCGGCAGATTCGAGGGTCGACGCACCAGGTGCGCGGCGGGCCTGGCACCCGAACCGGTGCCCGCCCCACACACCGACGGCGGTCCGGATTTCACGGTGCGATCCACAGCGGCCTCGTCGGGCAACGGCTCGACCAGCGGCAACGCCCCGGCCAGCGCTTCCCGCGCCGTGCGCAGCTCGGCGACAGCACGGCGACGCGCCGCTTCCAAGGTGCGCACGCGGGCCGTGGCCTGGGACACAATCCGCTCCGCTCGCGTGTTCGCCTCAGCCACGATCCGTTCGGCCTCGGCCTTCGCGGCTTCCTCACGCCGCGCGAGCGCGCGGTTCATCTCCTCCCTGCGCACCGCCAAACTCTTCGCGAAATCGCGTTCGAGCTCCTGCCTGCGGCGGACAGCTCGCTCGTCTTCCTCCCGGCGCTTCCGCGCCGCCTCCTCCGCTTCGGCCGCGGCCTCGGCCTTGATGCGGTGCACGAGCTCCCGATGTTCCGACTCGAGCTCGGCACGCCGAAGCTCCAGCTCGGCCTCGCGCTTGTCCATCTCCTCGCGCCGACGTTCGGCCTCGGCCCGCGCTCCCTCGAGAATGTCCTGCGCTTCTTTCTGCGCAAGGTCCACCATGCGCCACAGCCGTTCCGACAGCCCGTCGGTCTCCACAGGCGTCCGGCACACGCGATCGAGGCTCTGCCTCAGTTTCTGATTCTCGGCACGCAACGCCGCCAGTTCGGCGGACTGGCGGCGGATATCGTCGACGGCGGCATCCCGCTCGGCGGTCGCCGTGTGAAGTGCGTCTCGTAGCTCTCGCACGCACTTTTCGACTTCGGCACGATCGTATCCGCGCCACGTAACACGGAATTCACCGCGCTGGTGCGACCGCCCGTTCAGATCCTGTGCACTCGTCATACCCACCTCGCCCGGCGTCAGTGCGAATGGCCAACCCTAGACGCATCGCCACCTCAAGATTAGTAAAGGATTCGACGAAGTCGGTCATGGCCTCTTTCGTGTCCCCGAAGTCACGGTGGACACAGTGGACACCGCGGTGAGCAACGGGCGAAACGGCCCGCCCCATTGCCGGAAACAGTGTGTCCTCGATTACGTCGGTCCGCCCGACGGATCGTCGAAAGTCCCGTTCCGGCAACGAACAGGGGGATTCGGCAGTTCCGCCGTTTCCCTCACACCCCGAAGGAACGCAGGAGAACCACCGAGTCACGATCCGTACAAAAAAGCGTTTTCGAGAACGCGGGCGAAGGTGACCGCTCCCCGTTGAGCGGTCACCACGGTCCCACGGTTTTTTCCGTGGGACGCCTTTTTCAGTGTTGCGCGGCGAGGACGGGTTCCGCGCGAGACGAACGCAGCCCGAGCCGATCCACCAACTCCCGCGTGGCCTTCGACCGGTTGAAGGTGTAGAAGTGCAGCTCCGGCACCCCTTCGGCAAGCAACCGCTCACACAGCTCCGTGATGACGTTCAACCCCTCGGCACGGAACGCCTTCGGATCGTCGGTGAGCGGTTCGAGCCGATCGGACAGCCACCGCGGTGGCGTGGCCCCGGACAGCTCGATGGTCTTCCGCCAGGTCCGCGGTGTGGTGAGCGGCATGATCCCGGGCAGCATCAGCGCGTCACTGCCCGTCGCCACGCGATCCCGCAACCGAAGGAAGTCCTCGGCCTCGAAGAACAACTGCGCGATCGCGAAGTCGGCGCCCGCATCGAGCTTGCGGAGCAGATACCGCGTGTCGGTCTCCAGATCGGGCGATCTAGGATGACCGTACGGGAACGCCGACACACCGACGCAGAAGTCGCCCAGCTCACGGATCAGCCGAACGAGCTCTTCCGCGTAGTTCAGACCCTCGGGGTGCGCCACCCACTCCCCCATCGGGTCTCCGGGCGGATCACCCCGCAACGCGAGGATGTTGTGCACGCCCACGGCCGCGAAATGCCCGATGACGTTACGCAACTCCGCCACCGAGTGATTCACCGCCGTCAGATGCGCCATCGGCACCAGCGTGGTGTCGGTGGCGACCCGGGCGATGTTGTGGATGGTGCCGTCGCGGCTCGACCCACCCGCTCCGTAGGTGATGGACATGTACGCGGGGTCAAGCGACTCCAGCTCGCGGATCGACTTCCACAGAATGGCCTCCTCCGCCTCGTTCCGAGGTGGGAAGAACTCCACCGAGAACGTCGGACACCGCTCGCTGCTCAGCCGGTCGACAACCCTCCGCACGATCAACTCCCTTCGGGAGGGGCACCGTGAGGGCCACCGGTCCCGCAGTCGGGCACTCGGCGGGCCCTCACGGTCAGCACCATCAGTAACGGTAGTGGTCGGGCTTGTAGGGGCCCTCCACGTCGACGCCGATGTACTCGGCCTGTTCCTTGGTCAGCTTGGTCAACTTGACGCCGAGGGCGTCGAGGTGCAGCCGCGCGACCTTCTCGTCGAGCTTCTTGGGCAGCACGTACACCTGCTTGTCGTACTCGCCCGGCTTGGTGAACAGCTCGATCTGCGCCAGCACCTGGTTGGTGAAGCTGTTGGACATCACGAAGCTCGGGTGACCCGTGGCGTTGCCGAGGTTGAGCAGCCTGCCCCTGCTCAGCAGGATGATCGAGTGGCCGTCGGGGAAGACGTACTCGTCGACCTGCGGCTTGATCTCGACCCGCTTGATGCCCGGGATCCTCTCCAGGCCGGCGACATCGATCTCGTTGTCGAAGTGGCCGATGTTGCCGACGATCGCCTGGTGCTTCATCCGAGACATGTGCTCGGCGGTGATGATGTTGAAGTTCCCGGTGGTGGTGATGAAGATGTCGGCCGTCTCGACGACGTCCTCCAGCACGGTCACCTCGAACCCGTCCATCGCCGCCTGCAGCGCGCAGATCGGGTCGATCTCGGTGACGATCACTCGGGCGCCCTGGCCCCGCAGCGACTCGGCACTGCCCTTGCCGACGTCACCGTAGCCGCACACCACGGCCACCTTGCCGCCGATCAGCACGTCGGTGGCACGGTTGATGCCGTCGACCAGCGAGGGACGGCAACCGTACTTGTTGTCGAACTTCGACTTCGTCACCGAGTCATTGACGTTGATGGCCGGGAACAGCAGCTCACCGCTCTTGGCGTACTCGTACAGGCGGAGCACCCCCGTGGTGGTCTCCTCGGTGACGCCCCTGATGTTGGACGCGATGCGGGTGAACCTCTGGGAGTCCTCGGCGAGGCTCTTCCGCAGCCGGTCCAGCACGATCCTGTACTCCTCGGAGTCGTTCTCCGAGGGCTCGGGCACGGCGCCGGCGGCCTCGAACTCCACGCCCTTGTGCACGAGCATGGAGGCGTCACCGCCGTCGTCGAGGATCATGTTCGGACCGTCGTCGCCGAAGCGGAAGATCTGGTCGGTGCACCACCAGTACTCCTCCAGCGTCTCGCCCTTCCAGGCGAAGACGGGCACGCCCTCGGGCTTTTCCGGGGTGCCGTTGCGACCCACCACGATCGCGGCGGCGGCCTCGTCCTGCGTGGAGTAGATGTTGCACGACGCCCACCGCACCTCGGCGCCGAGTTCCACCAGCGTCTCGATCAGCACCGCCGTCTGCACGGTCATGTGCAGCGAACCGGCGATCTTGGCGCCCTTCAGCGGCTTCGAGGCCGCGTACTCCTTGCGAGTCGCCATCAGGCCGGGCATCTCGTGTTCCGCCAACCGGATCTGATGCCTGCCTGCCTCGGCCAACGACAGATCGGCGACGGCGAACTCGAGGCCGTTCACCTTCTGCAACTTCGCGCTCATAGTTTCCTTTCTCGTCGTGGGAACGACCCCACTGGTTAGGTGTTGAAGTACTTAGCCTCAGGGTGGTGGGCCACGATCGCGTCCGTCGACTGCTCCGGATGCAGCTGGAACTCCTCGGACAACACCACACCGATACGCTCGGCGTCGAGCAGTTCCACGATCTTCGCGCGGTCCTCCAGATCCGGGCAAGCACCGTAGCCGAAGGAGAACCGTGCTCCTCGGTAACCCAGTCTGAAGAACTGCTCCACGTCCTCCGGGTCCTCGTCCGCCACGGGGGTACCGGAGGGGAACAGCAGCTCCTGCCGAATCCGGCGGTGCCAGTACTCGGCCAGCGCCTCGGTGAGCTGCACGCTGAGCCCGTGGATCTCCAGGTAGTCCCGGTAGGCGTTGCGCGCGAACAGCTCGTTGGCGTAGTCGGCGATGGGTTGGCCCATCGTGACGAGCTGCATGGGTAGGACGTCCACCTGGCCGGTCTGCTCGGCCTTCTCCTTCGAACGGAAGAAGTCGGCCAGGCAGAGCCTGCGGTCGCGCCGCTGCCGGGGGAACCTGAACCGCACCCGCTCCAGCGCGTCCGGTTCCTCCTTCTCCAGCACTATCAGATCATTGCCGTCCGAATAGCACGGGAAGTACCCGTACACCAGCGCCGCGTGAGCGAGGATGCCCTGGGTGGACAGCTCGTCGATCCACGCCCGCAGCCGCGGCCTGCCCTCGCTCTCCACCAGTTCCTCGTACGAGGGACCTTCGCCCTTCCTCGCTCCCCGTAGACCCCATTGCCCAAAGAACGTCGCCCGCTCGTCGAGCAACGACAGGTAGTCCGCCACGGCCACGCCCTTGACGACCTTGGCACCCCAGAACGGCGGCGTCGGCACAGGGACATCGGGATCGACGTCCGAGCGCGTCGTGTCGTAGAGGTCGGGCTCCGGCCCCTGCTCGGCCTTCCGCTTCTCGGCGATCCGCAGCGACCGCTGTCGACGAGCCTTGCGCTCGGCCTTCTTCGCCTCCTCGGCGGCGTCCTCCTCCGGGGTCTCACCGCGTTTGATGGCCATGACCCGGTCCATCAGCTTGAGGCCCTCGAAGGCGTCCTTGGCGTAGCGGACGTCACCCTCGTAGATCTCGTCCAGATCGTTCTCGACGTAGGTGCGGGTCAACGCGGCCCCACCGAGCAACACCGGATACTTCTGCGCGACCCCGCGGGAGTTCATCTCCTGCAGGTTGTCCTTCATGATGACGGTGGACTTCACCAGCAGTCCCGACATCCCGATGGCATCGACCCGGTGCTGTTCCGCTGCCTCCAGGATAGCGTTGATCGGCTGCTTGATGCCGATGTTCACGACGTCGTAGCCGTTGTTCGACACGATGATGTCGACCAGGTTCTTGCCGATGTCGTGGACGTCGCCCTTCACCGTGGCCAGCAGAAGCTTGCCCTTACCCCCGGAGTCGGTCTTCTCCATGTGCGGTTCCAGGTAGGCCACCGCCGCTTTCATCGTCTCGGCCGACTGCAGCACGAACGGCAGTTGCATCTGGCCCGAACCGAACAGGTCACCGACCACCTTCATGCCGGCGAGTAGGTGCTCGTTGACGATGTCGAGCGGCTTCTTCTCCCGCATCGCCGCGTCGAGATCCTCTTCCAGGCCGGTGATCTCGCCTTCGACGATACGTTTCTCCAGCCGTTCGAACAGCGGTAGCTTCGCCAACTCCTCGGCTCGCGAGGCGCGCGTCGAGGACGCCGTCTTGCCCTCGAACAGCTGCATGAGTCGCTGCAGCGGGTCGTAGTCGTCCTGGCGCCGGTCGTAGACGAGGTCGAGTGCGACCTGCTTCGGCTCGTCCTCGATCTTGTTCATGGGCAGGATCTTGGACGAGTTCAGGATGGCCGAGTCCAGTCCCGCTTCCCGGCATTCGTGCAGGAAGACCGAGTTCAGCACCTGCCGTGCGGCCGGGTTGAGCCCGAACGACACGTTCGACAAGCCCAGTGTCGTCATGACGTCGGGGTGACGCCGCTTCAGCTCCCGGATCGCCTCGATGGTCTCCAGCGCGTCCTTGCGAACCTCCTCCTGTCCCGTGGTGATGGGGAACACGAGACAGTCGATGATGATCGACGATTTGTCCAGTCCCCAGTTATTGGTCAGGTCGGAGATGGCGCGCTCGGCCACCCGCAGTTTCCATTCGGCGGTGCGCGCCTGCCCCTCCTCGTCGATGCAGGTGACGACCACGGCGGCGCCGTGCTCCGCCGCCAGCTCCAGCACGCGCCGGTAGCGACTGTCCGGACCGGTGCCGTCCTCGTAGTTCACCGAGTTGATCGTGCACCGCCCACCGAGATGTTCCAGACCGGTGCGCACCACGTCAGGCTCAGTGGAGTCCACCATGATCGGCAGCGTGGAGGCCGTGGCGAGCCGGGAGGCCAGTTCGGCCATGTCGGCGGCGCCGTCCCGACCCACGTAGTCCACACACAGGTCGAGCATGTGCGCGCCTTCACGGGTCTGCGCCTTGGCGATCTCGACACAGTCGTCGTAGCGGCCCTCCAGCATCGCCTCACGGAACGCCTTCGACCCGTTGGCGTTGGTCCGCTCCCCGACGTTGAGGATCGAGGCGTCCTGCTCGAACGGCACCGACTGGTACACCGACGACACCGCCGGGTTGTGGTCCGGGCGACGTTCCTTCGGGGTCAGCGACGACACCGCCTCCACCACCGCCCGCATGTGCTCGGGCGTGGTGCCGCAGCAACCGCCCACCAAGCGGGTACCGAACTCGGTGACGAACGTGGCCAACGCCTCGGCCAACTCGTCCGGCCGCAGCGGATACACCGCGCCGTTCGGCCCCAGTTCGGGCAGGCCGGCGTTGGGCATCACCGAGATCGGCACGCGGGCGTGCTCGGACAGCACCCTCAGGTGCTCGCTCATCTCGGCCGGCCCGGTGGCGCAGTTCATCCCGATCAGGTCGATACCGAGCGGCTCCAACGCCGTGAGCGCCGCACCGATCTCGGAGCCGACCAGCATGGTGCCCGTCTGCTCCACGGTCACCTGAGCGATGATCGGAACCCGCCGCCCGGCCTTGGTCATCGCCCGCTTCGCACCGACGATCGCGGCCTTGGTCTGCAACAGGTCCTGCGACGTCTCCACCAACACGGCGTCCGCACCGCCGTCGAGCATCCCCAGCGCGTTCTCGATGTACGCGTCACGCAACACCGCGTACGGAGCGTGACCCAGCGTGGGCAGTTTCGTGCCCGGTCCCATCGAACCGAGCACGAACCGCGGCCGGTCCGGCGTCGAGTACTCGTCGGCGCACTGCCGCGCCAACGTCGTGCCCTTCTCGGCCAGCTCCCTGATCCGGTCGAGGATGCCGTACTCACCGAAGTTGCCGTAGTTGGTGCCGAACGTGTTCGTCTCGATGGCGTCGGAGCCGGCCTCCAAAAACCCGCGGTACACCGACGTCACGACGTCGGGGCGGGTCTCGTTGAGGATCTCGTTGCACCCTTCCAGCTGAGCGAAGTCGTCCAGCGTCAGGTCGAACTCCTGGAGCGCGGTGCCCATACCGCCGTCCGCGACGAGAACCCGCCGCTCCAACTCGGCGAGAAAACGACTGTCCATGTTCATACCCGCAGCTTGGATTCGATCTCGGCGGCGGCCTCACTGCCGTAGGTCGTGGCTACCCGCTTGGAGAATTCCGCACGATCCAGCGTGTATTCCTGTGTCCCGACGGTTTCCAGGACGATGGCGGCCAGCGTGCAGCCCACCTGTGCCGCTCTCTCCAGGCTGAGCTTCGCGTGCAACCCCCACAGGAATCCGGCGCGGAAGGCGTCACCGACACCGGTCGGGTCGACCTCGTCGACCACCTTCACGGCGGGCACCACCAGCGGATCGGCGTCCTTCCTCTCGATCCGCACCCCCTCGGGGCCGTAGGTCTTCACCCAGCACCCGACCCGGTCGAGCACCTCCGGCTCCGACCAACCCGTCTCCTTCAACAGCAGCGACGTCTCGTATTCGTTGGTGAACAGGTAGGCCGCGCCTTCCACGAGCGTGCGGATCTCGGGGCCTTCCATGCGTGCCAGCTGCTGCGAGGGGTCAGCGGCGAACGGGATGCCCCGCGCACGGCACTCCTCGGTGTGCCGCACCATGGCCAACGGGTCGTTGGGCGCCACCATCACCAGGTCGAGACCGCCCACCCGGTCGGCGATGGGCTGGAGCTCGATGTCCCGCGCCTCCTCCATCGCTCCCGCATAGAAGGTCGCGATCTGCGCCTGCACCTGGTCGGTGGTGCACAGGAAGCGCGACGTGTGTTTCGTCTGCGACACATGCACCGACTTGGTGTCGACCCCGTGCCGCTCCAACCAGGAACGGTATTCGTCGAAGTCCGCGCCGACCGCCCCCACCAGGATGGGGGTCATTCCCAGGCTGCCGAGCCCGAAGGAGATGTTGGCGGCCACACCTCCCCTACGGACATCCAGCTGGTCCACCAAGAACGACAGGGACACCCTCTCCAGTTGGTCGACGACGAACTGGTCGGAGAACTTGCCGGGAAAGACCATCAAGTGATCGGTCGCGATGGAACCGGTCACGGCTATGCGCATTGGGACACACTCCTCATGGGGCCTTGAGGCCAACGCTTGGATTGGAACCGCACCCCCACGGGTGCGGTCGGGTGACCGGGAGCACGGACCTGCGGCCGGTTCCCGACCACCCACGGCACACCGTCGATCAGTAAGGTGCTGTGAGCGGATGACGTCGACGACGAGAAACGGTCACGCCTTCGCCGCGTCCTTCAACGCCGGGGCGCGGTCGGTGCGTTCCCATGGCACGTCCAGGTCTGTACGCCCGAAGTGCCCATAGGCAGCCGTCGGCGCATAGATCGGCCGCAACAGATCCAGATCACGAATGATCGCCGCAGGCCGCAGATCGAACAC
>JAJYTH010000148.1 GCA_021793175.1 Actinomycetes bacterium
GAAGACCCGCGAGAGGAGCGTCCCTGCTCATGGCCAAGATCAAGGTCGAGGGCACCGTCGTCGAACTCGACGGCGATGAGATGACCCGCATCATCTGGAAGTTCATCAAGGACAAGCTCATCCACCCCTACCTCGACATCAACCTGGAGTACTACGACCTGGGCATCGAGGAGCGGGACCGCACCGACGACCAGATCACGGTCGACGCGGCGAACGCCATCGCCAAGCACGGCGTGGGTGTCAAGTGCGCCACCATCACGCCCGACGAGGCCCGTGTCGAGGAGTTCGGCCTCAAGAAGATGTGGCGCAGCCCCAACGGCACCATCCGTAACATCCTGGGCGGCGTCGTCTTCCGCGAGCCGATCATCATCTCCAACATCCCCCGGCTCGTACCCGGCTGGACGAAGCCGATCATCATCGGCCGTCACGCCCACGGTGACCAGTACAAGGCTTCCGACTTCAAGGTCCCCGGCCCCGGCACCGTGACCATCACCTACACGCCGGACGACGGCTCCGAGCCCGTCGAGATGGAGGTCGCCAAGTTCCCCGAGGGCGGCGGCGTCACCATGGGCATGTACAACTACCGCAAGTCGATCGAGGACTTCGCGCGCGCGTCGCTGCAGTACGGCCTCGACCGCGGCATGCCGGTGTACATGTCGACGAAGAACACCATCCTCAAGGCCTACGACGGCATGTTCAAGGATGTGTTCGCCGAGATCTACGAGAACGAGTTCAAGGCCGACTTCGAGGCCAAGGGCCTGACCTACGAGCACCGGCTCATCGACGACATGGTGGCGGCCTCCCTCAAGTGGGAGGGCGGCTACGTGTGGGCCTGCAAGAACTACGACGGCGACGTGCAGTCCGACACCGTGGCCCAGGGCTTCGGCTCGCTGGGTCTCATGACCTCGGTGCTGCGCACGCCGGACGGCCGCACCGTGGAGGCGGAGGCCGCGCACGGCACCGTCACCCGCCACTACCGCCAGCACCAGCAGGGCAAGCCGACCTCGACCAACCCGATCGCGTCGATCTTCGCGTGGACTCGCGGGCTGGAGCACCGGGGCAAGCTCGATAACAACGCCGAGCTGATCGGTTTCGCCAACAAGCTGGAGCAGGTCGTCATCGAGACCGTCGAGAGCGGCAAGATGACCAAGGACCTCGCGCTGTTGGTGGGCGGTGACACGCCGTACCAGACCACCGAGGAATTCCTCGCGACGCTGGACCGCAACTTGGCCGCCAAGATCGCCCAGAGCTGACGGGTTTTCGTCAACCCGTAAGGCCCCGATCGGTAGCCGCCGGTCGGGGCCTTGCTGTATCAACGCTGTATCCGACATCAGCGCTGTGGCGACGTCGGTGGTCGTCGTCCGATCCGGGGGGGACGTTGCATTACGACACCACGGTCTTTCTGCCCCGGTGGCTCGACCGGTCGATGTTCGCCGTGTTCGTCCTCTGCCTGGTGGTCACGGTGTTCGTGTGGCTGGAGGAGGGGCCGCTGTGGGGCAAGCTCGCCGTCACGGCCATGTGTCTGGCGCTGTTGCCGTTGCTTTCCGTGCGTGGCCGGATCGCCGTGGACGACCACGAGTTGGTGCTGGCCGTCGGTTCGTTGTTCCGTAAGCGGCTTCCGCTGCCCGACATCACCTCGGTGGAGCTCACCCGGGTCGCGCCGATGGACTTCGGTGGCTACGGGTACCGGCCGCTCGGGGGCGGCGATGCGGCTTTCGTGTTCCAGGCCGGTCCGGCGGCGAAGGTGACGTTGCGGGACGGACGATCGTTCGTCGTGGCGGCCCCGGACGCTGACCGGCTCGTGGACATCCTGCGGGAGCGCGCACACCTCGGCGGTGGTGAGACCGCCGACGACGTGCTGTAGCGGAACGTGGCCCTTCTTCTCGTCGGTCGGACAGGGCCTCGCTCCTTCCAGGAAAAGACAGGAAGGGGCGTTACCGGCGGATGGCGTCACCGCCTTGTCGGCATCTTCGGAAACCGTCGGTGGTCGTCGTCCGATCCGGCCCAACGGTAAGAGTATCCATTTAGGACTAAGCTACTATGTGATCACCGAACCGGCCGTCGACCTGTTGGTGAAGATATCGTGCGAGCCGGTATCGCTCTGGGCGCTTCGCTTCTGTTTCGCTCGGTCGGCCAAGCGGTGGAGGGCAGGTGGGAAACAACGTGTACCACTACCGGCGCGTCTTACGCCCTCCGAAAGCGATGAAGGTGCTGTTGTGGGTGCTCTTCGCCGAGTCGTTCGTCGTCGCCGGGATCATGTGGCTGCTCGCGACCGGGTCGATGTGGGTTCCCGCCGTGGTCACGGTGCTCATACTGGGGTTCTCCAGTGCGATGTTGACCAGCCGGGGTGTCATCACGGTGGACGACACGACGCTACGGCTGGCGATGACGCCGGTGTTCCGCAAGACGATCCCCCTCGCCGACGTGGCGTCCGTCGAGCCGGGCACGGTCGATCCGTGGGCGGATTTCTCCGGCTGGGGCTACAAGAGCCGAGGTAAGGACCTCGTCGGCTTCCTGTTCGACTCGGGTCCGGCCGCCAGGGTCACCACCCGCGCCGGCCGTACGTATGTCATCGCGGCACCGGATGCCGACCGGCTCGTGGAAGTGCTACGGCAGCAGGCGAGTCTCCGTGTGTGAGGCTCCGTGTGAGATTTCGGCGAGGTGCCGACGCGCTATCGAGCGGTGACCGCGACGGCGAACACGCATGGTGACCCTCTGTGCTTGAAATGGTGAGGGCAGGTTCGTCCGCATGGGGCTGTCGCTGGAGGGGAAAACTCCCTACCCTGCACGCAGGTCGGGTTGCGGTGGGCAAGGAGCGTTGGCGTGCTGGGTGGTGCGAAGCGAGTGTTCATCGTCGTCGGCGTCGTCCTGGGGCTGGCGATGATCTACACGACCGGCTCCGAACAACGTGCCTCGGAAGCCCAGGACGGTGGCGGTGGGTCGGAGAAGAAGGAGACCGTCTGCGCGATGACCGTGACCGCCGACCTGCTCAACGTGCGTTCCGGCCCGGGCACGGGCCACGAGATCCTCGGAAAGTTCCGCCAGGGTGCCGAGATCGACGCCACCACCCAGGTGCGCGACGGTTTCCGCAAGATCGACGACCACCACTGGGCGGCCGACGAGTATCTCGAACCGGTCGACGGCGACCGTTGCGAATGACCCGCGCCACGGGATGTCGTGTGGCTCGATCATCGGGACCGGTCGGCCGGGGGCATTCCCGCGACGAGTGAAGGTAGCCTGCCAGACGTGCTCACCGTCTCGACCGTCAACGTCAATGGCCTAAGGGCCGCCGCCAGGAAGGGTTTCAGCGAGTGGTTCGAGGCCACGTCGGCTGACGTCGTCGCCTGCCAGGAGGTGCGGGCCGATCCCGGTGTTCTGTCCGACGCGCTGCGGGAACCGCCGGGTTGGCACACCGTCCACGCCGCGTGCGCCACCAAGGGCCGCAACGGCGTGTGCATCTACAGCCGCATCGAACCCGAGTCCGTGCGTGTCGGTTTCGGCGAGGCCGAGTTCGAGGACAGCGGTCGTTACGTCGAGATGTGGCTGCCCGGTGTGGTCGTGGGCAGTCTCTACCTGCCCAGCGGCGAGGTCGACACACCGCGGCAGGAGGAGAAGGAACGGTTCATGGACACCTTCTTGCCGTACCTGGCGACGCTGCGGGACAAGGCGTCCTCGGAAGGCAAGGAAGTGTTGGTCGTCGGTGACTGGAACATCGCCCACGCCGAGATCGACCTGAAGAACTGGAAGGGCAACCGCAAGAACGCCGGGTTCCTGCCCGAGGAGCGTGCCTGGCTTTCCCGCGTGTTCGATGAACTCGGTTACGTTGACGTGCAGCGGCACCTGGATCCCGAGGGTCCCGGCCCGTACACGTGGTGGTCGTACCGGGGTAAGGCGTTCGACAACGACGCGGGCTGGCGCATCGATTACCACGTCGCTACGCCCGGCCTGGCCCGCCGGTGCACGTCGATGGTGGTGGAACGGGCCGAAAGCTATGACAAACGCTGGAGCGATCACGCGCCGGTGACGGCGACGTACGAGCTGGGGTGAGGTCGGCGAACCGGGCGAGGGTTGCCTCGTCGAGTCGGGGTGGCGTTGTCAGTCGTCCGAGCGGATCGCACATTCGTCGCGTAGGCGCTTGAGTCAGGGATCGCCGGTAACGGATCCGAACCACCTGTGGCGGCGCTAAGATCGGGATCCGTCGCGCTGTGACTTAGGTCAAAGGAAGGTGGCGGAATGACTCAGGGCCGGAGACCGACACCGAAGCCCGCGCCGCCTCCCGCTCGGAAACGGTGGTTTCAGGAGCGGACGTCTCCGTATCCGTGGGAGCAGGACGGTCTGGACCACATCAAGCGGTTGATGCCGCAGGCGGAGCCGTATCGTGCTTGGGCCACGTTCTCGTTCACCGCGGCGTCCGGCCGAATCAATGAGTGCGATCTGCTGATCGCGGTTCCCGGTGGGCTTTACTTGGTGGAGCTCAAAGGACACACCGGGCGTGTGGTGAACAACGGCGAGACGTGGAGCTTCTTCAGGCAAGGAGTGAAACGGCCACGCACGTTGCGCAACCCTTTGCATCTCACCGACCTGAAGTGCAAGGAACTCAAGCAACGTTTGGAGTGGGCCGCCAAGCAGACCGGGTACAGCGGGCGGATACCGTGGATCGAGCCGGCGATTTTCCTTTCCGCACCCGGGTTGGTGTCGGAGCTCGACGAGGTGCAGCGCACCCGCGTGTATGGCCGGGACGAACAGGTCGAGGGGCTGGATTGGATTTGGCGTGATCTGTTGTCGCGTCCGCCGCAGCGGGAGCAGCAGCGGGTCAGTCCGGAGTTCTCGCAGCGGTTGCCGGAGCTGCTGAAGAAGATCGGCATTCGGGCTTCGACGGCGCACCTGCATTTCGGTGATGACTGGGTGCTTTCCGGCGAGGTGTTGGACGCGGGGCCGACGTGGGAGGACCGTCTCGCCAAGCACACGGGCCTTGTGCGCGATGAGGGTCGGGTCCGCATCTACCTCACCGAGCAGCAGGCCGTCGAGGAGCGGCGGCAGTCGGTGGAGCGGGCCGCGCGGCGTGAGTACCAGGTGTTGCAGGGCATCACTCACCGCGGCATCGCGCAGGCTGTGCAGTTCCGGGAACATCAGAGCGGTCCCGCGATCCTCTTCCGGCACAATTCGTCGGATCTGCGGCTGGATTCCTATCTCGAGATCCACGGTGAACGGCTCAGCATCGACACTCGGCTTGATTTGGTGCGGCAGCTCGCTGAGGCTGTGCAGTACGCCCACCATCGTTCGCTTTACCACCGCGCCCTGTCGGCGCGTTCGGTGTGGGTAGAGGCCAAGGACGACGGTTCCGACCCGGTGTTGCGGATCACCGATTGGCAGGCCGCCGCCCGTGATTTCGACACGACGTCGTTGTCGACGGTGGGCAAGACGTCGTTGACCGGCGAGCATCTGGACGGTTCGGCGGAGGTGTATCTGGCGCCGGAGTTCGCCCCGCACGCCGACCCGGTGGACCTCGACGTCTTCGGCTTGGGTGCGGTGTCGTTTCTGATCCTGACGGGGCAGCCACCTGCCGCCCAGCGCAGCGGCCTCATCGAGCGGCTGGCCGAAAGCCACGGTCTGCATCCGTACGCGGTGTCGGATGGTATCTCCGATGCGCTCGACGCGCTGGTGTTCGACGCGACCCGCACGGACCTGTCGCAGCGGTTGGAGTCGGCGGACGCTTTCCTCAAGCGGTTGGA
>JAJYTH010000040.1 GCA_021793175.1 Actinomycetes bacterium
ACTCGCAGGTGGTGCCCATGGAGGCCGTCAACCTCCACCTCACCGGCGATCTCCATGCCGTCACCAGCGCGCACAACCTTCTTGCGGCGTTGCTCGACAATCACCTGCACAAAGGCAACGAGCTGGATATCGACCCGTTCTCCATCACGTGGCGGAGAGTGCTCGACGTCAACGACCGGGACCTACGGAGGATCATCACAGGCCTCGGCAGCAAACAGGACGGTGTGCCACGCGAGACGGGGTTCGACATCACCGCCGCGAGCGAGGTCATGGCCGTGCTGGCGTTGTCCACATCGCTGGCGGACCTCCGGAAGCGGCTCGGCCGCATCGTGGTGGGCTATGACCGGTCGGGTGCGCCGGTGACGGCGGAGCAGCTGCGTGGGGCAGGCGCGATGTGCGTGCAGCTGCGTGAGGCGATCAAACCGAACCTCATGCAATCGGTGGAACAGGTGCCCGTTCTCGTCCATTGTGGCCCGTTCGGGAACATCGCCCACGGCAATTCCTCCGTGCTGGCCGATCTCATCGGAACTCGTTGCGGTGACTATCTCGTCACCGAGGCCGGTTTCGGCGCCGACATGGGGGCCGAGAGGTTCTTCAACATCAAGTGTCGGGCCTCCGGCCTGGTACCCGACGCCGCCGTCGTGGTGGTCACCGTGCGCGCTTTGAAGGCCCACTCCGGTCGCTACCGCGTCGTGGCGGGCAAACCGCTGCCGGAGGAGATGCTGCTGGAGAACCCGGGCGACGTGTATGCGGGAGCCGAGAACCTGCGCAAGCAGCTCGCCAACATCCGGGCGCACGGTGTCACTCCCGTCGTGGCGGTCAACGCTTTCACAAGCGACTTCGACAGCGAGCACCGGGCGATCCTCGACATCGCGGCGGAGGAGGACGTGCGCGCGGCCGTGAGCATGCACGTGGCCGAAGGCGGTAAGGGAGCGGCCGAGCTGGCCGAAGCCGTGGCAGCGGCGTGCGAGGAACCGAGCACGTTCACCTATCTCTACCCGGATGACCTCCCCCTGGCCGACAAGATCGAGGTGGTGGCCCGACGTATGTACGGCGCCGACGGAATCGACCTGAGTCCCACGGCGCGCAAGCAGCTCGACACCTACACCCGCGCCGGGTTCGGTTCCCTGCCGGTGTGTATCGCCAAGACACACCTGTCACTGTCGGACGATCCGAGCCGCAAAGGAGCGCCCACGGATTGGCGCCTCCCGGTGAGGGAGGTGCGTGCCTCGGTGGGCGCGGGGTTCGTCTACCCCATCTGCGGTGACATGCGCACGATGCCGGGATTGTCCTCGGAACCGGCGGCCGAACACATCGACATCGACGAAGCGGGTCAGGTGGTGGGGCTGGCATGAGGGAAGTGAGACGTCCCCGCAGGAGCACGGAGGACTTCGCGAGGCAGGCTGGTTTTGTGTTCGCGGGGTCCGACCGGGTGCGGGTGTCCCGCAGGAGCACGGAGGACTTCGCGAGGCAGGCTGGTTTTGTGCTCGTGGAGTTCGACCGGGTGCCCCGCGAAATAGAAGGAGGACTCCATGAGTGAGCTCCCGGCTGAGGCCGACGTCGTCGTCATCGGGGCGGGAATCGTCGGTAATTCGGTGAGTTACCACCTGGCCGAGGCGGGGTGGCGCCGTATCGTGTTGCTGGACAAGGGACCGTTGCCGGACCCGGGTGGCTCCACGGGCCATGCTTCGAACTTCATCTTTCCCGTGGACCACTCGAAGACGATTACGGCTCTGACGGTCGATTCCATGCGCCAGTACGAGAAGCTCGGCGTGCTCACCACCTGCGGGGGTGTGGAGATCGCCCGTGCGCCCGAGCGGGTCGAGGAATTGAGGCGCAGGATGGTCTCGGCCCGTGCGTGGGGGGTCGACGCCGAGCTCATCGACGGGCGTCGGGTCGCGGACCTTGTGCCCTTCGTCGATCCGGAACGGATCTCCGCCGGGTTCTGGACTCCTTCGACCGCTGTGGTCGATCCGCTCCAGGCTGGCGCGTTGATGCGCGAGCGAGCGAGTGAGCTCGGGGCGCTCACGGTGAGGGCGAACACCGAGATCACCGGGATTTGCGTGGCAGACGGACGAGTGCGTGGGGTCAGTACCGATGCTGGCGACATCGCCACCGACACGGTCGTGATCGCGTGCGGCGTGTGGAGTCCGAGGATCGCCGAGATGGCGGGGGCACGTATCCCGCTCGTTCCCGCCGTTCACCAAATGATCGACGTGGGTCCGATCCCGGAGTTGGAAGGCACGAACACCGAGATCGCCTATCCGATCGTGCGGGACATGGACGCGATGATGTACGAGCGGCAAAGCGGCGCGGATCTCGAGATCGGTTCGTACGCGCATCGGCCGATCCTGCACGAGCCCGACGAGATCCCCTCGATCGCGGACTCGGCGTTGTCACCGACGCAGTTGCCGTTCACTCAGGAGGACTTCGATCCACAGCTGGAGGACGCGCTCGCTCTGTTCGGGTCCGTTCTCGACACCCCGAAGGTCGGGGTGCGGCATGCGATCAACGGACTGCTGTCGATGACTCCGGACAGCGCGCCGGTTCTAGGGGAGACGCCCGAGGTGGCGGGCCTGTGGTCGGCGGCAGCGGTCTGGATCAAGGAAGGCCCCGGTGTCGGCCGGATGATGGCCGAGTGGATGACCCAGGGCACCACGGAGATCGATCTCCACGGCATCGACATCGCGCGGTTCTATCCGCACCAGCGCACACGACGGGCCGTACGGGCGAGGGCGGCGGAAGGGTTCAACAAGACCTACGGGATCGTGCATCCACGAGAGCAGTGGACATCGGCAAGGCCCCAGCGGGTTTCCCCGTTTCATGTACGGGAGACCGAACTGGGCGCTGAGTTCTTCGAAGTCGGAGGCTGGGAACGCCCACAGTGGTACGAATCCAACCGGAACCTGCTGACCGAGTTCGGTGATCGGATCGCCGACCGGCCGCACGAGTGGGACGCGCGGTGGTGGTCGCCGATCAGCGACGCCGAGCACCTGGCGATGCGGGACCGAGTGGCGATGATCGACCTGTCGGCCTTCGCCCAGTTCGACATCGCGGGTCCCGGAGCTCTCGACTACCTGCAAAGGATGGTGGTCGCGCAGGTGGACCGCCCGACCGGGGCGGTCGTCTACACCCCTGTGCTGACGCCGAACGGGAAATTCCGCAGCGACCTCACCATCGTGCGGCTCGGTGAGCGGCATTTCCGTGTGATCACGGGTGCCGCCGATGGAGCACGGGACAAGTTCTGGTTCACCCGGCATCTCCCGGAGGACGGTTCTGTCGTGCTCACCGATGTCACCTCGGCCGTCTGCACACTCGGCTTGTGGGGGCCCCGGGCAGTGGACGTCCTGTCGGCGACCACCGACGACGACGTCTCCGATTCCGCTCTCCCGTTCGGCCGGGCCAGGGAAATCACCGTGGGAACCGTGCCGGTACTGGCGCTGCGCATCTCCTACGTCGGCGAGTTCGGGTGGGAGTTGCACGCTCCGTGCGAGCACGGTTTGCGGTTGTGGGACACGATCGCCGAGGCCGGCGAACCCCACGGAATCGTGCCCGCCGGCATCGGCGTATACGGCACCACGGGACGGCTGGAGAAGGGCTACCGCCTGATGGGAGCCGAGCTCGACGCCGAACACGACCCCGTGGAGGCGGGCCTGGCGTTGCCGAAGGTGAAATCGGCTGACTTCATCGGTAAGCAGCCCTACCTCGAAGCCAGGTCGGGTGAGCCCGCGGCCGTGTTGTGCACGCTCGACATGGGAGCGCCGAGCGATCATGTGGACTCCTCCGGCATGGCCCGCTATCCCCAGGGGGGAGAACCGATCCTGACCCCCGACGGGGAACGGATCGTCGATCGTCGTGGGCGGCCCGCACACGTGACGAGCGCGGGCTCGGCGCCGTCTCTGGGGACTTACCTGCTGATGACGTACCTGCCGCCCGAGCACGCTGTGGAAGGCACCGCTCTCCGCGTGGAGTACATGGGGGAGCGCTATCCCGTGACGGTCGCTCGGGTCGGCCGCACACCGTTGTTCGATCCCGACGACACCCGGATGAAGGGCGGTGCGGCATGAACGTGCTCGTGTGTGTGAAGCGGGTTCCGGCGTTCGGCGCGAAGGTTCCGGTCACCGCGGACGGTTCGGGGATCGACACCCGGCACCTGGGATTCACCATCGGTCCGCACGAGGAGTGCGCGGTCGAGGAGGCCGTCGGACTGGTGTCCGCGCACGGCGGTCGGGCCACGGTGCTGACCGTGGGTCCCGCCGAGGCGGAGGAACAGGTGCGGTATGCGCTGGCGATGGGCGCAGACAGGGGCGCTCTCGTCGAAACCGGTACCACGGAGCTCGACCCGCAGGCCACGGCGGAGGCCATCGTCGGCGCCGTCGAACGGCTCGTCGCCGACGATGAGGAGCGGTTCGATCTGTTGCTGTTCGGAGTGGCCTCGGCCGACGCCGAACACGGCCAGGTCGGCCCTCGCGTGGCCGCCGAACTCGGCCTACCGATGGTGGGTTCCGTGAAGGGGGTCGATGTCGATGCGTCCTCGAAGGACCTGTCGTTGCGGCGAGACGTAGCCGGCGATGTGGAGGTGTGCCGCGTGCCGATGCCCGCCGTCGTGGCCGTCAAGGAAGGGTTGAACTTGCCGAGGTACCCGAGCATGCCGGGCCGGTTGCGGGCCCGGAAAGCGCCGGTGTGGTCGATCGGTGCGGAGCCCGCTCGGGGAGGGCTGGCAACGGCGGGGTTGCGCCAACCGGAGGAGAACGACGAGGAGACCGTGGTGCTGGGCCACGGGGCCGATGCGGCTCCCGCCGTGGTGAACGTGTTCGAACGACTCGGGGTGATGTGAATGACCGTGCTGACTCTGATCGACGGACCGGAACCGGCGGAGGAGGTCGTCGGTTTCGCTCGGGGCACGGGACTGCCGGTGGAGGCGGTCACGGTCACCGCGGAAGGAAAAGGAAGTCCTCTTCTGCGAAAGCAGGCGGAGGAGCTCGCGAGGCTGGGCGTCGGCACACTACATGTGTTGTGCCATCCCGGACTGGCCGATTCGACGCCGCAGACGCTGGGGGCGACGCTGGCCCGATGGTTCGAGTCGTGGTCTCCCGACGCCGTTGTCGCACCCGCCGACGGTCGTGCGGCGGAGGTCCTGACACATGCCGCCGCGTGGGCCCGGCTTCCGTTGGCGACGAACTGTGTGGACGTAGTGGACACCGTGGACGGCGCTGCTGCGGAGGACTGGTCGGGTTCGTCGTCCTCGTCGTGGACACCGACCCGGGAACGTGCCGGGGGAGTGCTCCTGGAGGACGCGCGCTTGACGGCGCCGATCAAGTTGCTCACCGTGTCCCGCGGAGTGGAGACGGTCGCGACGGAACCGGTTCCGGAATGCGCGGTGTATGAGCACCCCGCCGAGGTGGAAGCCGACGACGTCGACGCGCGAGTCGTCGAACGAGCGGCCGCGGCCGAGGGGGCCACGTTGGCCACCGCCCCGGTCGTTGTATCCGGCGGCCGAGGAGTGGGCGGAGCCGAGGGATATGTGGTGCTGGAGGAGTTGGCCGACCTGTTGGGCGGGGCTGTCGGGTGCTCCAGAGTGGCCACCAACAACGGTTGGCGCCCCCATTCGGACCAGGTGGGACTGACCGGGACGAAGGTCGCGCCCGAGCTCTACATCGCATGCGGCATCAGCGGTGCCACCCAACATTGGGTGGGCTGCATGGATTCCCGGACGATCTTGGCGATCAACACCGACCCCGAGGCTCCGATGGTCACGCGAGCCGATTACGCGGTCATCGGGGATGTCCAAGAGGTGCTCGCTGCCGTCGTGGCCGAACTCCGATCCCGAGCGCGTTCGCGGACGGCGGTCCCTTCAGTCGCTTCTCGGTGAGGTGGGTCACGACCCGCCGGTGTCGGTGCGTGTTACCGTCGCCCTTCAGCCGGTCGATCTCGGGACACCATGGAGTGCGCGATGCCGGACGAGTCACAGCTACCCGTGCTCATCGGTGTCGGCCAACTGCGTAACAATCCGGAACGGACACGCGAGGCGGCCCGCGAGCCGCTGGATCTGGCCGAGGAGGCCGCTCGCCGCGCGGCGAAGGATGCAGGAGCCGACGCGTTGCTGACCGCCGTCGACACGATCACGGCCGTCAAGACCAGCAGTTGGGCCTATGGAGATCTTCCGTCCTTGCTCGCCAGGCGGCTGGGTGCTTCCCCGAGTCGCGTGTCGACTACCACCGTGGGAGGGCACTGGCCCGCGGCGGTGCTCGACGCCGCGGCGGCGGAGATCGCTGACGGCACTTCGCGCGCAGCGCTGCTCGTGGGTGCCGAAGCGCAGGCGTCGGTGTCGGCGCTGATCAAGTCCGGGACGGACCCGGCAGGAGAGCAAGGGTGGACCGCGGCGCCCGGCGGGCCGCCGGCCTTCGACCCCGACGACTTGGGAAGCCCCGCCATGCAGGCCGCGGGGCTCATCATGCCGACCAGGGTCTACCCGCTGTTCGAGAACCGACTGCGCTATGCGCTGGGACAACGGCCGAGCGAGGCGGACGCGTGGTCGGCTCGGCTCTACGCGGCGTTCTCCGAGGTGGCCTCCCGCAATCCCGCCGCGTGGAGGCCGACACCACGTACCGTCGACGACATCGTCACCGTCGGCCCGGATAACCGGATGGTGTGCGAGCCTTATCCGCTGTCGATGAACGCGATGCCACATGTCGACCAGGCGGTGGCGGTGCTCGTGACCTCGTTGGCGGTCGCCCGGGAATATGGGATCGATGAGGACCGGATCGTGCACGTGTGGGGTGGCGCGGGTGCGAGTGACTCCTCCGACGTGCTCGCCCGGCCCGACTTCGCGCGTTCCGCGGCCTTGGAATCGGCTTTGCACCGGTGTCTGGACCAATGCGGAGTCGACGTGGCGCAGCTGGACATCATCGATGTCTACAGCTGTTTCCCCGTCGTGCCCAAGCTGGTGATCCGGGCGCTGGGGCTCACGGAGGACGTGGTTCCGACCGTGACCGGAGGTCACTCCTCGTTCGGTGGCCCGTTGAGCAGCTACACCCTGCACGGCGTGGTGTCGGTGGTGGAGCGATTGCGGGCGGGAGCCGAAGTGGGACTCGTGCATGCCAACGGTGGTTATCTCACCGATCAGCACGTCGTTCTCCTCGGCAGGACACCGCGCGGCGGTGGCTATGCGGGAACCCCTGACCCCGTGTCGACTGAGACACGGGACGGTGTGCCGGTGCTCAGAACACCGGCCGACGGTGACGCCGAACAGGTGGTGGTCGAAACGGCGACGGTCGAGTACGGCCGCGACGACGCGCCGTCCCAAGCATTCCTCATCGCCCGAGCACAGGACGGAACGCGGATCTGCGGCCAGATCCGGCCGGGAGACCAGGAGAGCGCCCGGGTCTTGTCCCTCGCATCGGGTGCCGAGGTCGTCGGGCGAGGTGTACGAGTCTCACCGGTAGGACCTGAAGGGACGTTCCTGCGGGTCGGTGCCACTGTCTGACCCGGAAGACCAGTACCTTCGCTGCTGTTCGCTACCGGTTTCATTGCGATGAGCGGTGCGGTGTACACACGTGATTTGGGACAGTGCAGACTGACCGGCACAACGAAGACGATCATGGCAAGGGAGCGTGTTCCATGTCGGCGAGCAACGCCGACCGGCTCGCGGAGTCGGTGAACAAGGTGTCGGTGGGTCGGGTGTACGACTACCTGCTCGGTGGCGTGCACAACTACGCGGTGGACCAGGCGTTCGCCGAGGAACAGCTACGCCTGCTGCCCGACATCCGTGACTTCGCCCGGTCGAACAGGGCCTTTCTGGCGCGTGCGGTCCGGTTCGCCGTCGACCAGGGAGTTCGACAGTTCGTGGACATCGGTTCGGGACTGCCGACGCAGGGCAACGTGCACGAGGTCGCCGACGAGGTGGCGCCCGGGGAGTGCAGCGTGGTCTACATCGACAACGAGCCGATCGCGCAGGCACACGCCGAGATCCTGCTGGAGAAAACCGCGGACCCCGACCGGCACAGGGCCATCGACGCGGACTACTTCGACGGCGCGTTGCTGTGGGACAGGGTCCTCGAAACCGGGGTGATCGACGAAAGCGAACCGATCGCGCTGCTCGTGGTGGCATTGCTGCATTTCATGCCGCCCGAAACGCACCCGGAACGGGTGCTCGCCTACTACCGCGAACGTCTGCCCAAGGGCAGCCTGTTGGCGCTGTCCCACATCCACGTCGACCCGTCGGACACCGAGACGATGGAAGTGTCGAAAAAACTCACGGAGTCCTACACGAAGAAGACCAACAGCCCGGCCATGCCGCGATCGCGGGAGGAGATCGCCTCGTTCTTCGAGGGACTGGAGATGGTGGAGCCGGGCTTGGTGTGGCTGCCGGAGTGGCGTCCCGGCGGCGAGGACCCGTACAGCGGTGAGCCCGCGCGGTCTCGTGGCTTGGCGGGAGTCGGGCGCAAGGTGTGAGCGGATCCGGGCGGAGGTGCTGCGTCCGAGGGCCCGAGTGCTTGCGGAAACGTCCGACCGTCCACGGTCGGTGCGCTCTTTCCGGCTGGGCCACCACTCGGCCGGACCGTCATGGGATGGCTTCCGGTGGCATCGCGCGAGGATCAGAACGGCAACATGATCTCGTCCGGAGCCCGGCCGGTACGCAGACCTCGCCAGGACGGCCGCCAGAGCTTGCGGTCGTGTGTCCACCGCCGGTGCTCCACCTCGCCCACGAGATCGGGTTCCACCCATTGAGCGTGCCGTGCCCGCGTTCGGGGGACGGGGGTCGAGAAAGGGCTCGACGGCCTCGTCAGTGATTCGAACTTGTCGAACAGGGCGGCCGTCGCCGCGTCGGGAGAGCCTGTTTCGACGGACCCGACGTAAGTCAACGCGCCGGAGGTGTCGTAGACGCCGAGGAGCAGGGCTCCCAGCGTGTCGGGGTGGCCTCTGCCGGGCACCCAGCCGCCGATCACCACTTCCTGAGGAACACGCAGCGCGGTGTTCACCCAGCTCTTCGAGCGCGTACCGGGCCGGTAGACCGAGTCACGGTGCTTCGCCATGATCCCTTCGAATCCGTGCTCGGCCGCGATTTCCAAAAGCCCGTTACCGGAGACCTGCGCGTGAGGATCGGGCGTGCGAACGGTGGGAGGTGCGGGCAGGCCGAGATCGGCGAGCCAGTCCCGTCGGTGGTGGTAGGGCAGTTCACAGAGACCCTCGTCGTCCACGACGAGCAGGTCGAACGCGTAGTAGTGGACGGGCGCCTCGCGCAGCAGGCGGGGAGTGGGCAGGCCGACCTGCGCACGGGACTGAAGTCGGCCGAAGTCGGGGCGCCCCTGTTCATCGAGTGCGACGATCTCACCGTCGAGCAGCAGCTTTCTGCGAGTGGAGGCAGCGAGCTCATGTAGCTCGGGATAACGGCTGGTGATGTCTCGCAGAGTGCGCGAGTACACGCGGACCTCGGCTGCTTCCCCACCCGCGATCCCGATGACCGCCCGCACTCCGTCCCATTTCCAGTCGTAGACCCACTCGTCGTCTTCGGGCACGTCGCCGGACACGGCGAGCATTGGCGGCAGCGGCGTCGGTGGGGCCATGTTCTCATGTTCGAGGCCGCCCGGGCTGAGCGCAGCTGACACACCCGTATGGGGGACTTTTCGTCGGAAGTGACGGTGACGACGCCTGAGTTCGATCACGTCCGGGGGAGAAAAGGGGAGTATGCCCAAAAGAGGGCATCACCGTGCGTTTCACATCGGTTACATTACGTCCTCGCTGTGGTGGTGCTGAGGTCGGTGAAGGGAAGCAGCTCGGTGAGACGTGCAACGAGTCGGACAACGAGACATGGTGTCGCCGCGCTGGTCGTGGTCCCGCTTTCGACATTGCTCGTGGCGTTGTCACCGGCGGAAAGTGTGGCCGCGAGCGACGAGCTGTCTCTGTCGGTACTGTCCGGACGTCCCGACATGGTCACCGCCGGGGACACGGTCCTGCGTATCGATGTACCGGGCGAGGTACCGCTGCGCGCCGTCACCGTGTGGCTGAACGGGGAGGAGATCACCGAAGAGTTCGCCGCGGACGGCTCGGCGGGGACGCTCACCGGCTATGTCAGCGGGCTGAGCGACGGTCGTAACCACATGGTGGCCACCGTTTCAGGACAGGAAAACCTCCGGGCCGAGCTTTCTCTCACCAACCATCCCGCCGAGGGACCGGTGTTCTCCGGCCCGCAACAGAAGCCGTTCCTGTGCGAGACCGCGGACTTCCAACTTCCCGTGATCGGCGGCACGCTGGGAGAGCCTCTCGACGAGAACTGTTCCGTCGAAACCAGAGTGGACTATTTCTACCGCACCACCGATGGCGCGTTCGCGCCGTGGCCGGACGATACCGCCGACTATCCGGAGGACCTGGCCGCGACCATCACTTCACAAGGCGAGCGGGTCCCGTACATCGTGCGGATGGAGACGGGTACGGCCAACCGGGGCGTTTATCAGCTGACGGTACTGCACGACCCGTTGGAAGAGCCGGAGCCGAGTCCGGTTACGCCGCCGTCGGCCTGGAACGGTCGAGTCTTCTACACCCTCGGCGGCGGATGTGTGAACGGTTGGTACCGCCAGGGCGACACAACCGGTGGAGTCACGGACGACTTCCTGCTCGGCCGTGGTTACGGCATGATGTCGTCGTCATTGAACGTGTACGGCGCCAATTGTGCGGACGTCACGGCGGCGGAGACCGCGATGATGGTGAAGGAACGATTCGTCGAACGCCATGGCCCGATCGAACACACCATCGGCTTCGGCTGTTCCGGAGGCTCGTACCAAGCGCACCAGATCGTCGACAACTATCCGGGCATCTTCGACGGCATCATCGTGGGCTGTTCGTTTCCCGAGGTGACGTTCAGTACCGTCAACTTCATCACCGACGCGTGGCTGTTGCACGAGTACTTCACCGGGTCCGAGATCGCCTGGACACAGGAGCAAAAGCGGGCCGTTACGGGATTCCTGCGTTACGAGACGGCGCCAAACGTCGCCGTGGGAGCGCGTCGTATCGATCCGACGGCGTACTGCGACATGGTCCCTGCCGAACAGCGATACCACCCAAAGACCAATCCTCGAGGAGTGCGCTGTGGTGTGTACGACCATGCGGTCAACGTCTACGGACGTGACCCGGAGACCGGATTCGCGCGCAGGCCACTCGACAACGTGGGTGTTCAGTACGGGCTGGCGGCGCTCAACGACGGCGCCATCACGGTCGAGCAGTTCCTCGACCTCAATGCCCGCGTGGGTGGATTCGATCACGACGCCAACATCGTGGACGAGCGCACAGAGGCCGATCCAGTGGCAATCCGTGCCGGTTATCGAACGGGCCGACTCACCAACGGTGGCGGAGGGCTCGCGACCGTCCCGATCATCGATTACCGGGCCTACCAGGACGACAGCCCGAACGGTGACATCCACGTGCGCTACCACACCTTCTCGATGCGGGAGCGGTTACGGGAGGCGAATGGGTCGGCCGCCAACCAGGTGAGTTTGTTGGAGGACGACCGTTACGGCGGATTCAGCACCCGCAGTCCGTTGCTGCGTAGTGCCATCGTCCATATGGATAACTGGTTGACCAATATGGATACAACGGGCCCGGCTCCTTTCAGTGTCGAGGACATCGCCCGAGCGAAGCCCCCGGGATTACGGGAGGGCTGCAACTCACGCGATGAGAATCCGGTTTTCGTGGCGCAGCGGTTGGATCGGAACCCGGTAAGCGAGTGTGAGAAGTGGTATCCGTCGGCGTCCTTCCCCCGCGAGGTGGCGGGTGAGGACGTTGCGGCCGACGTCGTGAAGTGCCAGCTCAAGCCAGTGGACCCGGCTGATTACGAGGTGTCGTTGGGGGAGGACCAGTGGCGGCGGTTGCTCGCCACCTTCCCCGACGGCGTGTGCGACTACTCCCAGCCCGGAGTGGAGCAGCAGCCTCCGATGGGCACCTGGCTGCGTTATCCAGTGGAGGAAGCGCAGCAAGTGTCCGTTGTCTCCGATCAGAGAACGGACTGGTAGATGCGCGCGTAGCGGTCGGCCATCATGTCGACGTCGAAGCGCAACTCGGCCTCTCTGCGGCAGGCGTGAGGTGACAGCTCGTCTGTCTTGCGGATGGCCTGGGCCAGAGTCTCGACGTCGTCGCACACATAGCCGGTCCGGCCGTGGGTGACGACTTCGGGAACGGACCCTCTACGGAAACCCACGACCGGCGTGCCGCATGCCATGGCTTCGACCATGACGATGCCGAAGGGCTCTTCCCAGCACACGGGGAAGACGAGGCAACGGGCTGACTGGAGGAGCTCCACCTTGCGCGCGCGGTCGGCTTCACCGAGCCACTCGATGTCCGGGCCGAGCAGCGGTTCGATCACCCGATCGAAGTAGGCTTTCTCCTCGGGTTCGCGGCATTTGGCAGCGATCTTGAGAGGTATACCGGCGCGACGTGCTGCCTCGATGGCTTGGGGAATGCCCTTCTCGACACATGCTCTGCCGAGGAACAGCGCGTAGTCGTCTTTGTTCTCCCGGAACGGGAACCGTTCCACGCGAACTGCGTTGTGGACAGTGCCGACCCAGTTGAGATCGGGTGACAGTCGACGTTGGGCGTCGGACACGGCCACGAGTTGTATGCTGTCGCCGAGGCCCCGGTAGTACTGTCCCATTTCGCCGTTCACGGGGCCGTGCGCGGTGACGACGGTCGGCATGGTGCGTCCACGCGCCATCAACGGTCCCGCAAGACTGTGGTCGTGCACGACATCCGGGTCGATCTTCTCGATGATTTCGGTCAGTGCCGAGGCGTGGGTGACTTCGGGCAAGACCTGGCCGAGCCTGCTCTCGTTCGGCTTGTCGTAGGTCGGCACGAAATCCGCCGGTGTGCCGTTGTGCCCGACGCCGACGAGCGTGATGTCGAGACCGTGGAGGGTGAGTTGTTCGATGAGGTCGCTGCACATGGCTTCGATACCGCCGTATGCGTTGGGAGGTAGTTCGAACCACGGGGGAGCGACCATGGCGATTCTCAATGAACTCATGCTCGCCCCATTCCCCTGGGGTGGTGGGGTAAACAGCGCCGTGCGGAACGTCCTACGACCTAATGAACCAATTCGATGTCGGTCGGTAGATGTCCGACCCGTACGTCGGTTCCCTTGGCTTCGATGGAAATCCGGCTTCCTCCGAGTGGAACGTCATCGATCTGTAACGCTCCGAAAGACTTCGGTAACGCAGGGGATATGCGCAGGCGTCGGTGGGGGAGTGATGGCTGGAAACGCAGGAGGCTCCGCAACAGGTGGATCGGTGCCGCCGAAGCCCAAGCTTGAGGTGAACAAGAGGTGGGATAGGGGATCGGGGTGGTGTACTCGGTGCGGTCGAAGCCGCACATCAGCTCGGGGAGTCTGCCGTCGAACGCGGTAGCGGCGTCGAGGATGGCGACGGCGACGCGTTGCGCGTGCTCGATGAACCCGTAACGCATGAGTCCTGCGGCGATGATGGCGTTGTCGTGCGGCCACACGGAACCGTTGTGATAGCTCATGGGGTTGTACGCGCCCATGGCCGTCGACAGAGTGCGAATTCCCCAGCCGGTGAACATCTCGGGGGAGAGAAGAGAATCCGCGACGGAGCCGGCCCGTTCCTCATCGAGAATTCCCGTCCACAGACAGTGTCCGATGTTTGACGCTACGGCGTCGATCGGTTGTTTGTCACCGTCGAGTCCGAGGGCGTAGCGACCGAGGTCGGGTAACCAGAACTGTTCGTTGAACCGTTGTTTCATTTTCGCAGCACGAGTCTGCCAGTACCTACTGCCCTCGTGGTCCCCGAAGCTTTCCGCCAGTTCGGCACGGGCCACGAACGCCGCGTAGACGTAGCCTTGGACTTCGCACAGTGCGATGGGGGAGGAGGCGATGGTTCCGTCGGCGAAGTTGATGCCGTCCCAGGAGTCCTTCCAACCCTGGTTGACCAGTCCTTTGTCGGTGGCGCGGTGGTACTCGACGAAGCCGTCGCCGTCGCGATCGCCGTAGCGGTCGATCCACTCCAGCGCACGGTCGGCGTGCCCGAGCAGCGCCTCGACACGGTCCTTGCCGATGCCCCAACGGCTGAGTTCGCCGAGCAGCATGACGAACAGGGGTGTTGCGTCGATACTGCCGTAGTAGATGTGGCTGCCGCCGAGAGCCAACGAGACGTCGGCGCCGAAACGCACTTCATGGAGGATGCGGCCGGGCTCCTCCTCGCTGTTGGGCTCGACGGTGGTGCCCTGGTGCCGGGCGAGTGTTTGCACGGTGCCGAGTGCGAGTGTGGGATCGACGGCGAGCGACATCAGTGAGGCGATCAGCGAGTCGCGACCGAACAACGCCATGAACCACGGCGCACCCGCCGCGATGCCGACGTCACCGGGGTGGTCGGGGTCGAACATGCGCAGGGATCCGAGGTCCTCCCTGCTGCGTTGCAGGGTGGTGGCGAGCGTCCGGTTGTCGGAATAGCTCAGGACCGGGCTCTCCTCACGCCAGCGGCGGGTGAGTACGGCGGGCCCGGACAGCTCGACGGGGCGTTCCCTCGGAAACAGTGGGGTGATGGGAGTACCGTCGATGACGGGGAGAGCGGCCACGGAGGAGTACCACTCCTCGCCGGGCGGGACGACGACCCGGAAGCTGACCCGGTCGCGGGAGTACTCGGCGTGCTTGCCGTCGATGGTGAGTCCGGTGATACGCACGCCTCTGCTGGTGGAGTCGAGGTACCGGGCGAGGTACAGACCACTGCTGGTGACTTCGACGGCATGGTGGCCCTTGTCGCGGATACGGCCCGCTTTGACCTCGAAGACGTCGGCGAAGTCGGCCGCGACGCGGAAACTGACCGTGCACACGACCCGGGTGCGGCCGTAGTTGCGGAGGATGAGGTCCTCGCGCATGCCGCCGCCGATGTAGCGTTCCCTGCGAACGAGTAGTGAGCTCTCCCCTTCCCCCTCACTCGAGTGGGCCCGGCCGACGAACCGTGCCTGGAACGGTTCGGGGACCTGCACGGTGATGGGCTCGACGGGTTTGCCGTCGATACGCAGATTCCACCCGGAGAGGATGCGGGTGTCCTGGTAGAAAGTGCCCTCCGCGAGAGCTCCGCCGAACTCGCCGTCGTCATCACACACACAGAACGATGTTCCGTGGACGAGGGTCACCGTCATGCCGGACCTCCTCGGCGTGGTCGCTGCGGATGACGACGGGTGTGCCCGCCGCGGGTCTGGCCGTGCGGCGGGCACACCCGGGACGGCATCAGGCCTCGGGGCCTTCCTGCCACTCGTGCACGCCTGCGCCCAGAGCGTAGGACAGGTGACCGCCGAGTGCGCCGCCCGCCGCGACCGCGGCCAGACCGGCGAGCCCCCACAGTGTTCCGGCTGTTCCAGCTGTTCCGGCACTTTTGGCTTCGCGGGTCCGGCAGCGGTGGGAGATAAGGTAACACGCTTGTGCCACGACATTGGTCGACAAATGGAGAGCGCCGACACGTCGCTGCACGGTGGACAGTCGGGAGAACTCCGCCAATCCGGTGATGACGGCGAGGGGTGCGGTGAGGGCGCCGATGGCGATGAGTCGGCGTGCGGCTTCGCGTTGCCGGAGCGCGTCGAACGCCGCCGAACACACCCAGGCCCCGATGGGAACGGTGACGATGAGGGGGTGAGCGGGGTGACCTATCCAGGAACCGCGCAGTACACGGTCCGCGGGACGGTTCTTCAGTATTCGACGTAGTCGGTGTGCCAGTTTCTCGCTGGGTTCATCGAAGCGGTCGACTGACTCAGCGGCACGCAGCAATCGGTTGAGCATCATCCCGGGTGTGGTACCCACTCCGGCGACGGGGAATCTAGGCCGGTCCGGTGAGACTCCATCGCGATGGTGACGGAGCGAAAACCACCTGATCGAGTGAAAACCGACAGTCTTTTGTATAACGCCCTATACGGATTGGCTGTAGTGTTCCACAGCCAATGACAACCCAGCCACGCATGCATCGATCTTTCTTCGGGTACTCGCACACACATGGGGCTGGAGAACATCTGGGTCACAACGCTCAACGACGGACTGGTCAGAGCGGACCACATCGTGGGTATCGAAAGTCATCAGACGCCGGAGCTGCCCGGGAAGAGACCACGGTGGCTGCTCGACGTCACGCTCGCCGTTTCCGTGGGGAGTGGGACGAGAGAGGGGTGGGAGGTCATGCAGCTGCATCGCACGCTTATCCAGACCGACAGCTATCCGGACAAAGCAGCGGAGAATCTGGCCCGCACCTTCGACGATCTACGACGCCAGGGTGTCTCAGGAGTGGTGCGTGTGGGCACGCGCCACGACTTCGTGCGATTCGAGTTCTTCCCGTTCGACTCCAACGACAACACCGACGACTACTGACCTGGCCGGGAAGTCATGTTCGACGCGAGATCCTGCGCGGCTTTCGCGTCGGTCGTTTGGCCCAGTAGCTTGCCAACATCGAACCCGACACGTTGTGCCATACGGAGAACAGGGCGGCGGGCAGAGCGGCCAAAGGCGCGAAATGCGCGGTGGCGAGACTGGCGGACAGTCCGGAGTTCTGCATGCCGACCTCCACGCTGACGGCACGACAGGCCGACTCGTCGAGCCGCGCGGCTTTCGCCGCGAAGTAACCCAGCAGCAGCCCCAACCCGTTGTGCGTGATGACCGCCGCCACCAGCAGGATGCCGCTGGAGATCACGGAGTCGGCGTTGGCGCCGACGATGGCGGCGACCACGACGACGATGCCGGTGACCGATACCAAAGGCAGGTACGGAAGCACCTTCTCCACGTGGCGTCCCGCCAGAACACGTACCACGATGCCCGCCGAGACCGGGAGCAGAACGACCTGCACGATCGAGGAGAACAGGTCCAGGAAACCCACGGGCAGGTCCGACCCGGCCAGCCACAGCACCAGCAGTGGGGTGAGTACGGGCGCCAGCATCGTGGCCACCGAGGTCAGTGTCACCGACAGCGCGACATCGCCCCGGGACAGGTAGACGATCACGTTGGAGGCCGTGCCACCGGGGGCGCAGCCGACGAGCACCATGCCGGTCAGCAACAGTCCGGAGAGTCCGAAGACCCAACTCACCGCCACTGCCGTCAGAGGCATGATGAGGAACTGGGCACAGAGGCCGAGCAGCACGGCCCAGGGGCGGCGCAACACGAGCGCGAAGTCGGCGGGCCGTAGGGTCAGGCCCATCCCGAACATGATCACCCCGAGTAGCAGAGGTACGTGACCTGCCAGTGTCGCCGTCTGGTCGGGGAGTACCAGACCGACGAGCCCGCCGGCCAGCACGAGCACCGCGAACCAGCGGCTGGCGAAATCGGCGACCGCCGCGAGCGGACCACGTTGCGCACCCATGTTGCCCCTCAACAACCTGCGATGGAGTGAAGGCACACTGTACGGCGTGCGACGGCGAGACTGAACGATCCGACGTCGTAGACCACTTCGGTCACCACGTCGGGTGGAGGTGTCACTACAGCAAGACGGCCGCTCGGAGCCGGTGGCCCGGATGCGGTGTTCTCGTGCGTCAACGGGTGCCGTCGTGGGTATAGCGCCCATGGAGGTGTGGCGCGATGATCGAGGTGAGTCGAGTGATGCCGGCGGGTCAGGAGCGCGTGTATGCGGTTCTGTCCGATGGCTGGTCTTATGCGGGCTGGGTGGTCGGTAATGCGCATATCCGCAAGGTGGATGCCGCCTGGCCCGCCGAGGGGAGCCGGATCCACCACAAAGCGGGGATGTGGCCGGTTCAGGTGCCGGACGTGTCCACGGTGACGGCGGTTTCACCCGGGCGCATGGTCGAGTTGGATGCGCGGCTGTGGTTGTTCGGGCGGGCGCGTATCCGGGTCACGTTGATTCCGGAGGGCGAACACGGCACACGGGTGAGCCTGGCCGAGGAGATCGTGAGTGGGCCGGTGGGGTTGCTGCCGGAGCCGCTGCAGGCATTGTTGCTACGTCCCCGCAACGTTGAGGCCCTGGCCAGGTTGCAGGACATCGTGGTCGGTAAGACGGCGTGAGAGAGGCTCGGGTGAGCGGTTCAGCTCTGTGACTGGTGGCTCGGCGTGCCCCATGTTACCGATCTCCATCTCTGCCACAGGGGTTCGGCGGTTTCCGGTGCGAGCGCCGGGCTGGTGGTCCCCGAACCTTCACGTAGCCCGGAGACCAGGGAGGCCAAGGTCTCCTTGGCATTGTGCGCAGGCTCCCAATCCAACTCGGCTCTCGCCCGGGTGGTGTCGGCCAGTGGGGCCTTGTCGGCGAGTTCCAGCCATCCCGGGTGCAGGGGATACAGCCCGGCACACCAGGCGAGTCCGCTGCTCGCCGACAACACTGACTTCGGCACGGGCAGGCGCGTTCCACCGAGTGTGCCGGCGATGTCGTGGGCGTGTAATACGGGTTCGGCGGCGAGGTTGAACGACCCGGCGGCCTGTCGGTTGAGTACGGCGATGATCGCGGCGGCGACATCGTCGGCGTGGACGAGCTGGATTCGCAGCTGTGGCCACAGGGGGAGGGGAAGCCACGGCCGTCCGATCCAGCGGCCGGGTACCAGGTCGCCGAGCAGCCAGCGTGCGAACTCGCCCGCGGCGTCTTGTTGCAGGATCGCGCACGGTCGGACCCGGCTCAGCGTGATGTCGGGGTGGTGTTGGGTGAACGTGTCGAGTTCCCGTTCCAGCCACACCTTGCTGCGGCTGTAGGCGCTGGTGTCGATGCCGCCTGTCTCCCAGTCCTCGCTGACCATCGACCATCGTGAGGTGGGTGAGTAGGCGGCCACCGACGAACCCACGATCAGGCGTTCGACACCTGCCCGAGCGGTTGCCTGAAGCAGGTGGCGGGTGCCCGTGACATTGGTGCGCCACAGGGACGGTTCGTCGCGCCGCGGGTGGATGGCCCAGGCCAGGTGCACTACGGCGTCGGCGCCGTCGAGAGCGGTGGTGAGGGTGTCCACGGCGTCGGGTTCGCCGAGATCACATGAGACCCACCGAGCATGCCGGTACGGTTCGGTGTCCGGTTCCGGGATGCGGCGGGCCACGCCGGTGACGCGTATGTCGTTCGTGGTCGAGAGTTGCCGTAGCAACGCCGTTCCCACATTGCCTGTAGCTCCGGTGACGACCACCGTTGCGCCGACTGCCACGCTTTTTGAGATCCCCGGTCGGCGTCGGTGTGAAACACCCGTCCGCTGACGGCCGAAGTGTAGGATCGGGTCTGGTGGGTATGTCGAAGGCCGTGGGTGCACCGGGGTCGAGTGTGGCAGCGGGTGACACGGTGGATGCCGTTGTCATCGGGGCGGGACAGAACGGCTTGGTGGCCGCCAACCTGCTGGCTGATGCCGGTTGGGATGTATTGGTGCTGGAGGCCACGCCTTATGTGGGGGGAGCCGTCCGAACGGCCGAGCTCACCGAACCGGGGTTCCGTCACGATGTGTTCAGCGCCTTCTATCCGTTGTCGGTGACTTCACCGGTCATCCGTGGTCTGGACCTGGAGCAGTACGGACTGCGCTGGCGGCACGCTCCCGCGGTGCTCGCGCACGTGCTGCCGGATGATAGGGCCGCTGTGCTCTCCCGTGATCTCGAGGCCACCGTCGCCTCGCTCTCGACCTTCGACGCACGGGACGGAGAGGCCTGGCGGCTCCAATTCGATCAGTGGCTCCGGGTGAAGGAGTCGCTGCTGGACACATTGTTCTCCCCTTTTCCTCCGGTGCGGCCCGCGTCGCGGTTGGTGCGCACACTCGGTCTGGCCGACGGGCTGCGGTTCGCACGCATGTTGGCGATGCCCGTGCGGGCGCTGGGGGAGGAGACCTACCGTGGCGACGGTGCGCGGCTGCTTCTGGCCGGCAATGCTTTGCACAGCGATCTCGGCCCGGATACCGCGGGGAGTTCGGTGTTCGGCTGGTTGCTCACCATGCTGGGGCAGGACGTCGGTTTCCCGGTGCCCGAGGGAGGGGCGGGTGGCCTCACCGAAGCATTGGCTGCCCGGCTGAGGACACGCGGAGGGCGCATCGAGTGCTCGCGTGCCGTGACGCGTGTGTTGGTGGCGCGGGGCCGGGCCGTTGGGGTGCGTGATGAGCACGGGAGTCTTGTGCGCGCGCGGAAGGCGGTATTGGCGGATGTGCCCGCGCCAGTGCTCTATCGGGAGTTGGTGGGCGAAGAGCATCTACCGTCGCGACTGCTGTCCGACCTGGAGAATTTCCAGTGGGACGACGCGACGGTCAAGGTGGACTGGGCGTTGTCCGGACCCATTCCGTGGAGCAACCCGGATGTCGGACGTGCGGGTACGGTGCATTTGGACAGCGATCTCGACGGGCTTTCGCGTTACAGTGCCGAGCTGACCTCGGGACAGGTGCCGGTGGAACCGATGCTCGTGCTCGGACAGATGACCACGACCGATCCCACCCGCTCGCCCGAAGGCACCGAGGTCGCGTGGGCGTACACGCACGTGCCGCAGGGACTGGCGTGGGATCGGGACAGGGTGCGCCGTTTCGTCGACCGTATGGAGCACATCGTCGAGCGGCACGCCCCCGGGTTCACGGCTTGTATCCGCAACCGGCATGTGTTGAGCCCCACCGATCTGCATCGTTGGGAGCCGAGCCTCGTCGGTGGTGCTATCAACGGTGGTACCGCGGCCCTGCATCAACAGCTCGTCTTCCGGCCCGTGCCGGGGATGGGCCGCTCGGACACGCCTGTCGATCGGTTGTATCTGGCCAGTGCCTCGGCGCATCCCGGTGGCGCGGTCCACGGTGGTCCGGGCTCCAATGCGGCGAAGGCGGCGTTGGCGAGGGCGGGATTAGCAGGAGCGGCGTACGGCCGTCTCATGCGTTCTGTGCATGTCGCTCTGTACCCGAACTGACCGGACCGGTTGAGTGTCGAAACGGCTGTTCCGGGTATTCGGCGACCATGCTCGGCACCGACACCGTTGATCTCGTCTTCGCGACCTATCTCAACGACCACCATGCCATCGCTGTCGGTGGCGCGGAGTTGGTTCGGCGACTGGCTTCCCAACAGCGGAATTCCGTACATGCGGCGGACCTGGCCGCCTTGCGTGACGAGCTGGTGGAGGACCTGCGTAGGTTGCGGGAGATCATGGCCGCATTGGACGTGCCCGTACGTGCTTACAAAAGCATCGCGGCCTGGGCCGGTGAGAAGGTAGGCCGGTTGAAGCTCAACGGCAGGCTGCTGAAGCCCTCTCCCGCGAGCCCGGTGTTGGAGTTGGAAGGCGCCACGATGGTGTTGACGGCGAAGGCCGGATTGTGGCGGAGCCTACGTGCCAGGGCGCGGAGGGACGATCGATTGGACACCGCCACACTGGACGAATTGCTCTCCAGGGCCGACCGTCAGATCGAGACCGCGCGTCGGCTGCACACCCGTTACGCCGAGGAAGCGTTCGACTGAGCCGGTTGCCGGGCACCCCGTTCATGCGAACGGCGTAATCATACGAAAGTCGCTCAGCTCGGTCGTAGCGAAGTCGACCGTTCGTTGAAAAATCTTTTCTCCCGCATTGGCGTCCACACCGGTCGATTAGGCATGATCGTCGCCGGAGTTTGAGCGGGAGGCTGAGATTGAGCATCGTCGGCACCAAGGTGGTCCGCGTCGAGGACGAGAAACTGATCACGACGGGCGGCACCTACATCGACGACCTTCGTGAGGACGCGCTCACCGGCGCCGTCCACGCGATGTTCGTGCGAAGTCCGATCGCGCACGCGACCATCACTTCGATCGATACATCGGAGGCGCTGGCCGCTCCCGGTGTCGTCGCGGTCTACACGGCCGCCGACCTGGACCTGAAGCCGGGGAAGGCGGGCCCGGTGACGCAGCCGTGGCTTGCCGACGGTGTCGTGCGTTACGTCGGGGAGCCGGTGGCTCTCGTACTCGCCGAACATCGGTATCAACTCGCCGATGCGGCAGAGCTCGTCGATGTGGATTACGAGCCACTCGACGTGGTGGCGGACATCGAGACGGCGTTGGCCGGTGACACGGTGGTGCATCCGGAACTGGGTGACAACGTGGCACACACCAACGGCGGTGACTTCGCCGAGGACACCTTCGCCGATTGCGAGGTGGTGGTCCGAAAGACCATTGTCAACCAGCGGTTGGCGGCTGCTCCTCTCGAAGTTCGGGGAGCGGCCTGCGCATGGGGCGACGACGGTCGACTGACCCTGTGGCTGTCGACGCAGAACGCGCACTTCGCCCAGTCGGCTGTGGCGAAGGGACTCGGCCTCGACAGTGGACGGATCCGTGTGGTGACCCCGGACGTCGGGGGCGGGTTCGGCGCGAAGATCGGTACCGACCCCGAACCGGTGGTGTTGGCCTGGGCGTCACGCCGGGTGGGACGGCCGGTGCGGTGGTCGGAGACCCGCAGCGAGAACCTGACCTCGATGACGCACGGCCGGGCACAGCGCAACACGATCACCATCGGTGGCAGGCGGGACGGTACGGTCCTCGCCTTCCGGCTGGAGGTGGTGCAGGACGCGGGCGCCTACCCACGCACGCTGTATCTGCCGACCTTGACCGAGATGATGGCCCCGGGCGTCTACCGGTTCCCGAAGGTGGAGACCGTCAGCAAGACGGTGGTCACCAACACGACCCCCATCGGCGCCTACCGCGGTGCGGGGCGACCGGAGGCGACCGCGGCGGTGGAGCGGGCCATCGATCTGTTCGCCGCCGAGATCGGCGCCGACCCAGCCGACGTGCGGAGGAAGAACTTCATTCCGCCCGACGCCTTCCCTCACACCACGCCCACGGGCGCCTCCTACGACAGCGGTGACTACGCCGCCGCGTTGGACAAGGTGTTGGAGGCCGCGGGCTACGCCGACCTGCGGGCGGAACAGGCGCGACGGCGCGCCGCGGGCGACCCAGTCGCGCTGGGGATCGGGATGTCGACCTACGTCGAGATCACCGGTGGTGATGGAAAGGGTGACAGTGGCCGGGTGGACATCAACCCGGACGGCAGTGTCACCGCGTACACCGGCGTCTCACCGCACGGTCAGGGCATTCACACGACGCTGGCGATGCTGCTGTCCGACCGGCTCGGCGTGCCGATGGACCGGATCACGGTGCGGCACGGAGACACCGACGAGGTGCCCAAAGGGGTGGGCACGATGGGGTCGCGGTCGTTGCAGTTCGGTGGTTCGGCGATCCGTAAGGCCGCCGACGACGTGATCGACAAGGCTCGCAGACTGGCGGCCGATGCGCTGGAGGCGTCGGCCGATGACCTCGAACTGGATGTCGAGGCGGGCGCGTGGCGCGTGCGCGGGGCCGGGGCCGCCGGCTCTGTGAGCTGGGCGGACCTGGCTGCCGAGGCCGAACCCGGAGCGTTGTCCGCGGACGTGTGGTTCGACGAGGTCGGACCGACGTTCCCGTTCGGCGCCCACCTGGCGGTGGTCGAGGTGGACACCCTCACCGGCAAGGTGACGTTGCGGCGCATCGTCGCGGTGGACGACGCCGGACCCGTGCTCAACCCCGTGACGTTCCAGGGACAGCGGCACGGCGGTCTGGCGCAAGGTGTGGCGCAGGCGTTGCTGGAGGTGATGGACTACGACGCCGACGGCAACCCGACCACGGCCACGTTGGCGGACTATTCGTTCGTCACGGCCACGGGATTACCCGACTTCGAGTTGGTGGATATGGCCACTCCCACCGACCGCAACCCGTTGGGAGTCAAGGGTATCGGCGAGGCCGCCACCATCGGGTCGACGCCCGCGGTGCAGAACGCCGTGGTGGACGCGGTGTCGCACCTCGGCGTGACACACATCGACATGCCTACGACCCCGATGCGGGTGTGGGAGGCACTGGCGCGAGTACGAGAGGCGGATTGACAGCGTTGCGCGTCACGATCGAGATCAACGGACAGACGGTCTCCGAGGAGGTCGAGGACCGGACCCTGCTCGTGCACTTCGTGCGCGATGTCGCCGGGCTGACGGCCACCAACGTCGGCTGCGACACCACGTCCTGCGGTGCGTGCACCGTCCTGGTGGACGGCGAGTCGGTGAAGTCCTGCACGATGTTGGCGGCACAGGCGGACGGCCACCGGGTCACGACGCTGGAGGGGCTGGCCGGTGGTGAGGACGGGCAGGAGCATCCGCTGCGCACGGCATTCAAGGAACGGCACGGGCTCCAGTGCGGTTTCTGCACCCCCGGCATGATCATGGCGGCGGCGTCGTTGTTGGAGGAGAACCCCAAACCCACGCGGGAGCAGGTGCGCGAGGGGATCGAGGGCAACTTCTGCCGCTGCACCGGTTATCAGAACATCGTCGATGCGGTGATCGACGCGTCCGGTCAGGAGGTCGGCCAGTGATCCCTGCCGCTTTGCAATACCGACGGGCGTCCTCCGTGGACGACGCGTTGGCCGTACTGGCCGAACACGGTGACGAGGCGAAGCTTCTGGCGGGCGGGCACTCACTGTTGCCGTTGATGAAGCTGCGCCTGGCCGCGCCCGAGATCGTCGTGGACATCGCGGGACTGCGTGAACTGTCCTATGTGCGAGACGAGGACGATCACATCGCGATCGGGGCGATGACCCGTTACCACGATCTGGTGTCCGACCCGCTGTTGGAGAGACACGTGCCGCTGGTGGCACATGTCGCGGGCACGATCGGCGACCCCCAGGTGCGGCATCGAGGCACCATCGGAGGGTCGGTGGCGCACGGAGACGCCGCGGCTGACCTGCCCGCCGCGTTGCTGGCCTGTGACGCCGAGTTCGTTGTGCGTACCCGGACTGGTCAGCGCACTATCGCGGCGGAGGAGTTCTTCCTCGGTCCCTTCACCACCGCCCTCGGCCCGGACGAGGTGCTCACCGAGATACGCGTGCCGAAACGGACCGGCGTGGGGTGGGGATTCGAGAAGTTCACGCGCCGCTCCATCGACTGGGCCATCGTGGGCGTGGCCGTGTGCGGACAGGCGGTCGCGTTGATCAACATGGCGGGAACGCCGATGAGGGCCGAAGCCACCGAGCGGGCCCTGGCCGACGGCGCGTCGATCGGCGAGGCCGCTCGTCTGGCGGCCGAGGGCACCAGCCCCGCCGACGAACCGCACGCGACGAGTGAGTACCGCCGTCACCTGGCCCGGGTACTCACCGAGCGCGCTCTTCTGCAGGCGGACCAACGCGGCTGAGTCGCGCCACCCGGCCCCGGGGTCGGTCCACAGCCAAAGTTCTCCACTGTGGACCGCGACTGGGGCCGGGTGGCACGGTTTGTCAGCCGACATGTCCTCATCACCCGCGAACGGAGCCACTCATCTCGTCCTCCGTTCACGTATCCATGGGCGCCCGCGGCCGGACCCGGATGAGCGGCTCACTGTGTGGCGCGGCGCTTGCGACGATGGGTGAGGTAGAGGGCCCAGAACGCGACTTCGCTCAGCCCGATGGCGATGCCGACGAGCCACCTCAGCCAGGTCGGTTCGATGGCGAGGACCACGACTACGAGCAGCATGATCCCCATGGCCGAGATGAACGCGGCCGGAGCCAGTTCTTGCAGGGATCGGTTGGTTGTGGGGCGCTGTGGTTGTTCGATCATGCGCCCGGATTGTGCCAGCTGCCCCGACTATCCGGTGGTCGCGAGAACCACGGCGAGGCCGCCCCGACCGAACTAACCACCACGTTGCAGGACTGCGCCGCCCAGTTCGTTGTACACACTCAGGTCGGACAGTCGCGGGAGTATCGCCTGGTCACCGGCCGATCAGCTGCCATCGCGCCCTTCCGTGTCGTTGGCACGGTGGTCCCGTTCGAGCGGCTCACCGCCCGGCGTTGCGGCGCTTGTGGAGGTAGATGGCGTAGGTGGTCCAGAACGCGAGAGCGCTCAGCAACATGAGAACGCCGAAGAACCACATCATCCAGTTCGGTTCGGTGGTGAGGATCGCGACCACGAACAGAGTGATCCCCACAACCGTCATGAGCGCGACCGAGATCAGTCGTCGTCGGGACAGGTTGACTGTGGGGCGCTGTGGTTGTTCGGTCATGTGCCCAGATTGTGCCAGCCGTCCTCGGGGTCTCGGCGTCCGGCGACGATCACAGCCGATCACGGCCGGCCACGGTGGGGGTGTCGAAACCGGCTCGGTGGGTCGGGACACCGTGGTGGTCTTTGTGTCGCGCATCACCTAGCCTGTTGGCGTGGCGAGATATGTGGACGTGCACCCGCGTAACCCGCAGCCGCGCGCCATCGCACAGACGGTGAGAGCGTTGCGGTCGGACGGTGTCGTGGTCTATCCGACCGACTCCTGCTTCGCGTTGGGTTGTGCGCTGGGTAACAAGCAGGGCATGGACCGTATCCGCGCGATCCGAAAGCTGGGCCAGCGGCACCACTTCACCCTCGTGTGCCGGGACTTCGCGCAGCTCGCGAAGTTCGTCCACATGGACAACACGGTGTTCCGTGCCATCAAATCCGCTGTGCCGGGCAGTTACACGTTCATCCTGCCCGCCACGAAGGAGGTGCCGCGTCAGCTATGGCACCCGAAGAAGAAGACCGTCGGCGCACGTATTCCCGACCATGCGGTGGCACAGGCACTCCTGGCGGAACTGGGTGAGCCGATCGTGTCGAGCACGCTGCTGTTGCCCGGCGAGGAAGAGCCGATGACCCAGGGGTGGGACATCAAGGAACGTCTGGACACGGTGGTGGACGTGGTGCTGGACTCCGGTGACTGCGGTGCCGAGTCCACCACCGTGGTCGACTTCTCCGACGGTTTTCCGGAGATCGTGCGTGAAGGAGCCGGCGACCCCGAACGGTTCCGCTGACTCACGGCGTTCCTGGATCTTCCCCTGGGCGAAGGTCGGTGTGGGGCACACAGCGAGCCGATAGGGTCGCTGACAGCATCCCTATCGGAGCCGGAAAAGCAGCTCGGAAGAAGCGCTGCCCGGAGCTAGACGATGAATCCGGGCAGCAGGCCCGCCGCAGTCGACGAGCGACGTCTACGCACCCATATCTTGCGGGTGCCGTCGGAATACAGCCGGACGTTGGACAATTCCCAACCCGAGAACTCGGCCTGCAACGACAGTTGCACGGTCGCGGTCAAACGAGAGACCCCCGGAGGCAGCTGCACCCGGCGATACTCCCAGTCATCGTCGGTCACGACTTCGGTATTCGTCATGGAGCGATCACCTGGATCCCTTCCCCGGCTGCCGAGCCGATCACGATTCGGGACGTCCGTTCCTCGACCGTAATCGAATTCGGCTGCCGGATGGTCGGGTAGCGATGCTTCTCCGTCGGCTCGCCACCGCGTACGTCGAAGCCGACCACTTCGTTGCGTTCGGTCAAAGTGACCCACAACAAGTGGCGCCGCTCGTCGTAGGCGAGTGCGTACGCACCGCCGGAAACCGGGTAGCGCTGCCGTAACAGCAGCGGGTCGGTGGAGAACGCCAGAACGGCGCCGCGGCGGGTATCGATGGTGAACACTCGTCCGAAGGAGTCGGTCACCATGTTGGTGGCGCCCTGACCGGCGCGGAGTCCTTCACCGATGTTTCGGCCCTCGACGTCGACGGCGAAGACGGCGCTGCGGAGGCGGTCGAGCACGACCGGGTACCCATCGGCCACGACCACGTCGTCAGCGCTGTTCAACCCGCCTTGGATGGTGGACACCACGCGGCCGTCCTCGACGACAGCGACCGCTTCGCTCTCCCGCAGACTGACCAGGAGCCGGTCCTCGAACGGTGCGGTGCCGGTGGGGCGGCCACGTATCGACGTCGTGTGCAGTTCTCCCTCGGGAAGGGAGATGCGGGCGAGGACGCTCGCGGACGGCACGGCGGCGACGAGGGTGTTCTGCGAGACCGTGAGTTGTTCAGCCGGACCGGGCAGTTCCACCACCGTTGTCGGCTCCTGCGCCGGTTCCTCGAGCGTGTCGAGGTCGTAGAGCAACACCTGATCCGGGTCCTGCACGGCAACGGCCAGCACGCCAGTGTCCGAGTCCGTGGCCAACGCGGTGACGTCACCGATCGGAGCTTCGTCGTCCGCGCCGATCACCACCCCTTCGGGGGCGGTCGTGGTTTCCGGCGACGGTGGTGCGGTGGCGGCTGTCGGATTCTCGACGACCTGCAGTTCGTCCTGGACCTCGCCGTCGTCGGCGCAGGCCACCAGCGGCCACACCAGCACGGCGGCCAGGACCACCGAGGTGACACGGGGGAAGGCGCGGGACTTACGGACGTTCATGACAGCCACCGTTCCGGGTAGCCGAACTCGATGGCGCTGACGTCGTCGAGTGCGGCCCTGATCGCAGAGGGCAAGGTAAGAGACTCGGAGGCGAGCGAACCGGCGAGCTGACTCTTGTCCCGGGCACCGACGATCGGTGCCACGACACCGGGACGGTCCCGCACCCATGCCAGCGCCACCGACAGCGGCGAGGTACCGAGTCCCTCGGCCGCGGTGACGACCGCCTCCACGATGCGCGCCGCTCGTTCGGTGCGGTGCTGCTCGACGTAGCCGGCGTAGACGGTGGAGGCGCCGCGCGAGTCGGCGGGAGTGCCGGTGCGGTACTTACCGGTCAGCACGCCCCGCCCGAGCGGGGCCCACGGCAGCACTCCGATGCCGTGGTGGGCCGCGGCGGGCACCACTTCCCGTTCGATACCGCGTTCCAGCAGCGAATACTCCGATTGGATCGACACGATCCGGTTCTCCCGCATGTTCGCGGCGGCCGTTGCCAGCTGCCAGCCCGTGTAGTTGCACACACCGACATAGCGGACTTTGCCGCTGCGTAGCGCGTACTCGAGGGCGGATAGGGTCTCGTCGATCGGTACCGCGGTGTCCCAGGCGTGCAGCTGCCACAGATCGATGTGGTCGACCCCGAGCCTGCGTAGTGAGCCGTCCAGCGCAGACAACAGCGCTCCTCGGGACGCGCCACCGTCGAATGGTCCGTCGCCCCGACGAGCGACAGTCTTTGTGGCGATTACCACACTCTCTCGTGGCACCAGGTGGCCCAGGAGAGATCCGAGCAGTCGTTCGACCTCGCCGTCGCCGTAGATGTCGGCGGTGTCGACGAGGGTGCCACCGGCGTCGACGAACGCCGCGAGCTGGTTGGCGGCGTCCTCGGCGTCAGTGTTGGTCGACCACGACAAGGTGCCTAGCCCTAACCGGGACACCCGAAGACCGGAGGTGCCGAGTTGACGGCTTTCCATAGCGCCAGAGCCTAACCGTCACTCGAACGAGCTCGTGACGAAGGCGTGTCAGCTCGTCGGAGGCCGCCCGCTAGTGTCGACGTTCGTGCGACTAGGGCTGAATCTCGGGTACTGGGGCGCTGGTAACGACGCGTCCAATCTGGCACTGGCCAAGGAGGCCGACACACTCGGTTACTCGGTGGTGTGGGTCGCGGAGGCGTACGGCTCCGACGCGCCCACGGTGTTGGCCTGGATCGCGGCCCAGACGTCGTCGATCGACATCGGCAGCGCGGTACTGCAGATCCCGGCGCGCACTCCCGCTGCGACGGCCATGACCGCCGCCACCTTGGACACGCTCTCCGGTGGGCGGTTCCGGCTCGGACTCGGAGTGTCGGGGCCACAGGTGTCGGAGGGGTGGCACGGTGTCCGGTTCACCGCGCCACTCGGTCGCACCCGCGAGTACGTGGACATCGTGCGGGCCGCGTTGCGGCGGGAGAAGGTGCGCTACTCCGGGAAGCACTTCCAGCTGCCGCTGCCGGACGGGCCCGGCAAGGCACTGGCGTTGACCGTGCACCCCGTGCGGGAACGCATCCCCACCTACTTGGCCGCGATCGGGCCGAAGAACCTGGAACTCACCGGGGAGATCGCCGACGGGTGGCTGCCGGTGTTCTTCTCTCCCGAGCACGCGAGCACCCAACTCGACCATTTGAAGGCCGGGGCCGCCAGGGCCGGTCGTGACCTCGGTGAACTCGACATCGCGCCGACCGTGCCGTTCGTTCCCGGTGACGACTGGACCGTGTGCGCCGATTCCGTGCGCGCTTATGCGGCGCTGTACCTGGGTGGTATGGGCAGCCGGGAGAAGAACTTCTACAACCGCCTGGCGGTGCGGATGGGCTTCGCCGACGCCGCCGCTGAGGTGCAGGAGCGTTACCTCGCCAAGGACTACATGGGAGCGATGGCGGCGGTGCCCCTGGAGTTCCTCGACGCGACGTCGTTGCTCGGTCCGACGGAGCGGATCGCCGAGCGCATGGCCGCGTTCGCCGAGGCAGGCGTGACCACGTTGAGCCTGGCCCCGTTCGTCGACCCGGCGCTCGGCGCCGACGTGCTGCGCACGGCGGTGGAGGCACTGGAAAGGTCGGGAGCGGCCTGATGGGCTGGTTCGAAGCACTCGTTCTCGGGTTGGTGCAGGGGCTGACCGAGTTCCTACCGATCTCGTCGAGCGCGCACAT